>JAENWC010000117.1 GCA_016650235.1 Terriglobia bacterium
GACCAATGATCAACGCTGGCCCTACAGTGAAGAAAAGGACTGGGCGGCGGAGATCGGCTTCCCCGGCGGAACCACCAATCCAACTGCCCGCGGCCTGCCGCAATTTGAAGCGACCGGCTACATGATGCTCGGCCCCGCCTATGATCTGCCGAAGGTCTGGGTCTTCAATAACTATCAATACACCGCCGCCGCCACCAAGATTCACTCCGCCCACACCATCAAGTTCGGCGGCGACTTCCTCCGCATGCAGTATTTCTCGCGCAACTACGGCGACACGCGCGGGCGGCTCACCTTCAACGGCCGTTTCACGCGCGAGACCATGGCCGACATGCTGCTTGGCTGGCCCAGCAGTTCACGCCGCCAGCTCGATGCCGCCGGGCCTTATCACCTGGTCTCGAACTACTCGGCCTACGTCCAGGACGACTGGAAAATCACCCCCACGCTCACGCTCAACCTCGGCGTGCGCTACGAGCTCATGAAACAGCCGCGTGAAAAATACGGAGCCTGGGCGATGTTCATGCCCGCACTCGGCAAAGCCGTCATTTCCGGAACCGGAACGCTTTCCCAACAGGAATTCGACGAGCGCATCAAGATCGTCGGATCGCAGTACGTGACCATGGCTGCCGATGTGGGCCTGCCGCCCACCATCACAAAAACCGACTACACCAACCTCGGACCGCGTCTCGGCTTTGCCTGGCGTTTGTTCGGCAACACCAAGTCGGTTCTGCGCGGAGGATACGGCATCTTCTATGGCTCCAGTTCTCTCTACCGCATGGATGAGTACGCCGACACCTATCCTTTTTCGATCAACGAAACGTTTTCTGTGAGCGGCAACGATCCAACGCTGGTCACCGCATCCAATCCATTCCCGGGATCCAGACGCAATGCGCCGGGCGGCGTGACCAGCACCAATGGTCAGGAGTCAGTCTCGCCGCAATCGCAATACCTGCAATCCTGGAGCCTCACTTTTGAACGCGAGATCGCCAACAGCACCGTTCTGGAAGTGGCCTACGCCGGGTCCAAGGGTACACATCTCCAACGCCGCTACGACATCAACCAGCCCAACCGCGAAGTGGAACTCCGCCAAATCAGGCCTTACGCCGGCTTCACTTCCATACAGATTATTTCCGACGGTTCTAACTCCATCTACACCTCGGGCGCGGTCACCATCCGCCGCCGCTTCTCCAGGCAACTCACCGTGCGCGCCTCCTACGTGTACGCCAAGTCCATCGACGAAAGCTCCAACACCGGCGGAACCATACAGTACAACTTCGCCAATGCGCAGGATTCGAGAAACCTGAAAGGCGAACGCGGCCGGTCGGATTTCGATATCGGCCACTCGTTCACCGGACTCGCGGTCTGGGCGCCCAACTACTCGCGGCATCTTCTGGCCAGAAACTGGCAAGTCTCGGCCACCAGCACCATATACACAGGTCCTCCCTTCACCCCGCGCCTCGGCACCTTCGACTACAACAACGGCGGAGCCAGCCGCCCGGACCGCCTCGGAAAGGGTACGCTGCCAAACCCGACCGTGGACCAGTGGTTCGACCGCACGGTCTTTTCCGCCGTCCCGCTCGGCGCTTATCGATTCGGCTCCTCGGGCCGCAACATCCTCGACGGACCCGGGACCGTTAACATCAACGTGGGTATCTCGCGCCGCTTCCGCTTCGACGAATCCAAAGCTCTCCAGTTCCGCCTGGAATCGCAGAACCTCCCCAACCATCCCAACTTCAACCTACCGGAAACACGCATCGACATCATCAGCGGCGGCGCCATCACGCGCGCAAAAAACAACAGGATGCTCACCTTGGGCCTGCGCTTCGAGTTTTAAGGGACAATCTTCCCTGCGATTCTGACCGCCTATCCCGCACTACCTCCATGAATCCCGCCAGGGAGGTACCGTGAAAAACGCTCTCCTTATATACGCGCTCCTCATAGGGACGCTGAAAGCCCAGTCGCCCGACCCAGCCTACGCCATTCTCGGCAAAGCCTACCAGGAACTCAAGAACGCAAACTATGAGGCCGCCATCGGCAGTTTTCGCCAAGCGATCGCCCTCGCGCCAGACCGCGCCGCGATCCGGAAGGACCTCGCCTACACCTTGCTCAAGGTGGGGCAGCCCGAAGAGGCTCGCAACCAGTTCGCCGAAGCCATGAAGCTCGACCCCGCCGATCATCATGTAGAGCTCGAATACGCTTTCCTGTGCCATGAGACCGGCCAATCCCGGATCGCCCGCCTGATATTTGACCGCGTCCGGCAGACGGGCGATCCGGCCTCCCGCGTCACCGCGGAACAGGCCTTCCACAACATAGACGACCCGCTCGCACAGGGCATTGCCCGCTGGAGCGAAGCCCTGCGCCTGGAGCCGGACAACTTCAGCGCCCATCGGGAACTGGCACGCATCGCTGAGCAGCGCAGTAACTGGGCCCTCGCCGCCAAGCATTACGAGGCCGCCTGGCGTCTCAAACCGTCGGAACGCGCGCTGCTGCTCGACCTCGGCCGCGTCTGGAAGGAACTCGGCAACCGGGAAGAGTCCTACGCAGCGCTGCTCGCGGCCAGCCGCGGCGCACAACCTCGCGTGGCTGAAGAGGCGCGTCAACTTCTCGGATCCCGCTACCCCTACGTCTACGAATTCCGCCTCGCCCTGCAACTGGACCCGGCCAACGTCGAACTCCGGCGCGAACTTGCCTATCTATTACTTGAAATGGGAAAGAAGGACGAAGCGGAAACCGAGTTCCAACGCATTGTCGAATCCGCACCCGAGGACCTGCTCAGCACGGCTCAACTCGGCTTCCTGCACCTGCAACGCAAAGACGCCGCCGGCGGCGCCGCTTTACTTCAGATCATTCTCAAAGCTGAAAAAGGGGACGAACTGGAAGACCGCGTCCGCACCGCGCTTGTCTTGCCCAAACAACTCCGGCAGCGCCCCGAAGTTCCGCGCCGGCAAATCTCGGAAGAGGCGCGCGAGCTGGCCGACCGCAGCTACAAAGCCGGCTACTTGAACGACGCGCTCAAGTACCTCACCATCGCCCATGAAGCGGACCCGCTTGACTTCGACGTGATGCTGAAGCTCGGCTACACCAACAACATGTTGCGGAAGGATCGCGAAGCTGTCGACTGGTTCGCGCTGGCGCGCCGCAGCCCGGATCCCACCATCGCCGCCGAGGCCCACCGCGCACACTCGAACCTGGAACCACAATTCAAGAACACGCGCACCACCGCCTGGCTTCTGCCGTTCTACTCCTCGCGCTGGCACGACGTGTTCGCCTATGGCCAAATGAAGACCGAATTCCGCGCCGGCTCGCTGCCCATACGCCCCTACGTCTCGATGCGGTTTGTCGGCGACACGCGCGGCGCCGTGGGGCAGCCCTACCCGCAATACCTTTCTGAGAAGGCGGTCATTCTGGGCGGAGGAATCGCCTCGCCCTATTACAAAGGACTCATGGGCTGGGTGGAGACCGGCCAGTCATTCAGCTATCGGGCGCAAGCCGGCCAAAGCCGCACCGGGCCCGACTTCCGGGGCGGGGTCAGCTTCAGCCGTGCCTTCGGCCATCTGCTCGGCGCTTCTAAACCCGGCGCATTCTTTGAGAACCACGAAGACGCCGTCTACGTCAGCCGCTTCGATCACAGCACTCTCTTCTACACGCAAAACAAGTTCGGATATACGCTCCCGCAGCTTGAAGAAGTTGCGGGCATGCGTACGCAACTTTACTGGAACGCCAACGTGACGGCCGACACCAAGCAACAGTTTTGGGCCAACTTCGCCGAAACCGGTCCCGGCGTCCGCCTCCGCTGGAACTTTCTGCCGCAAGCGATGGTCTTCAGCGTCGACGTACTGCGCGGCGCTCACACGATCAACCACGGCAACCCGCGTAAGCCGAACTACTACGACATTCGCGCCGGATTCTGGTATGCACTCTCACGCTAAGTTTTTCCTACTCCTCTCCATTGCCCCTCTCGCCGCGGAGCGCATCGAGACTGCCCCGGCCCAGCGGCCCTATTTCCACTACCAGATCGCCGGCGATGCTCCCGGTTCCTGGCCGGCCATTCTCTCTTCCATCGGGCTCTCTACCGGCGGCGCGGAAGGCAGCGGCGTCATCTACGTAGTCACGGCTTCCGCAACACCAGATCCCAAGGGCTGGCGCGAACGCGTCGAACAAGGCGCAATCGTGATCCTGGAAGGCGGCTCGGCGCTCGCCCGCGAGTTCGGCTTCGTCTCCAAAGGCGAGCGGCCCCAAGCGGTCCGCAACCTGATGGACACACACAATCCGAAACTGGGCATCATCTGGGAAAAAGTGCTCGACCTGGAAGACTTCCATGTCCCAGCCACCGCGCGTATCTTCACGCGGGAACGCTGGCGCGGCGCGCCGCTGGTGGCCGGACTCAAACAGGGCGCGGGCGCAGTGCTCTGGGTGGCCGCTCCGCCCGGCCCGAAAGGTCATGAGAGGTTTCCCTATCTCACACAGGCGCTCACCGGGCTCGGCATGCAGCCGCCCTTCCGCTCGCGGCGCCTCTGGGCCTTCTTCGATGCCTCCTACCGCAGCCGCGTAGACATGGACTACTTTGCCGCGCGGTGGCGTAAATCGGGCATCGCCGCCCTGCACGTCGCCGCATGGCATTTCTTCGGCCCTAATCCGGAGCGCGCGGCGTACCTGAAAGCCCTTATCGAGGCCTGCCACCGCCAGTCCATCCTTGTTTACGCGTGGTTGGAACTTCCGCACGTCTCCGAGCAGTTCTGGCAGGATCATCCCGAGTGGCGCGAAAAAACCGCCCTTGGCCAGGACGCGCACCTGGACTGGCGCAAGCTCATGAACCTCCAGAATCCGGCCGCCGCCGGGCTGGTGGAGCAAGGAGTTCGCAGCCTCCTCCAAAACTTCGACTGGGATGGAGTGAACCTGGCCGAGCTGTACTTCGAATCACTCGAAGGCCATTCGAACGGGGCCCGCTTCACGCCCATGAACTCCGACGCGCGGGCGCAGTTCTCGGCGGCCCACGGCTTCGATCCCATCGAAATCTTCTCGCCCGGCAGCCCGCGCCACCATAGCCGCGAGGCCGCCTCGCTGCGCGTTTTCCTGGACTGGCGCGCCGATCTGGCCCGGCGCATGCAGGAGGAATGGATCGCGCGGCTGGAAACCATTCGCGCCACGCGCCCCCATCTCGACCTCGTCCTGACGCACGTGGATGACCGCTACGACACTGGCATGCGCGATCTTATCGGAGCCGACGCCGCGCGCCTGCTCCCGCTGCAGGACCGGCACGACTTCACATTCCTGATCGAGGATCCGGCCACTCTCTGGCACCTCGGCCCGGAACGATACACCGACATCGCCGCGCGCTACGCGCCTCTCTCCTTACGCCCGCAAAAGCTCGCCATCGACATCAACATCGTGGAGCGCTACCAGGACGTCTATCCCACGAAACAACAAACCGGCACGGAATTGTTCCAACTGGTGAACCTGGCCTCGCGCGCCTTTCCCCGCGTCGCGCTCTATTTTGAAAACTCACTGCTCGCCCCGGACCTCCCCTTGCTTGCCTCCTCCGCGGCGGCCCCGGACCGTGTGGAATGGGCCGGCTCGCGCCTCGCCATAGAATCGCGACGCGGCCTCGGTCTTCCCTGGAAAGGTCCAGCGTTGGTGGATGGCCGCCCGTGGCCCATCGCCGATGACGCAACCGTCTGGCTCCCGCCGGGCGCGCATGCCGTGGAACCCGCCACGGCCCAGCCTACGCTTCGCGTGCTCGATTTTAGTGGAGAAATCAAGACCGCCTTCGCCTCGGCAAACACGGTGGAACTGGCTTACGTAAGCGATTCGCGCGCGCTCGCCATCCTCGACCATCCGCCGGTGGGTTTGGAGATCGACGGAGCTCAAATCCCGCCCCAAACCGAGCGCACGCCGAACGGTTGGCTGCTCCGGCTGCCGCGCGGCCATCATCTGGTTCTCATTACCCGTTGAAGCGCCGCGCTGGACTGGATTCAATGGATTCAATAAATCATTTGCGCGGAGAGAGATTTGTTCTATGATAAGATCCTTTACAATAGGCTGTACTCTCTTCCTTGAGCGGTACAAGATGTTGCAGCTTGGGTGCGGCATTCCAAGAGAGATGACCAAGAGAGATGATTCAAGAGAGATGATTCAAGAGAGATGATTCTTGATCCTTTCTAGCTTTGCTGATAGAATGGAGAACTTTCGTACTTCGAGTGCTCTAGATGAAGTGGATGTCAACCCTCCCGCAAGAAACATTTTTCCGCTTCTACCATTCACCTCCCCCAGAAGAGAGTGAATTCAATGGCGGCCCTCGTTTCAGGCGTACCCTCAAGAATGGGAATTAGCGATAGCGCGCGTGAAAGGTTAATAGTGGCGCTCGACTTGTCGAGTGCTCAAGAGGCAGCTCGTATGGTGGCCTCGCTGGAGGGAGTGGTGAACTTCTTCAAGATCGGCTTAACTTTGCAGCTCGCTCCTGGAGTAGAAGACCTGATTGCGCGACTTGTAAACAGCCGCAAGAAGGTTTTTCTAGACTACAAGTATTATGACATACCGGAAACTGTAAAGACGGCTGTAGGCAGAGCCTCTGACCTGGGCATCTCGTTTCTAACGGTTCATGGATCAAGCAACATAATCCAGAAAGCCGTCGAGGGGCGCGGCTCCAGCGATCTTAAACTGTTCACCGTTACCGTACTTACGAGCATGGATGCAAGCGACCTGGCAGAACTTGGATATAGCAAAACCTCCGTTGAAGAACTTGTTCTCTTTAGGGCAAGAAAAGCACTTGAAGCTGGTTGTGACGGCGTGATTGCTTCAGGCCATGAGGTACAAAGGATCAAGGAGATGGCAGCGGAGCATCTATCCGGGAAGACCCTTCTGGTTGTGACTCCCGGCATACGCCCTGATGGATATCCAGAGGACGATCAAAAGCGAAAAGTTACGCCGAGGCAAGCAGTGCTATCGGGTGCTGACTATGTTGTAATTGGAAGACCAATCACTGCGGCAAAGGAGCCCAGAGACGCCGCTGAGACCATAATCCAGGAAATGCAGCACGCTTCAGACTCCCTAGGGCCGTCCACGACATAAATTCAGCAATCCGGGCGCGACTCTCGAACACAAGCGGCCGAAATTAGGGTTAACATGAGGCAGGATGAAACCAGTACCGGCACCGAACCTACCCGGCAAGACCGAATGGGAGCGTTTCGACAACGCCGCCGGCAGGCTACTGAGCGTCCCGAAAGGAGCGCTCCTTGAAAGCGCAAAGTGCGCCGTCCGCGCCCCCAAACTGTTCACAAACACGCGAGTTGCCGATGCGGGCGGCAGCTCCGTTTTGCGCGTGTTTCTTAAAGAAGAGGCCAGATTGAAGCGGCAGAGGGAAAAGAAGCGGGCGAAGGGAATTCCGACTGACACCGGGGCCTGTCACGCCTGTTTCAGTCTGGCCGATTTGATTCGTTTAGGACAAGTAAATTATTGCCTTTGTTAGCCATGAAGAAAATCAGAACCGCCATGCTCGGGACCGGCTTTATGGGCAAGGTCCACACAGAAGCTGTCCGCCGTCTGGGCAACGTCGAAGTAGTCGCCTTGGCTGCCTCCCCAGGCCGTGACGTGGGCCCTCTCAAAGATTCCTACAACATCGATTATGTAACCAACGATTGGGAAAAGCTCCTGCAGGACCCCGATATCGACGCCGTGCATATATGCACCCCCAACTCACAGCACGCGCCCATGACCTCGGCCGCGCTCAAGGCCGGCAAGCATGTGCTCTGCGAAAAACCGCTCGCCATGTCCTCGGCGGAAGCCAAACAGATGCTTGACCTGGCCGAGTCCAAGGGGCTGGTCCACGCCACCAATCACAACCTCCGCTACTACCCGGTGGTCCAGCACGCGCGCCAGATGATCGCCGCCGGCGACCTCGGCGAAATCCTGGTTGTGCAGGGCACCTACTCGCAGGACTGGCTCCTCTACGACACCGATTTCAACTGGCGCATCCTGGCCGATGCCAACGGCCCCAGCCGCGTGGTGGGCGACATCGGCTCCCACTGGATGGACATGATCCAACATCTCACGGGCCTGAAAATCACTTCCTTGTGCGGCGACATACAGACTTTCCACAAGACGAGAAAACGCCCCAAGGGCTCAGTGGAGACCTTCTCCGGAAAAACGCTGGCTCCGTCCGACTACGAAGAGATCCGTATCGACACCGAGGACTTCGCCAGCGTGCTGGTGCAACTCGGACCGCGCTGCCGCGGAGCCTACACCGTCAGCCAGGTGTCGTCTGGGAACAAGAACAGTTTCCGTTTTGAAATCTACGGGACCAAATGCGGCGTCTCCTGGAATCAGGAATCGCCCGACCATCTCTGGATCGGCCACCGCAACGCGCCCAACCAGATCATCGTCAAGGATCCATCCCTGCTGGCCGCTAAGGCAGCCGCTTTCGCCGACCTCCCCGGCGGCCACAGCGAAGGCTACGACGACTCGCACAAGCAGCTCTTCCGCCGCTTCTACCAACGCATCGCCGACCGCTCAGCGCCCATCGACTACCCCACGTTTGCCGACGGCGTGCGCGGGATGCATCTCATCGAAAAGGTGCTGGAATCGAGCAAGAGGCGCGCCTGGGTGGACTGTTAGACTGTGACCCTAACCCGGCGCAGCCGGACCAAACAGGCCGGCAAGAATTCTCCGTACCGAGCTAGACCGAAGTTCTTGCCCTGAATGAGTGCAAGTTATTTGTTTTGAGGTGCCAAGGGCGTCTGCCTCTTGTTTTTGTAGGCATGTAAATGGCTTTATTATTCTAATACTATCCTTGATTGTATTGAGTCTATGTGATA
>JAENWC010000118.1 GCA_016650235.1 Terriglobia bacterium
CTCTTATGTCTAGCCGCACAGCCAATGACCTGACCCAATTTATCGGACGTGAGCCTGAGCGGCTCAATTTAGAAGAACGCACCGCCTTGGCTGGAAAATGGGTGGCGCTCGAAATGTACTCGCCCGCCACCTTGCCGGCGCGCCGCATCGAAGCCGTTGGAGAGTCTCCCGGCGGATGCATAAAGCAGTTGAATGAACGCGGACTCGACGCACGCGTCTACGAGTTTTCCCTCTGCGGCTCACCCTGTTAAGCCCACTTTGAAGAAATGGCCGATACTGCCCCAGCATTCGCGCCTCAGGTCGATCGCTCCAGCTCCGCGCCCAGCGGATATGAAGCCGCCTCCGTCGTCCGGCACCTGACGCATGAATTGCGGCAGCCGCTCAGCACCGTGGAATCGATTGCCTACTACTTGCAGATGGTTACGCCGCGGCAGGATCTCAAAACGCAGCACCAACTGGAGAAACTACAGCAACTGGTCGAGCAGATGAACTGGATCCTCTCCGATGCGGTGCACTTTTTACAGGCCGCTCCGGCCGTTCCGCAACTGCTCGATCTCAATGAACTGTTGTCGGAAGCGCTGGCCGAGAACGCCGGATCGATTCCTTCCCTTGACCTGAACATGGCCCAGGGCGCCCTGCTCGTGTGTATGGATCCGATTCAGGCCCGGCACATGTTGCGAAGCCTCTGCCAATTGTTCGTCCACCTCGGACACGGATGCCAGTCCATCCCCGTACGCGCGTGGCCAGCCGAGGGCGAAGCTTGGCTGGAGATGCGAGTGCCAGGCATGGAGATGAGCATCGAGGCGCTGGAACAGATGTTCGAGCCTTTCAGCCCGCATCTTCCGGCCGGGTCCGGACTCGCTCTCGCCAGCGTACGCCGTATCGTCCAGACCGCCGGCGGCCGGTTGGATTCTCACTCCGATCCGTTGCGCGGCACCTGGATCGCCGTGAGCTTTCCGCTGGCCTGAAGCCCGCAATTTAAAAGCCGCGCCCGCACCATCTCGATCAACTCATCGCAAACGTATTGCGGTGGACGCACCCGGTACATTGTCTTGTGCGCCATCCATCGCGGCGGTATTCCGTCCCATGGCGGCGTTTTCGTTTCACGCTCCACCACCACCAGGCCATCGGCCCGGTCCAGAAAACGGCGCGCTGAGTCCTTCATGTCGTGTACGGAAAAATCGAGCACCGGAAGATAAAGATCCGGCCGCAGGAAGTTGAGGATGCTGTTGGATTCGAAGATGGCGTTCTCGCTTGCCGCCAGAATGCGATTGATTTCCGGCAGAGCGTGCCCCAGTTCGCCTACAGCCGTCCGAAGCCAAAAAGAGCGGCGCGCTCCCGAGGCCAGAAAGCGGCCGCTGTCGCTTGGACCGGGCGCTCTCTCTTCCGAGACTGCAAACGGATGGTCGTACTCGATCGCGCAGCCGCAAGCTTCCCCCGCAGCCGAACAGATTCCATGGCCATGCTGGGTGATTTTCATCGCCGTCCAATTGGCTTCCGGCAATGCCGCAATCAGTCCGGCCACCACCGACGACTTGCCAATGTTCCGGCTATGGCCGCCCACCACCACCAGCATTTTTATTCCGCCTTTCTATTCCACATCGGCCTTCAACAGCAATCGCTCCACTGCCTTTTTGAGTTCGCTCACCTGCCGGCGCAATTCCGGCACATACGCCATATGGGCCAACTGCTCCAGGTGCACGCGCAAGGGCCGCGCCGGCGTGCCCCACACCACTTGCCCCGATCGCACAATCTTGTTTGTCAGGACGCCGCAGCCGGATCTCAGCACAGCACGAGATTCAATCCGCGCTTTGTCGCCGATACCCACCTGTCCGCCGATCACCGCGTAATCCTCCACCACCACGCCGCCCGACAGGCCTGTCTGCGCGGCGATCACCACATGACGCCCGATGCGGCAGTTGTGTCCGATATGGACCATGTTGTCGAGCTTTGCGCCTTCCCCGATCCAGGTCACTCCCAACGCCGCCCGGTCCACGCACGTGTTGGCGCCGATCTCGACGTCATCGCCAATCTCGACGCGGCCAATCTGTGGAAACTTCTGATACCGTCCGGCCTCCAGCACGAACCCGAATCCATCGGCGCCCAGGACACAACCGGAATGCAGCACCACGCGGTTGCCCACATCCACGCCTGTATACACGGTCACGTTGGCATGCAACAGGCATCGCTCACCCAGGACCACACCCTCGCCGATGGCGCATCCCGGGCCCACACGGGTTCCTACTCCGACGCGAGCCCCCGCGCCGATGCTGGCGCCCGGCCCCACGGAAACACCCTTGCCGAGAATCACATCTTCCTCTACGGTCGCGCTGGGATGCACGCCCGGCGCATGCGTGGGAGCCGGATGCAGCCGTTGAATCACGCGTGCCACGGCTCCGCGCGGATCGGCGACGCGGATCAACGTCCGTCCGGCTTTGTTTGTGAAATCCTGCGCCACCAGCAGGCAGCCCGCTCCCGATGCCTCCGCCAATAGCTCAGCCTTCTTGCCCGCCGCGAAGCCTACATCGGCGGCCCCGGCGCTTTCCAGCGTGGTTACGGCGGTAACCTCGCGTCCGCCATCGCCCTCAAATGTAGCCCCGAGCCATTCGGCCAGTTCCCTTACTCGCACAGTGTCTCCTGCCCTACAGTATCGTACGCCGTTATGATGGATAGTCATGCCCATCGATGCATCGGCGGTTATCTCCCCCACCTCGCGCGTGCATGCGGACGCCCGCATCGGGCCCCAAACCATCATCGGCGACTACTGCGTTATTGAGTCCGATGTTGTCATCGGCGCCCGTTGCCGGATCGAACCCTACGTGTACATCAAACGCTGGACGGAAATGGGCGACGGCAACGAGATCTCGGCGGTCACGGTGCTGGGCACCGATCCGCTCGACAAAAACTTTACCGGCGAGCGCAGCTACCTCCGCATCGGGGCTGGCAACAAGATCCGTGAGCACTACACCATCTCGCGCGGAACCGAGCCGGAATCGGCCACCACCATTGGCGATGGCAACTACATCATGACGAGCGGCCATATCGCGCACAACTCCATCATCGGCAATCACACCGTCATCGCCAGTTGCGCGCTGGTGGCGGGCCATGTGCTGGTCGAGGACCGCGCCTTCATTTCCGGTGGCGTAGTCATACACCAGTTCTCGCGCATAGGCGCGCTGGCCATGATCGGAGGCAACGTGCGCGTCAATCGCGATTTGCCGCCCTATTTTCTGTACAGCGAATTTGACGCCGAGCCGCGCGGTCTCAATCTGGTGGGTCTTGGCCGCGCTGGATTTTCAAGCGAAGATATCGCTTCGCTCAAAACTGCCTACCGGCTTCTCTACAGCTCCGGTCTCCGGCTGGAAAGCGCGCTCCAACGCATCGAGACGGAGGTTCCCACGGAGCACACGCTGCATCTGGTCCGGTTCATTCGCGAGTGCAAACGAGGCATCGCGAGGCCACGATCCGGGAGATGAAACTCGCGGGAAGGTTGTTCGCCGGGCCGGTAGGCTCTGCGCTTTCGTGACCCGTCGTCCGTTTGGCACCGCCTCCTCTTCCGCCTCAACTAAGCCGGAATGGAAAGCTGTCCCTACAGTTGGGAGAGGCAAAGAGGATGAGGTCCGGCGCCGGGAAACTACTTCTTGAGGATCTCCGAATACAACTCCGGCCGGCGTTGCTCGAGCAGAGTGGACCGTGTGTGTTTTGTCAGGTCGATCTTGCCCATAACCACCTGGTCAAACTCGCCGGCGTCTTTTGCGACGATCTTGCCGCTCGGGTTGATGATGAGACAGCGCTTGGGATGCACAAAGGCCAGCCAGACGCCGTTCTCGTAGGCCCGGACACGCATCATGATGTCGTTGGTCTCGCCGTAACTTCCCCAGGCGGGAACCAGGATCAACTGCGCCCCTTTCAGCGCGAGGATGCGCGCGGTCTCCGGCAACTGACGGTCGAAGCAGATCAGCGTGCCCCAGCGGCCGAACGCCGTGCCCACGACGGGAAACTCAGTCCCTTTGGTGTTGAACGGCTCGTCGTCGGCAGTATGGCTTTTGGAGTAGTGGGAAGCGACGTCGCCTGCCGGGGAAAAGACCACCGCCGAATTGAACATCTTGCCGTTACGCCGCTCGGCGAAGCCGACCATTAGGTAGATCTTCAACTCTTGGGCCAGCTTGCGGACGCGGTTCATCAACAGCCCGTCGATTTCCTCGCCGACCGCAAAGTAGCGGTCCCGCGTCAGCCCGGGCGTGTGACCCTGGTTGCCGACGTAGCCTTCCAAAAACCCCTCCGGAGCCACCACGAGTTGTGCTCCCCGGGCCGCAGCCTCCCGCGTATAGCGCTCGAGTTTCGCCAGGTTGGCCTCTTTGTTCCATGGCTCCGGCGTGAGGGTGAGGCCGGCGATCTGGAACGACAGATCGCCCGCATAAGTCAGAACCGGTAGCAGGGCGAGAAATATCTTCATCAACATGTCTCCTGAAAACCTTGTCCGAAGGTGCCCCGTGCGCAACTCTTCCTGAACAATGCGCTCATGCTCTCGCGTCAGCGTCATGGTCACGCTTTTACGATAGTCTCTCCGCGCCGGACGGTCAAGGTTGAGTGGTGGAAATGTGGGACAATGGCTCGTCTATGGCAGTAACCCTCCGCTGCGTGGCAGCGATTCTGTTTCCTTCTCTTCTCCTGGGACAAAGCGGCGCACTTACATTGGAAGAGGCTGTGAAGCGCTCTCTGGAGAAGTACCCCTCCATACGTCTATCGCAACAGCAAGTGGAACAGGCGGGCGCGGGCATACAGTTGGCGCGCACCGCCTACCTCCCCAAAGTTGATTTCCTGGCGCAACTCAATCGCGCCACGCGCAACAATATTTACGGCATGCTCATGCCGCAGACGGTGATCGCCCCCATCTCCGGACCGCCGCATGAACACAACGCCGGGACTAACGTGTGGGGATCCGCGACAGGATTTTTGGTGAGCTGGGAGCCGTTCGATTTTGGGTCGCGCAAGGCCGCCGTGGATGCGGCCGGTCTCTCCGTGCGCCGTGCCGAATCCTCGGTGGAAAGAACCCGCTACGAAATCTCCACGGCCGCGGCCGACGCGTTCCTCACTATCCTCGCCGCTCAACAGGCCTCCGCCGCCGCCCAGGCCGGAGTTGCCCGCGCCAAGGTGTTTCATGACGTGGTGTCCGCGCTGGTCAAGGCGGAACTGCGGCCCGGCGTCGAATCGGCGCGCACCAGGGCGGAACTGGCGATGGCCGAAACGCAAAAGATCCAGGCCGATCAGGCCATCGGTGTTGCCCGCGCTGCTCTCGCTCAGTTGCTCGGAGTCAATCCGTCCGGGATCACCTTGAATCCCGGCCGCCTTCTGGAACCATTCGCGGAAGAGCCGCCTGCCGCTGTTTCCGCCGCCCATCCCGCGCTCAAAGAACAATCGGTTGCTATTGACGAAAGCAAAGCGCGTCTCAAAATCCTGGACCGCTCCTACTTCCCGAAATTCAACCTCCAAGGGGCCACCTACTCGCGTGGTACCGGCGCCAATGCCGACTTCACAACCGGCGGAGCCGCTAGCGGCTTTGGACCGAACATCTACAACTGGGGCCTCGGCTTCAGTCTGAATTTTTCACTGATGGACTACGCCTCGCTCGGTGCCAGGAAGCAGGCCGAAATCTTTCGCGGCCGCGGTGAAGAAGCCAAGTTGGATCTGATCAAACAGGAGCTTGCCGGCCAGGTGGAAAAAGCCAAAGCGGTACTCGATGGCGCGCGAAAAGTGGCCTTGAATATCCCGGTGCAGCTCGAGGCGGCACGGGCGGCCGAATCGCAAGCTACCGCGCGCTATCGCGCTGGACTCGGCAACCTGACCGACGTGGCCGATGCGCAGCGTCTACTCACGCAGACAGAGATCGATGATTCCCTGGCCAAGCTGCAGGTTTGGCGCGCGCAGTTTGCCGTGGCGGCCGCGCAGGGAGATATGCAGAGCCTGATGGAAAAGGCCTCGCGGAGGTAATGCCCGAATGTGGCTGGTCCTAAGTGCTCTGAGGCGTCCTGTCACCGTCCTGGTGGCGGTGCTGGCTCTGTTGCTGGTTGCCTCCCTCGCCGTGCGGCGCATGCGCGTCGATATTTTCCCGGACCTGGGTTCGCCCACCATCTTCGTGGCGCAGCCCTACGGCGGCATGGACCCCTCCCAAATGGAAGGCTTCCTCACTTATTACTACGAGTATCACTTCCTCTATATCACCGGAATTGAACACGTCGAGTCGAAAAGTATTCAAGGCGTGGCCCTGATGAAGCTGGTCTTTCACGAAGGCGCAAACATGAACCAGGCCATGGCGGAGACCGTCGCGCAGGTCAACCGCGCCCGTGCCTTTATGCCGCCGGGCGCAGTACCTCCCTTCATCGTCCGCTTCGACGCCGGCAGCGTCCCGGTGGGCCAGCTCGTCTTTTCCAGCGCCACCAGATCTCCCGCCGAAATGCAGGATTTCGCCATCAACCGCGTGCGCCCCCTCTTTGCCACTCTGCCCGGAGTTTCCGCGCCGCCACCCTTCGGCGGCAACCAGCGCTCCATCATCGTGCGCCTCAATCCCGAGAGCTTGCGCAGCTACAACATGTCGCCGGAAGAGGTGATTGAGGCAGTCAACCGCGCCTCCACCGTCTTGCCTTCCGGCAACGTCCGTATCGGAGACAAATCCTACATCGCCAATACGAACTCGGTGATCGGCGGCAATCTCCAGGAGTTGATGGATGCTCCCGTACGCATGGGATCGGGACCCACCGTCTTTATACGCGATGTGGCTGCCGTCGAGAGCGGCGCCGATATCATCTCAAGCTACGCCCACGTCAACGGCAAACGCACCGTTTATATACCGGTCACCAAGCGCAGCGACGCCTCGACGCTGGACGTCATTCGCCGCGTCAAGGCTGCGCTGCCTTCCTTCCGTAACGTAGTTCCGGAGGACGTCGAGGTCCGGCTCGAATTTGACCAGTCCGGCTATGTCACGCGTTCTCTCCAGGGCCTGGTGAATGAAGGCGCGCTCGGCGCGTTGCTGACCGGCCTGATGGTGCTCTTGTTCCTCCGCGATTGGCGCAGCGCCCTCATCGTGATCACCACTATTCCTTTTGCGCTGCTCGGCGCATTGGCCGGCCTCTGGGTTACCGGACAGACTCTGAACATCATGACGTTGGCAGGCCTTGCCCTCGCCGTTGGAGTCCTGGTCGACGAGGCCACCGTCGAGATCGAAAACATACACACCCACATCGCCGCCGGCCAGTCCCGCTCGCGCGCCGTGCTCGATGCCTGCCGCAAAACAGCCACGGCCAGGCTCCTCTCCATGACCGCGTTGCTGGCCGTGTTTGTGCCGTCGTTCTTCATGGCTGGAGTTGCCCGCCAGTTGTTTGTGCCTCTTTCGCTCGCCGTCGGCTTTGCGATGATCTCTTCTTACCTGCTTTCCAGCACGCTGGTGCCGGTGCTTTCGGTGTGGGTGATGCGCAAGGGCCGCGGCAGTGAGCAAGGTTTCCTGCACCGCATCTATGGCGGCTATTTAAGGATCATTGTGCGTCTGCGCTGGGTAGTGGCCCCGGCGTACCTCGCCGGCGCGTTCCTCTTGCTCTATATTCTGGCTCCTCATCTTGGGACCGAAATCTTCCCGCAGGTTGATTCCGGCCAGTTTCAGATCCGCCTCCGCGCGCCAACCGGCACGCGCGTGGAGCGCACGGAGCTCTACTCGATGAAGGCGCTCGATGTGATCCGGCGTGTTGTGGGCCCCGGCAACCTGGACATCAGTACAGCCTTCATCGGCATTCAACCGGCCAGCTATCCCATCAACACCATCTATCTTTGGACCAGTGGTCCGCATGAGGCCGTGATTAAGGTTGCGCTCAAGCCCACAGCTTTAGTGAAGGGAGAAGCGTTGAAGGAACGTGTCCGCGCCGGGATCGCCAAAGCACTTCCCGATTCCTCCTTTTCCTTTGAAGCCGCCGACATCGTCGGGCAGGTGATGAGCTTTGGCTCGCCTACCACCCTGGAAGTGGCCATTCAAGGGCCTGCCATGCCGGCCAATCGCGAACATGCCGCCAAGGTTTATCGGGAGCTCGCCAAAATCCAATCCCTCCGCGACCTGCAGCAGGCCCAGCCGCTCGACTATCCCACCATCGACGTCAAGGTCGATCGCGAACGCGCCGGTCAGTTCGGCCTCACCACTTCCAAAGTGGTTCGCTCCCTGGTGGCCGCCACCTCCTCCAGCCGTTTCATCGAACCGAACTATTGGCGCGATCCAGTCTCCGGCAACGCCTTCCAGATCCAAGTGGAAGTGCCGCAGCATCGCATGCAGTCACTCGAAGATGTGCGCGATCTCCCAGTCATGGCGGGCGGCTCCGGCCGCCCCCTGCTTCGGGACGTTGCCGAATTGAAAATCGGTAAAGCCTTCGGCCTGGTGGAGCGCTATAATATGCAGCGCGTGGTCAGCTATACGGCCAACATTCACGGTGTTCCGCTCAGCACCGTGGCGGTCGAACTGCGGCAGGCCTTGCAGCGCGTCGGGGAAGCGCCCAGGGGTGTCACCGTCGCCGTTCGAGGGCAGATTCCTCCGCTGGAGGAGACCATCTCGGGATTGAAAACAGGCCTCATGCTCTCCATTGCCGTCATCTTCCTTCTGCTGGCGGGCAACTTCCAGTCCTTCCGCCTTGCCTTTGCCGTTGTGCTCACTACGCCCGCGGTTTTGTGCGGCGTCGTGCTGGCCCTGTTACTCACCGGCACCACTCTCAACGTACAATCCTACATGGGTGCCATCATGGCCGTCGGCATCGCCGTGGCCAATTCCATCCTGATGGTCACCTTCATGGAAAGCGCGCGGCTCGGTGGCGCTGCAACGCTGGATGCCGCTGTTGCAGGCGGCCAGGGCCGCTTGCGTGCCGTGTTGATGACCGCCACGGCCATGATCGCAGGCATGCTGCCCATCGCGATTGGAATGGGCGAGGGCACCGAGCAGACCGTGCCGCTGGGGCGCGCCGTCATTGGCGGCCTTCTCCTTGCTACCTTTGCAACGCTGTCCGTGATGCCCGCATTGTACGGGATCCTGCAGCGCAACGCGTCCACTCACGGGCGGTCGCTCGATCCGGGCGATCCAACGAGTGAATATTATGAATCCTAGTTCACCATTCCGCCGGGAACCGCGAGTTCTCCTGTGCCTCAGTCTGGTCTTGCCGGGACTGCTCACTGCCCAGGTGGACACCGTGAAGGTAGTTTCGGAAATCGTCTCGCGCAAGACCCGCCTGCCCGGAGAAATGCTTCCCTTCATGAAGGTGGGCATCCAGGCCCGCGTCACCGGATTTGTGGATGCAGTGGAAGTGGATCGCGGCAGCATGGTGAAGAAAGGCCAGTTGCTGGTGAAGCTCTCCGCGCCCGAACTGGCTGCCCAGATCGCCGAGGCCGAGGCTAAAGCGCTTGCCGTCGAATCTCAGCGCGCCGAAGCGGAAGCCAAGCTGGTGGCCGCCCAAAGCACGGCGGACCGTCTCAAAGCAGCCTCGGCCACGCCGGGCGTGGTTGCCGCTAACGAACTTGTGCTTTCAGAAAAAGCCGTCGATGCCGGCCGGGCTTTGGTTAAGGCAATGGAGGCTGCCGCCGTGGCCGCTCGAAGCTCGGTCAAACCGCTGCGCGAGATGCTCACTTATCTGGATCTGCGCGCTCCCTTTGATGGCGTCATCACCGCCCGTACCGTTCATCCCGGCGCCCTGGTGGGACCAGGGGCGGGCGATGGCAACTCGCCGCTGCTCACCCTGGAACAGGTGTCACGGCTCCGTCTGGTGGTGGCCGTGCCCGAGGCTGATGTTGCCGCCATCGCCGTGGGTACCCGCGTCTCGTTCAAGACTCCCGCTCACCCCGGCCAATCCTTTTCCGCCACTGTCGCCCGCATTCCAAGATCCCTCGACGCCAAAACGCGCTCCATGCCCATCGAACTGGATGTGGCCAATTCAAACGGCGTCTTGGCGCCTGGAATGTACCCGGAAGTGGAGTGGCCCGCGAAACGAACCCATCCCTCATTGCTGGTGCCACCTGCCGCCGTAGCCACCAATACCGAACGTTCCTTCGTCATTCGTGTCAATGGCGGCAAGGCTGAGTGGGTCAACGTGAGCAAAGGAGTTGCATTCGGAGATCTGGTGGAGGTTCTGGGCCCACTCGCGGCCGGCGACATCATCCTCAAGCGGGCCAGCGATGAGATCCGGGAAGGCAGCGCCATCCAGGTGCGCGCACCCAAATAGGCGATGAACCGTCGTGAGACACCGGCCGAAGACCCGCACTATCCCGCTGCAAGTCGAGCGCGTGAAGGCCTGCCGCCTGACATGTTCCCTGTCGCCGGCTTCGGCGTGGCCTTCTTCAATGCCGGCGATCATTCCAGCGCCGCGAGAGCTGCGCGATCGAGACGATGCTGCGCAGCCACGTGACCTTCGCGCTACACCTGGAGCGCGTCAGGGCCCGGGCGGACGCCGGCGGGCACAGCGCTTCTGCGGCAACACTGCGCCGCATCCACAACGACGCCCAGGGTTGGTCGCGGAGTCTCTTCGCTGGACTCCGCTGAAAGGACTGACCTTGCAGGCCACCATTTGAGCCGCCATTCTGCTATCATTTACGGGCGTCCGCAGTTTTTGGATCAATGAGAGTTTTCCTCGCTGCGTGCAGGCATGGAGAGATGTTTAATGAAAGTTCATTTGGTAAATCCCAGTGATGTCGCCTTCGGTATTGGGGTGATCACACCCCGGTGGCTTTACGTATTGGCCGGGGCTACCCCCGCCAAGTATGGTGACCCCATTATCGTTGATGAAACCCTGGAAGCAATCGACCTGGAGCGTGTCCAGCCGGGCGATGTAGTGGGAATTGGGATTCACACCGCCAACGTCTTTCGGGGCTTCGAAGTAGGCAGGCGTTGCAGGGAGCGCGGCGCTTGGGTCGTTTATGGCGGAATTCACGCCACGTTGTACCCTGACGAAGCGCATGAGTTAGGCGGCGCGCACGCGGTAGTCAAAGGCGACGGCGATCTTATCTGGAGTGAAGCTTTGGCCGATTGCGTCAAGGGAACTCCGCAACGTGTCTACGAAGGAGGCCGTGTCGCGCCGGAGAATCTTCTGCCGGCCCGCTGGGATCTGACCCCTCCCAAGAGCTATATGTGGGCCTCGGTGCAGACGGTTCGCGGTTGCCCCAAGCACTGTTCCTTCTGCTCGGTCTGGCGCACGGACGGACAGGAGCCCCGCCAGCGTAACAACCAGATCGTGATCCAGGAAATTGTGGAACTGCGCCGCTTGGGCTACCGTTTTATCGCGCTGGCCGACGACAACTTCTACCCCGTCACCCTCACCGATCTGGAGCTAGCCAGAAAACAGAACAACCAGCACCGTCTGGACGAACTCGAGGGGATGCGCGCCGAGCGCTTCGATCTCATGGAGCGCATGTCGGCGCTTCCCAAAGACATGATCTTCTTTACGCAGATCACCATGGAGGCGGCCGAAGACATTACGTTCTTGGAAGCCATGCGCAAGGCGCGCATTAAGGGCGCACTGGTCGGCGTCGAGGCGGTGACACCGGAAGGGCTGAAGACCGTGTATAAGGACTTCAATCTCTCCGGCGACGCCCTGGCCGAGAGGCTTCGAGTGTTTAAGGAACACGGCGTTCACGTGCTCGGATCGTTTATTTTCGGACTCTCCTCTGACCGCGAGAGTACCTTCAAGGCGACCGCGGATCTCGCCAAGCAGGCAGGCATCACCTTCGCGCAATTCGTCATGATGACTCCTTTCCCCGGTACCGTCGACTTCATGCACTGGGAGAAGAGCGTTGGCGACAACGTGGAGAAGATCGACGGGGTGCCCGTGACCCGCTACTGGCTGATCCCCGGTTTCAAGCGGCCCAAGTTGTACACTCCTCATCCAACCATGACGCCCGATGAGATTCGAATGCGGACCCAAGGCGTTTGGGACGACTTCTACAGTTTCAAGGCCATTTGGAAACGCGCCGATTGCGTGAAGTCAATCAAGTCGCGGCTGGCCTTCCTGTTTATCTCGAAACTCTACCGGCAGATGTACGCCAACACGGGAATTGCCACCGATAGTGCGCGCCGCAAGAGTTCGAATCGTTGGGCCCGGTGGCTCGCCAAGCCTTGCCGCCGCCTGTTTCAGGCCAAGCCCATGCCCGAACTCCAGATACCTGGGGTTATTGCGCAACGCCAGGACTTTGTCGTCATGCGGTAGACGGCAAGCCTCAAACCTTGCGTATCGGAAAAAGAACCTTCTGAATCGGGGCGCCCAGCACCTCAATCCTACTCAGGTTCCGCGTACCCAGGCCATGTAGTTCGGCCAGTTGCAGCGTGGAATCGCAGTGTTCAAACGGCGGTGTTCCGCGAGTAGCCATGGGATCGAATCCCATGATCGCCGTGCCGACGGCGTCTGTGGTGACGCAATTGGTCCCCGCAATCAGTACGCCCGGACTCGCCCGGCGCACGCCGCGATTCCAGGGACCCTCGCCTCCGGCCATCGACTCGATGCCGTCAATGACAGCAAGGTGTATCGGGCGCGCGGCAACCAGGTCCGCCACGATGCGAGGTACACGATAGCCGCCCTGCCGCGGCGTGGAGGGATCGTTCTCCGGGAGCGCGCTGGCGGCCGGCTGGCGGTCGCCACTGTGGAAGGGACCCCGGCCCCCCGCTGGACGCTGTCCCGGCTCATCCTTCGGCGAACCTTGTCCATAAATGGTGCACGGCGTAATGCCGAAGCAGTTCTTCATCGAGAGCGTTACACCAGCCGTGGCATGTTCTTTCATCTTGGCGATGGAGACAAAGACATCGCACTCTTCATAGGAGTGGTTCAGGTCGAAGCCCCGGAACATGTGACCGCCGCCGGGCACCATCAGACGGGAATATTTTCTGCCCGCGCCAAGATAGTTGGTGTTCTCCATTTCCACGCGCGTGGCGGCGTGGAGAAGATCGGAAGGATTCCAACCTCCCTCCAGCATGTATTGCTCCAGTGGCTCAGTGGTGTTCCAAGGGCTTTCCAGGATCCGTATGCGCCGCGCTCCGGCCCGGTTCATGAGATGCATCACACACCCGATCACGTTGGGATGGGTCCAGTGGGCAAGTTCAGCCGGGTCGTGGCCCAGACGGTACATGGGAGAGCCGGTGAGGTTCACCTTGATGGCAACCGTCTTGCCGCTCACGATCCGCTCCAGCCCGCCCAGTTGATCGAACATTTCATCCAGGGTAGGCAGCAGTTCCTGCCCGTAGCTCTTGCACTGCGCCACCGCGACCGGAGCCGCCGGAGCCTCGGCACGCAGGCTCGCGATGGGAAGGAACGGGGCGGCGGCGGCAGAGCGTAGAAAATTGCGCCGGTTGAAACAAGTCATGGTACTTAAGCCTCCAATTCTATCGCGGCGTATGTGGATAGCGCCGGAACGGGAATGTCCGCCCCGAAGCGGGACTCGGTTACGATGAGTGGCTCGGGCTTCTCCGCCGTCAAAGTGTACAATCGCGCCTTCTTCCAGGACCGTCCTAACGCGACGGTGACGTTTTGCTCGGCGCGCAGGCCAGCGTACTGCAGCAGTTGCACCACTCCGCGCCTGCCGTCCCCTGACGCGGTGTAATGAACATTGACGGCCGTCGTGTTGTAAAGGCGTACGGTATCGTGTTCCCTGCCCAGCAGCAGGTGAAGATCGGCCGCCAGCGCATAAGGGTTGGACCATTTCTGATCCGGAACCCCGATGCGCCCCTTGCCTCTGTTGAACCACTGATAACCGTTCGAGGATCCTGTCGCCTTTGCCGTTTGGAGCGGAGAAGCCGACAATAGAAGCCCGCCGGAATCCACAAAACTCCATAGCTTCGCGCGCAACGCCGGGGACGGCTCTTTCATAGAAAGATACAACCATGCCTTGACGCCTGGCGCCAGTGCCGGTTGCTGCTCCGCCCGTTGCGGGGTGATCACGTGAAGCGGAAGCGTCCGTCGGCCGGCAAGATTCAATACCTCTTGCGAAAGCGTCCGGATCGGTCCTTGAAAATCGGAGATCACCCCGGCAGCGGCCACCGTTGCCCAATCGGTCCATTCCTCATGTTCAGAAAAAAATCGCGCTGCCTGCGTCAGGGCAGGCAACTCTCCGGCGGCATCCTCGGTCACGACCCAGCGCGCGCCGTAAGTCTCCGCCTCAGCCATCGCCAGCAGGTAATCGTACGGGGTCAGAACACGGTTGCCGGTTGCGCCATGATCCAGCCACACCCTCTGTTCGGGATTGCCTGCCTGTTCCTGTTGCACCCGCCAGCCATTGGCGTTCACCCAAAGTTTTCCGGTTGGTCCCGCTTCCGCGGCTCCCGATTGCCGGCCAGCCCGCACGCCCGGCCACTCGCCCTCAATGAGTGATGTACCTTTCGGCACGTTCCCATCGGGGCCGACGGCATAGTTGAACGGAGTCTCTTTTCTGAGCGCCTCTGGCGTGGATGCCGGCCATCGGATAGGACGCAAGGCTGCGGGCATTCAGGATCTCCCTGTCTCCAGGGTAAACTACAACTGATGTTACGCACCAGCCTGCTCCTGATCCTCTGCGTGCTGCTCTGCCATGCGCAGACCTATGACACCGTAATCGCCGGCGGCCGGGTTATGGACCCCGAGTCCGGCCTCGATGCCGTCCGCTTTGTCGGCATCAGCGATGGCAAGGTGCGCGTGGTGAGCCAGGCTCCGCTCTCCGGCCGCATCACACTGCAAGCCCAAGGGCTTGTCGTCGCTCCCGGATTCATTGATCTGCACTGGCATGGCAAGGAACCCGCCATGGGCCGTTATCAGGTGATGGATGGCGTCACCTCCGCGCTGGAGCTCGAAATCGGCGTGGCCGGAATCGATGAGTGGTATGCGGCCAGGGCAGGGAAGTCCATCGTGAACCATGGAGCCTCCATCGGACACCCGCCCATCCGTATGGCGCTCATGAAGGACCCTGGTGCGTTTCTGCCTGCCGGAGCCGCGGCGCACCGTGCCGCCACGGATGCCGAGATCGAGGAAATGAAAAAGCGTATCGAGGAGGGTTTGCGCCGGGGCGCTCCCGCGGTGGGTTTCGGCATCGCCTATACCCAGGCCGCCTCTTACTGGGAGATCCTCGAAATGTTTCGCGCCGCCGCGAAGTTTAAGGCAAGCGCGCACGTGCATATTCGCGGAGCCTCCAGCGTTGCCGGAGCCTCGGCCGATCGTGAGCAGGGATTGAGTGAGGTGATCGCCGCCGCCGCCATCACCGGCGCCCCGCTCCATGTGGTGCACATCAATTCGAGCGGGCAGCAGTCCGCCGGGAGAATGCTCCACATAATCTCCGAAGCTCGCCTGCGCGGTATCGACGTCACTACCGAAGCCTACCCCTACGCCGCCGGCGCGACGCGCATTGAATCGGCTTTGTTTGATGCCTGGATGGACCGGCTTCCATCCGACTACCAGATGCTGCAATGGGGAGCCACCGGGGAGCGCCTGACCCGGGAGAGTTTCTTGAAGTACCGCAGGCTGGGCGGCACGGTGATCATGCATACCAACACGGAAGAACGCGTGCGGATGGCCATCCTCAGCCCTCTGACGATAATCGCGAGCGATGGGTACGACTTTCTCGAAGGGAGCGGTCATCCCCGCTCCTCCGGAACCTATTCCCGCGTGCTCGCCCGATACGTTCGAGAGGAGGGTGCACTCCCGCTCATGGATGCGCTGAAGAAGATGACCCTCATGCCGGCCCAGCGCCTGGCCGTGCGCGTTCCCGCCATGCGCGATAAAGGCCGCATCCGCGCCGGCGCTGATGCCGATCTCACTATTTTCGATCCAGCCCGCATTCGAGATCAGTCCACATACGAAAAGCCGGACGCCATGAGCGCAGGCGTAGTGCATGTGCTGGTCAACGGGACTGCTGTGGTGCGCGATGGAAAGCTATTGGAAGGAATCTATCCGGGGAAGGCGATCCGAGCGCCGGTTCA
>JAENWC010000119.1 GCA_016650235.1 Terriglobia bacterium
GCCCGGATGAAGCGGGCCACGTGGTATCTGAATCCAGCGGTGTGATGGTGTATGACGGCGGCAACGGTTTGGGGCAAGTGGTGGCCAAGGCCTGTTGCACGCACGCCGTACGTCTTGCGCGGAGTCACGGTGTGGGCGTGGTGGTGGCGCGCGAGTCCAATCACTTTGGCGCGGCCGCGTGGTGGGGGCAGCAGATTGCAAGGCACAACTGCCTGGCTCTGGTCTTCTGCAACGCCTCTCCCATGGTTGCACCTTGGCAGGGCCGGGAACCGCGCTGGGGAACCAATCCGATCTGTGTGACGTTACCGGGACCAGGCGGTGGAGGATGGCAACTCGACATGGCCACCACCACCGTCGCCATGGGCAAGATCTACAAGGCCAATATCCTGGGCCAGCCGGAAATTCCGCCCGGGTGGGCCATGGACGCCGCAGGCAACCCAACGAGCAGTACGCAGAAAGCGTTGTCGGGCTCGCTGATGCCGCTCGGCGGATATAAGGGCAGCGGGCTGGCCATGATGGTGGAAATCCTTTGCGGCGTTCTTAGCGGCGGAGCCATGGGCACCGAGCTGGGCGGGCTCCGCAACAGGGCGCAGCCATTTCGCGTCAGCCAGATGTTTCTGGCGATGGAGATCAGCCGTTTCATGCCCGTCGAGCAGTTCACCGCTCGTATGAGTGTCTTTCTGGAGATGGTGAAGTCGACGGCGCCCGCTCCTGGCTATGACGAGGTGATGGTTGCGGGAGAGCCGGAGTGGCGGACGGAAGAGCAGCGGCTGGCGGGTGGGATTCCCCTCGACGACAGTCATTGGCAGGGTCTCATCGATTGGGCGCGCCGCTACCAGGTGGATGTTCCGGTGGTGGGATAAAATGATGTCAATGTCCGAACAACCCACGCCCGGTTTTGAGTCCGACCTGGAAGAGCTCGAGAAAGTAGTCCGGCAGCTTGAATCCGGCGACCTCCCTTTGGAGGCATCGCTTGGCTTGTTTGAGAAGGGGATGTCTCTGAGCGATTCCTGCCGTAAGCGCCTGGAAGAGGCCGAGACGCGCATTGAGATTCTTCTGAAGAAGGGCGGTAAAGTCAGTCCTCAACCTTGGCAGCCCGACAAAGCCTGACCCCGATGGATCTCCAACAGTATCTGCGGCGGCAGGCAGAGAGAATCAATGCGGAACTGGACCGCCTGGTGCCTCCGGAAAACGCCCCGCCGGAAACCATTCACAAGGCCATGCGGTACAGCCTGTTCGCCGGAGGCAAGCGCATACGACCCGTATTGGCTCTGGCCGCCAGTCATGCCGTACAGCCCGGCTGCCCCGGCATTGAAGCCGCCGCTTGCTCCCTCGAACTCATACACACTTACTCGTTGATTCATGATGACCTGCCGGCGCTGGATAACGACGATCTGCGCCGCGGCCGCCCCACATGCCATAAAGTATTTGGCGAAGCCATGGCGATCCTGGCCGGTGACGCGCTGCTCACGGCGGCATTTCAAGTACTGGCCGGCCTTGCCTGTGGCGACGGGACCAAGGTGCGCATCATCGCGGAGCTGTCCTCCGCATCCGGCACAGTCGGCGGAATGATCGGCGGCCAGGTCCACGACCTCGAAGGCGAGGGGCGGAAGCCGGACGCGGAACTGCTGGACCGGATTCATCGAGCCAAGACCGGCGCTCTGCTGCGCGCCAGCGTGCGCATCGGTGCTCTCTATGCCGGCGCAACCGGCGAGCAACTGGCGGCTTTCTCGAAATACGGCGCACACATCGGCCTTGCCTTCCAGATTGTGGACGATGTATTGGACGTCGAGCAAAGCTCGGAGGCGTTGGGCAAGACCGCGGGCAAAGATGCCGCGCAACAGAAGATCACCTTCCCGGCGGTTTACGGGCTGGACGCATCGAAGGTCATGGCCGCCCGGGAATTGGATCTTGCACTCGGAGCATTGGCCGGCTTCGGCGAAGAAGCAACCTGGTTGCGCGGCATTGCCGCGCTTATAGTACGGCGCACGGCATGAATCCTTTTTATTGCTCCCCAGCCCCTGGGGTTTCAGGACCGCTCCCTGACGGTCACGGCTCAGCCGCTTGTTCCGAGCCGCGGCTGGAAGGAGCGGCGGGAATGGTCAATTTGTGAAAGCTCCTAAGGTGCGGCTGGATCAGCTCATGGTGGACCGTGGGCTCGCCGGCTCAGGCGAGAAGGCCCGTGCCCTGGTGCTGGCCGGTTCCGTCTTTGTGGACGGGCAGAAGGCTGCCAAACCCGGACACTCGGTCCCGGCTGGATGCAAGGTCGAGATTACGGCGCGGCCACCCTATGTCGGCCGCGGCGGCTTCAAGCTGGCCGCCGCGCTGGACCACTTTCAATTGGATGTAACAGGGCTGGTCTGCGTCGATATCGGCGCCTCCACCGGCGGCTTTACCGATTGCCTGCTGCAACGCGGGGCAGCGCGCGTGTACGCGGTGGATGTCGGCTCCGGCCAACTCGATTGGAAATTACGCCAGGATGCAAGAGTGGTCCTGCGCGAGGGCATCAACGCGCGCCGTCTGCGTCCGGAAGAGATTGGCGAGCCCTGCGGTTTTGCCTGCTGCGACGTCAGCTTCATTTCCCTCACCCTGATCCTGCCGGTGATCCCGGCATTGCTGATCCCCACGGCCGCGATAGTGATTCTCATCAAGCCTCAGTTTGAGGTAGGCAGGGCGGATGTGGGCAAGGGCGGGATCGTGCGCGACCCGGCCCTGCATCAGGCAGCCTGTGAAAAAGTGCGCCGGGCGGCGGGACTTTTAGGCCTGCGGACTGATATTATCGAAAGCCCCATTCTCGGGGCGGAAGGTAACAAAGAGTTCCTGCTCTATGCCAGAACTTAAAACCGTCGGCATTATTTCGAGACCGGGCATTCCCCAAGGCTCCATGTTGATCCCGGGGCTGCTGGCTTGGCTCGGGGAACGCGGGATCATGGCCCGCTTTGACAAGGAGACGGCCGCTTATACGACTGGCGAGGGACTTCCCCGGCACGAGGTGCCGGAAGGCTGCCAGTTTGTGATTGTCCTAGGCGGCGACGGCACGCTGCTGGCGGCAGCCAAGGCCGTGGCCGGCCGCGAGATCCCACTCCTCGGCGTGAATCTCGGCAGCCTCGGTTTCCTTACCGCCATCACAGCCGATGAGATCTATCCGGAACTGGAACGGGCCCTGCGCGGGGAGCACCGCATCGGCCACCGCCGCATGCTCGAGGGGCGGCTGGAACGCAGGGGCATTGCAATCGGCTCCTACCTCGCTTTGAATGACATCGTGGTGAGCAAGCGTCCCTCGGCGCCAATGATCGAACTGGAGGCTCACGTCGACAACCACTACGTCTGCTCCTACAAAGCGGACGGTCTGATCGTCGCCACTCCTACCGGCTCCACGGCCTATTCGCTTTCCGCCGGCGGTCCCATCGTGTTTCCGCAAGTAGCCGCTTTCGCCCTCACGCCCATCTGCCCCCACATGCTGACGCAGCGGCCCGTGATTGTCCCGGATAGCACCGTGATTCAGATCATCAATCACTCGCCGGACGACTCGGCCTACTTGAACGTCGATGGCCAACTCGGTGTTCCGCTCCTCAAGGGCGACCATGTCTACTGTAGCGCCTCCCCCTACCTGCTGCGCCTGATCCGCCCGCCACGGCTCCTCTACTTCGACGTGCTGCGGGAAAAATTGAAATGGGGAGTGAGGTGAAAAAACTCTCCATTACTTCCTGGATCTTTATTGGAATGGCCGCAGGCATCGCTCTAGGCGCCGGGGCGCCCGGCGTTGCCAGGGAACTGGCGCCGGTGAGCAATATTTTTCTGCGCCTGATCAAGTCCATCATCGCGCCGCTGCTGTTTGGAACGCTGGTAGCGGGCATTGCCGGTTCCGGCAGCGTGAAGGCGATGGGCCGCATCGGGGCCAAGTCCATTCTCTATTTTGAGATAGTCACGACGCTCGCGCTCGTCATAGGGCTTGCGGCGGTGAACATTACGCGGCCCGGCGACGGAATGCGTCTTGAAAAGACCGCCGAAGAAACCGCCGTTGCCGCCAACCCGCCAAGCCTGGGCGCGCTCCTGGAGCACACCTTCCCGGCCAGCATCTTTGACGCCATGGCGAAAGGCGAAGTACTGCAGATGGTGGTCTTCTTTTTCCTGATTGGCGCTGCCTGCGCATCCATCGGAGAGATGGCCGC
>JAENWC010000120.1 GCA_016650235.1 Terriglobia bacterium
TACGGCGGATGCAGTAGCGGCGGTGCGAATTGCGCCTGTGGCGCCGGGGTTGTTTACGGCGAACGCGAATGGGGCGGGTGCGCCGGCTGGGTTCTCCGTGCGGGTGGGAATAGACGGGCAACAGAGTTTCGACAATCTGTTCGAGAGGTTTCCGGGGGTGAGCAGTATTTATGAGGCCAAGCCGTTTGATAGCGCAAATGGGAACACGTACCTGATGCTGTTTGGGACTGGGATACGCGGGGCGGAAGCCAGAAACGTGACCGCCACCATTGGCGGCGTCGTAGTACCGGTGCAGGCGGCGGCGGCTCAGGGTAGCTTTGCGGGTTTGGACCAGGTGAATCTCGGGCCATTGCCGATTGTATTGGCCAACCGCCGCGGGAAGGCGGAACTGGCGATTCGCGTGGAGGGGTTGGAGGCGAACAAACTTACCGTTGCGCCGACACTGCCTGCCACTGGAGAGTGGGGCCGGCGCGCCGATTTGATCGAGGCGAATTCGGAGATGGGGGTGGCTGAGCTGAATGGAAAGATCTATGTGTTGGGGGGATATCCATCGTCTCGTGTGACTGTGACGACTGTGCAGGCCTACGACACTTACTCCAATGCGTGGAGCATAGTTGCGCCGCTTCCAGTTGGGGTGAACCACAACATGCCAGCGGCTGTGAATGGAAAGCTGTATGTGATTGGGGGACAGACGGACGCGGGTACCGCCTTTGTGAATTTGGTGCAGGAGTATGATCCGGCCGGCAATGTATGGCGCGTGCGGACACCGATGCCGGCGGCGCGCGGAGGCGGGGCGGCGGTGGTGCTGGATGGAAAGATCTATGTGGCGGGAGGGCGTCCGCCGCGGGGGGCGGACTTCGCGGTCTATGATCCGGTGTTGGATGCGTGGACCGTTCTGCCGGAGATGCCTTCGCAGCGGAATCATCTGATCGCGGCGGCGCTGCAGGGAAAGGTTTATGTGTTCGGCGGGCGGTTGGAGGGCGGGTTCACCAGCCAGGCGAGCGGCGCGGTGGAGATCTATGATCCGAAGACGAATGCGTGGACGAAGGGCGCTGCGATGCCGAAGGCGCGCGGGGGGATCAATGGAGTGGAGGCGAACGGATGCATGCACGTTTTCGGAGGGGAATTTGCCACGGGCGTACACGCGGATCACGATGTGTACAATCCAGTGACGAGCACTTGGATGAGTTTGGCCAATATGCCGGTTGCGGTTCACGGGGTTACAGGCGCGGTTTTTCTGGATGGATTGATTTACGCGGCGGGAGGCGGGACGATGCAGGGCGGGTCGAGCGGGAGCCGGCTGCATCAGGTGTATCGGGTGAATCAGGTTTGCCGGTAGGGTCAGGAACCGGTGACCGGCCGGGAGGCCTGTCCTACGGCGAGGAATTTTCCGGTGTGTGTGCTGGATTGGGCCAATTGCGCGGGAGTGCCTTTTGCGACCACCAGGCCTCCGGAGGAGCCGCCGCCGGGGCCCAGGTCGATGACCCAATCGGCGTGGCGGATCACTTCCAGGTTGTGCTCGATGATGAGGAGGGATGCGCCGGCGGTGATGAGGCGCTGGAAAGCATCGAGGAGTTTTGCGATGTCGTCGAAGTGGAGACCGGTGGTGGGCTCGTCGAAGATGTAGAGCGAGGCTTTCATTTTGGACTGGGCTAAATGGGAGGCGAGTTTGACGCGCTGAGCCTCTCCGCCCGAGAGCGTGGTGGCGGACTGGCCGAGGCGCAGGTATCCCAGGCCCACGTCGGCTAGCACTTGCAAGCGCGTGGCGAGGCGGGGAACTCCGGCGAAGAAGGCGATGGCCTCGTTGACGGTGAGTTGCAGGACTTCGTGGACATTTTTCCCGTGGTGGCGGATTTCGAGCACGCTTTGCTTGAATCGTGTTCCGCGGCACTCTTCGCAGATCAGTTCGACATCGGCGAGAAACTGCATTTCGACGGTGACGGTGCCGCCGCCTTGGCAGGATTCACAGCGCCCGCCAGGGATATTGAAAGAAAAGTGGCCGGGTCCATAGCCGCGGCGTACGGCCTCGCGGGTGGAGGCAAACAGGTCGCGAATGATGTCGAAGACTTTGATATATGTGACGGGGTTGGATCGCGGGGTGCGTCCGATGGGTGACTGGTCCACCAGGATCACTTCCTTGACCATGTGCGCGCCGTGGACTTTGCGCCAGTGCTGGTGTCCGGCGGCTTCCTCGCCGTCATCGTCCAGGCCCGAGAAGGCAGGCGCGGTGGAGCCTCCCAGGGCCTTGTATATAACCTCGTGGACGAGAGTGGATTTGCCGGAGCCGGAAACGCCGGTGACGCAAACGAGCATATCGAGGGGGATTTCGACGTCGATGTTGCGGAGGTTGTTGGCGCGGCAGCCCTCGAAGCGGAGCGTGCGTTTTGGATTGAGTTTACGGGGCAGGCGCGGGAGCGCGGTTTGGAGTTCGCCGCGCAGATAGCGAGCAGTGAGGGTGGAGGCATTGCCATCGAACAGTTCGGCTTTGGTGCCGTGGAAGACGATGCGGCCGCCGCCTTCGCCTGCGCCTGGGCCGAGGTCGAGGATATGGTCGGCGGCGCGCATGAGGTCGGGATCATGTTCGACGACAAGGATTGTGTTTCCAAGGTCGCGCAGCTCATGGAGAATGCGGATGAGGCGGGAGGTATCGCGCGAGTGCAGGCCGATGGAGGGTTCATCGAGGACATAGCAGGCGCCGACGAGACGGGAACCGAGACAGGTGGCGAGAGTGATGCGCTGGGCCTCGCCGCCGGAGAGAGTGGCGGAGAGCCGGTCGAGCGTGAGGTAGTCGAGGCCGACGTCATTGAGGAAGTTGAGGCGCTGGCGGATTTCGATGAGGATTCTACCGGCGATGGCGGCTTTTTCGGGAGACAGCTCCAGGTCTTCGAAGAATTCGAGCGCCTGCGCGATGTTGCGGCGCGCGGTTTGGGCAATGGTCTCGCCGCCCAGTTTGATATTCAGGGCTTCCCGGCGCAGGCGCGCGCCGGCGCATTCGGTACAGGGGGCGTAGCCGCGATAGCGGCTGAGGAAGACGCGGACGTGGACCCTGTACTTTTTACGCTCGATGTGGGTAAAGGATTCACGGATCTCGCGCCAGACGATCTCTGTCTCGGAAGGATTGAGGTCTGAGAAAGGGATATCGAGGCGGACCTTGCCACGGGCGACACGAGCGAAGGAGGTGTAGTAACGGGTGTAGGCGGGCTTGGTCCAAGGATGGACCGCGCCTTCGGAAAGCGCCAGATAAGGATCTGGAATGATCAGGCCGGGGTCATAGTCGATGATGTTGCCGAAACCCTGGCAGCGCGGGCAGGCTCCAGCGGGCGAGTTGAAGCTGAACAGGTTGGGCTCGGGCTCGACGAATTCGGTGTTGCAGGTTTTGCAGGCGAATTTTTCGTTGAAAGTGAGTTTTGCTTCGCCGGTGGAGGATTCGATGAGGGCTTCGCCGGACTGGCGGTAGGCGATCTCGACGGCATCGACGATGCGCTGGCGGAGTTCGGGAGAATCGTTGATGACGAGGCGATCTATGAGGATGAAGAGCGGCAGGGAGAAGTCGATTTCGAGCAGGGATTCCGGTGTGGAAAACTCGAATGTGCGACCGTTCTGGAAGAGGCGGTTGAAGCCGTTTTTGCGGAGTTCGAAGAGATGGTCGCGTTGGAGGGTGTGGCCCGCGGGGAGGCGGACGGGAAAGAGCAGGTACCAGCGGGAGCCGGCAGGTTGCGAGAGGACGCGTGCGGCGACCACGTCGACCGAATCGCGCAGAACCTGGTTGCCGCAGGTGGGGCAGAAGGTAGCGCCGGAGCGCGCCCAGAGCAGGCGCATGTAGTCGTAGAGCTCGGTGGCGGTGGCGACGGTGGAGCGCGGGTTGCGCGTCGTGTTCTTCTGGCGGATGGCGATGGGCGGGGCGATTCCGTCTATGTCATCGACGGCCGGTTTTTCCATGCGGTCGAGAAACTGGCGGGCGTAGGCCGAGAGTGACTCGACGTAGCGGCGCTGGCCTTCGGCATAGATGGTGTCAAAGACGAGCGAGGATTTACCGGAACCGGAAACGCCGGTGACCACGGTGAGCTGGTTATGTGGGATGCGGAGCGAGAGATTCTTCAGGTTGTGAACACGAGCGCCACGGATGACAATATAGTCTTGCACGGGGATGTCTTGCCCAGGGACGACAGGCAATCTTTTTATTCTAACGCGGCAGTGCGGGCCATCCGGCGGCGGCTGCTCGGCTGGTATGAGCGCGCGCGGCGGGATCTGCCATGGCGGCGGACGGGTGATCCGTATCGAATCTGGGTGTCGGAGATCATGCTGCAGCAGACGCGCGTGGCGGCGGTGGTTCCCTACTATGAGCGGTTTCTGACGCGGTTCCCGGACGTTTCCTCGTTGGCGGAAGCGCGGGAGGAAGAGGTGCTGACGTTGTGGGCGGGGCTGGGATATTACTCGCGGGCGCGGAATCTGCAACGCGCGGCGCGGCAGGTGCGGGCGCTTGGCGGGTTTCCGGAAACCTATGAAGAGATACGGGAGCTGGCGGGCGTCGGGGATTACACGGCGGCGGCGGTAGCGAGCATCGCCTTCGGAGAGGCGAGGGCGGCGGTGGATGGGAACGTGTTGCGTGTGATGAGCCGGTTGATGGGAGATGGGGGCGATATCGGGGCCGGGGTGACGCGGGCGCGATTGGGCGCGGCTGCGGGGAAGCTGTTGGACCCGGAGAATGCGAGCGAGTTCAATCAGGCGATGATGGAGTTAGGGGCTACGGTGTGCCTGCCGAGGGAACCGCTGTGCGGGGAATGTCCGGTGTCGCTGTATTGCCGGGGGCTGGAGTTGGGGCGTCAAAGGGAGTTGCCGGTGAAATTGCGAAGGCGTGAGAAGGTGGAGGAGACGCAAGTGTTGCTGGTGATCCGGCGGGGCGGATGTGTATTGTTGGGCAAGAGGGGGGAGAGCGAGACGCGACTGGCGGGTTTTTGGGAATTGCCTGAGGCGGGGCAGTTGCCGCAGGCCAGGCGAGTGGGGAAATTGGGCACATTTCGGCACACGATTACTTTCCATCATTACTCAATTGAGGTGGAAGAAGGGGTGCTGGGGCGCGCACCAAGGGGCTGGAGATGGGTGAAAGAGGGCGGATTAGGCGATATTCCGTTGAGCACAACAGCGCGTAAGGCATTGGATCTAATACGGGGGGCTGCAAAGTTGTGAACTCTACCCGTGCATTGATACAAAACCGACTTTTTTGAGTAGACTGAGTAGAGTCCGTGTTTAGTTTGCTGAGGGGTGTGACGAAGACTAACTTATGACCAAACAGCAGAAGATTCGTGTCGGCAAGATTTCGGCAATTGTGAGTGTGATGCCGGTGATGATTCTTGCCTATCTCGCGGGTCCGGACGCAGGATCAACGGGAGCGGTGGCGGGGGGAGAAGCGCCGGCTGGGTGTGCACAGTCGGGCTGCCATGTAGGAACCGGAAATCCGACCGCGGGCAGCGGGGTTGAGATCGATTTTCCGCAGGGATTGACGTATACGCCGGGGGTGAAGCAGGTTTTGACGGTGCGTGTGACAGGGGCCACCACGCAAGTTTATGGATTTCAGTTGAGCGCACGCCTGGCGAGCAATGAGCGCACCGGACAGGCGGGGGATCTGGCGCCCGCGGCCGGCGAGCCGGTACAGGTGGTGTGCCAGGACAACAAGATCGTCAAGCCATGCAGGGCGGATGCGCCGGTACAGTTTGCCATGCACACGATGCCGCGCTCGACCAACAGCTTCCAGGTGGATTGGACGCCGCCGGCCACCGATTCCGGGAACGTGAAGATCTACGTGGCGGGCAACGCGGCCAATGGGGA
>JAENWC010000121.1 GCA_016650235.1 Terriglobia bacterium
GGATGACCGGTACGTTTGATTCTGAGACCAACACGGTTTTCTGGGGCACCGGCAATCCCTACCCGGCCATGAACGGCGACGAACGCAAGGGCGACAATCTTTATTCTGACTGCGTGCTGGCTCTGGATGCGGCCACTGGAAAACTGAAGTGGCACTATCAATTCACACCCCACGACTTATATGACTGGGACGGCGCCCAGACGCCCATGGTCGTCAACAGCCGGTACCGCGGGCAGGACCGCAAGCTGCTCATTCAGGCAAACCGGAACGGCTTCTTCTATGTCTTCGACCGGACTAATGGCGAACTCTTGCTGGCCGAAAAATTCGTCGACAGGCTTACCTGGGCCAGCGGCGTCGGCAAGGATGGCCGGCCCATCGTGCTACCCGGCTTGGAACCCACTCAAGATGGCAGGAAAGTTTGCCCCAACGTGCTGGGCGCGACCAATTGGCCGTCCATGGCGCTCAGCCCATCCACCGGCCTCTTCTACCTGATGGCGCGCGAGGCCTGCGGTATCTATGTGAAGCCGCCAAGCTGGAATCCCCGTCCCATTCCACTCGAACCTGGACAGATGTTTCTGCGCGCGCTCAATATCGAGAGCGGCAAGCGCGTGTGGGAAGTCCCGCAGATCGGCCCTGCCGACAGTTGGGGTGGCGTGCTCTCCACCGGAGGAGTGGTGTTCTTCGGCGAGGACAGCGGAGCTTTGGGCGCCGTGGATGCGAAAACCGGAAAGGATCTGTGGCACATTCAGACGAACGCATCCGCCGCGCTCGGAGACGGGCATAGCTGGCGTTCGTCCCCAATGACCTTCATGGCCGGCGGCCGGCAATATATCGCGTTCGCCGCCGGCCCCAATATCCTTTGCTTTGGCCTGCCATGAGAACCGTGCTCCAGTAAGTACGTAGTCGTCGCTGCCCACGACCGGCGACCCGTCGGGCGCAAGCAACACGAGGATGGTGTCGCAAGGTGATCGCGATGTCCGGCGGTCACGGCATCTGGAATCTTTGGCGGGAGCGCCGAAGCCACCTCACACGACGCGTTTGTGTAGAGCCGATGCCGTCAACAGGCAGTTAGAAAACTGGCCAGCGGACCAAGTTCGCCGTCGCCGGTCCATCGGGGAGTTCGATCGTCGCGACCTGGAATCCGGCGGGACCAATGAAAAAGGCCGGAGGTTTCCCTCCGGCCTATGCGCCAAGATCGAGGATAAGGATTTAGCTCCGGAAGCGACGACGGTGCTGGAGGCCGAGGACAAGGAGGCCAGCGCCAATCATGCCGAAAGTCAGCGGCTCGGGGGTAGCTACCACGTCAACCGCAAACGCATTCGAGCGAGGCACTTGGTTTGCGCCGGTTCCGAAGTCAGCGGGGCCGCCTGGATAAGCACCCGTCTCGGTGGTCGGAGGAAAGTTCGGGAAGACCGACAACGAAATGGTGTAGGTGCCTGCCGCCAGACCGGCGATAACTATTGTGGGATCGAAGCAAATACCGGCGTCGGTAGCGCCAAAGCCTGGCGCGCAGGTGCCATCGTCGTTAAAAGCAAGGCGCGCACCGCCGCCTCCCGCTCCACCGGCGAACAGGCCAACGATCGGGTCGAACCCGCCAGGAAGGATGACCGTGCCAGCCGCGTTCGTGCCGCCGGGAGCGTTTGAGCTTCCGCCGTATCCGTAGGACTGAATCGTCAAGATACCACCGTGAATTGCCGGGTCGTACGCGAACGACTGTTCAAAGACCTGATTCGGGTCCGAGAAAATTCCCTGGGTTGATACCAGGGTTGAGCCAAAGCCGAGACTCGACAGCGCCAAGAGGCAAAGCCCCAGAGTAAATTTCTTCATGTTTCCGTCTCCCCCAGAATGAACTTTCCAGGTAAGTATATGAAAGGCTTGCTACGTCTGTCAAGGGATATTTTGCGGTGTTTGCGGTGTGTCAAGGCAGCCAGCCCCGGACAGCACCCATGATCGACACCCAAGGACAGCGGGTCCACTGGACCCATTCGAGGCCCATCGGTGATGTCCCCCACAACCAAGTCCTTCCTCTACGGCGCGCTGGCGGGAGCAACACGGCGCTTGGTTGCCTGCTCGAAGGCATAGGCCAACTCGATCAGGCGTGCTTCGCTGCAGGCCATGCCGGTGAAGCTAACACCAAACGGCCTCGGGAGGGCGTTGAATCCCACTGCAAAGGGCTCCTGTGGCGCGTTAGGAATCATGCCGAACGGCACGATGACGGTCGGGTACCCTGGCTTGGCGGCGATAGAGGCGCCATTGGCGGCAGGAAAGAGGATGGCATCCAGCTTGTGGCTCCTCATGACCTCATCGATACCGCGTTCCCCGCCCAGACGGATGTCCTTGGCGCGATCCGCTTCATAGCGCGCCTTGTCGGCTGACAGGTCCATCTCATCGGAGACGTCGAGGTTGGACTGGCCGTACCGGATCGCTCCGCCCTTGGTGTGGGCGAGATTCCACTGCCGTAGTTCCGTCAGTGATTTGACCGGCGCCGATGGTCCCAGTGAGGCCAGCCACAGGTTGAAGTCGCGCTTCATGCCGTACTTGAAGGCGACCGAGCAATTGCTGTCCTTGCCTTTCCCCGCGCCTGCGCCCCCGCAGGTATTCCAAAGAAGAATATTGTTCGCCGCGTCCTGGTCCACCACGCTGGGGATGTCGGCGGGATCGACGATTACTGCTCCTTGCCGCTTGAGAATCGAAATCGCTTCCGCCATCACCTTCGCTTCCTCCGCGTCCAAACCACCCCGAGGTTCTTTTCCACCCGGTGGCGTGATCTTGTCATAGTAGAATGCGCGCGGGATTCCGATCCGTGCCCCTTTCAGCCCGTCCTTGCGCAGGAACTTCGTATAGTCGCGGCCTGGCGGCGGCGGGCATCGATTCGTCGCCGGATCATCCGGATCGGGCTTGGCGCTTTCCAGCGCGCCCAACAGCAACGCCGTATCGGCCACCCACCTGGCCATAGGCCCGGCCGTGTCCTGATCCGCGGTGATGGGAATGATTCCATGCCGGCTGATCCGCCCCACCGTCGGCTTGATGCCGGCCAGCATGTTCTGGTTCGATGGGCTGAGGATGGAGCCGGAGGTTTCCGTTCCGACGTTGGCGGCCCAGAAACTGGCCGCCGTGCCAACGCCAGAGCTCGAGCCTCCCGTGGAAAGCGCGGGACGTCCGTCGTCGAACTTCTCCCTGGGATCGCGCCGCGGATCGTAAGGGTTGTAACCGAATCCGGCCACGGCACTGTAGTTGCCGGGCATCGGTGTCGGCGACCCGGCGATCCAGTTGGCCAGCTCGGTCATGCCTGTCTTGGCAAGAATGATGGCGCCGACCTCGCGCAGGTTCCTGGTGAGGGTCGCTTCGTAGGGTGGCACATAGCCGAGGAAGGCCAAGGCTCCACCGGTGGTGGGCAAGTGTGTGGTGTGTATATTGTCCTTGAGCGCAATGGGAATGCCATGCAGCGGGCCGCGGATCTTCTTTTGTGCGCGCTCGCGGTCGAGTTCGTCGGCCTCCGCGAGCGCCTTCCCATTCACGGCGATGGTCGCATGGAGCCGGTCGTTGTAGAGCGCAATGCGCTGGAGGTATTGTTCCACCAGCTCGCGTGAGGTCACTTTCTTTTGCCGCAAGGCTTCGCGCATCTCGCTGATGCTGGCCTCCACAACGCGGAAGGCGCGGCGCTGCTTGCCCGCAACCGGAATCACAACCGCCTCAGCCAGGATCAGAAATAGAAAGAGAGATCGCATACCGTCGGATTGTACAGCAGTCCATTCCGTTCCCGCTGTTGGATGTACAATAATCGTTTCGAACCCGCAAAGGGGCTGTTACTTAGGAAGACGGAGAATAAGATCCATGCAAAACAATCAGGGCAGACGCCAATTCGTGAAAGCGGCATCGGCGGCGATCGCCACGGCGCAGTTTCCGATCCTGGGAGCTAATGACCGGATCAACCTGGGGCAGGTGGGTCTCGGCGGCCGCGGAACCGATCACATCAAGTACTACACATCGATTGACACTGAGTGCCGGTTTGCGGCCCTCTGCGACGTCAACCAGGCGGCAAGGGAGCGGGCCACCGCGTTGATCAACAAGGCGAAGAACTATGCGCCCAAGAACTACACGGACATGCGTCAGATGTTCGAGGACAAGGACGTTGACGCCGTCTCGATTACAACGCCCAACCACTGGCATGCGCTTGCCGCCATCTGGGCCTGCCAGGCGGGCAAGGACGTTTACGTTGAAAAGCCCGCCAGCCACAATGTCTTCGAGAGCCAGCAGATGGTGGCTGCGGCGCGCAAATACAAGCGGATGGTGCAGGTGGGATCGCAAAGCCGGTCCATGCCGCACAAGATGAAGGCCATACGGCTGATCCAGGAAGGTCAGATTGGGCAGCTCTATCATGCACGCGCGCTGTGCTACCGCAGGCGATTCTCCATCGGTGTTTCTCCCGACGAGCCGGCGCCGCCCGGACTCGACTGGAGCCTGTTCCTGGGGCCGGCGCAATGGAAGCCTTACAGCAAGAACAAATTCGCCTACAACTGGCACTGGTTCTGGGATACGGGCAATGGCGATATTGGCAACCAGGGCGTGCATGAGATGGACATTGCCTTATGGGGACTTGGCCGTACCGGGTGGCCGGAGTCGGTATCTTCTCAAGGTGGAAAGTTCGTATGGAAGGACGACCAGGAGACGCCGAACACACAGAACACGACCATACACTTCGGCGACGCCGAACTCACCTTCGATGTCAGGAATCTGCCGACGCCGCCGGAAGGTCTGGTGCCTTTGACCGGCCCCAATTATGTCGGGAATATCTTTTTCGGCAGCCTCGGATTTCTGGCCGTGGAAGACCGAGGGTTCCGCTTGTACAAGAGCACGGCGGGCAACATCAGCGGCGATGCGGCGCGCGGGGCAGGAGCCGGCAGCAGGGAGAAGTACGAGCTGGCGCTGGAGGAGAAAAGCGCCGGTGGAGATACTGTGCCGCACATGCAAAACTTCTTCGAGGCGGTGCGGAAGCGCGATCACACGATCCTCAACGCGGAAATCGCTATCGGGGCGCGGTCAGCCGCCTACTGCCACCTGGCCAACATCGCCTACCGCGTGGGGCGTACGCTGCGCATGGCGCCATCGACGGGCCGGTTCCTGGGCGATGATGAAGCCAACGCGATGCTGACCCGCGACTACCGGGAGCCCTACGTTGTTCCACGAAACGTATAGCGGGGCCGCCTGTTGAAGATTTGGGATTAGACCTTGATCTTGCGCACGGCCCACTGGTTGGCTTCCCAATAGGTCTTCTTAAGCTTGATGAACGGATCGTCCGGGGCGGGCTGCACTTTGCCTCTGGCGTCGGTGGCGCGGGAGGCGAGCGCATGCTCTCCGGCCCCAACACCTTTCCATTCATATTTCCAGAACCGCCAGCAGAACTTCTCGACCGGCGATTTCGCAAGTTCCACTGTGCGCCAGTCCCCTCCGTCCATCTGCAATTCCACTTTCGCCACCGGTGTTCCATCTCCCCACGCCGCGCCCATGACCACCAGGTTTCCTCCCGCCTGCCGTGTCACCCGTCCCACCACGGACTTCAGGTTCATCCGTCCCACGGAGGTCTCCTGCCAGATTGTCTTGCCGTCCCGCTCCTCGCCTCGAATCGTCACATAGTCCCGGCCCATGAAACGCCCTAAATGAGCCCGGTCATGCACCTCGATTCTGTTCAGCCACTTCACCCACGCCACCCCATACCAACCGGGCGCAACCAGCCGCACTGGTGCTCCGTGATTCCGATCCAGCGGCTTCCCGTTCATCTCATAACAGACCAGCACATTCTCCTTCATCGCTTCGCCGATAGAAAGACTGCGCGCAAATTGCTGCTCATACTCCCCGCCCCGTATTTTTTCCTTGCCGCTGTCGGCGGCGAAAAACACAACTTCGATCCCACCCTCTTTCACACCGCATTCCTTCAAGATCGGACCCAGCGGAGTTCCCGCCCACTTCCCGTTCCCCACCAATCCGCCGGTTGGCGGATTCCCCGAACACTCCATGGTTACGGCGAATTCCTTTCCCGGCCGGCGCTTCAGCTCTTCCAGAGTGAAGGAGCGCGGCCGCTCCACCATCCCCTGCACCGCAAGCCGCCAGCTTCCGGGGTCCACCTCCGGGTATCCGTAATGACCAACCCAGAAGAAATGCTCTTGCGGGGTGAACCACTCGGTGGTCTGTTCCCACGGTAGCCGCGGTTTTTCGGGATCGAACGCGGGAGACCCCTCAAAAGGGATTACTTCTCCCCCTTGCTCGGCTGCCCAGGCAGCGAATGGAAGCATCAGTAGTTCACGGCGTCGGAGATTGTTCACGGCGTTTTCCTCTACAAAGAATTTACTACATCTCCCAAGCGCGGCCATTTGGCACACCATCCCGCACTTCCCTCGCGGCACAGAGCTTCACTTGTAGGTAACGTAGAAGGGCGATGCCCAGGCGATTTCCGGATCGCCTTCCGGGTTCTCCGTGTCGCGCTGGAAAACGCGTACGTAGTAGTAACTCTTTCCCGGCTTGGTTTCGGTGTCCTGCCACGTCAGAGTGGCCGTACGGGCGTTGGGGCGTGTGGTGTAGACGAACTTGCCGTCCTTCACGATGTCGATTCGCTCCAGCGTGTCCGGGGCATCGATCCGCGCTTGCATGCGAACCGGCGCATTGAGCGGCGCATCCCATTCCTCGCCGGGCATGTGGTTGCCGGCAGTCACCTTGAGAATAATCTCATCGGTGGCGGCAAACGTGCGGCGATCATACATCCTGTCGAGGATGCCGCGGCGATCCTCCGTCTGCGCCCACACAGCGGCCCAGGAGTTGTGCGTGGAGCCATGGTCTGAGAATGAGACGAATCCGTAGATGTTTCCTTTTGCCAGGGCGTCTTGCGCAAAGTGGCCGGGCTGGTCTGTTTGCGTGCGCCCTCGCAGTTCGCCCTTCGGCTGGTTGAAAGCCTCGTAGCTCCCGCGAGCGCCCTGATAGATCTCCAGCAGGCAATCAAATCGGGCGTTGGGCCAGTTCCAATCGGCCAAGGGTCCAGCGGCGAAGGTGTGCGGCACAATCACCGATTTCTGACCCGGCTGGGAGAGGACCTTCTCCTCCCAGAACTTCCACATTGCCGGCGGATTGTTGTCCAAAGAGTCATAGCCTTTGCCGCGGTCGATCATACGGAGCGGTGCGCCGCGTTTGAGAAACAGCACGTTCCGGTGGCCGCCGGGGCTGGCCATCGAGTGCTCGTAGCTATAGACGGCGGTGAAGACCGGCGAGTGCGTGAAAAGGTCCACCGCCTTCTGCACCCAGTACCACTGATAGTCGCGCAAACCGTCCGGCCAGCCGCCGCCGGTGACCTCGTTGTGGTCACTGGTGCCGAGGAAATCGAGTTGCGCGGCATCGATGGCGTAGCGGTAGGTATCCAGTACCGACCCGTCGACGCCGGAGTGTCCGCGAATGTCGGTGTGCCGGTGGCTATCGCCCATCAGCAACTTGTAAGTCTTGCCGTTTGCTGACATGTTGTGGCGCGCGCGCCGCGGAGGATGAGTGCCGGCCGTGGGAGCAGTGACGCCCGCGAGGGTCACCACGGGAGGCCCTCCTCCTTTCGGCAAGGCCGATACATAAGCTCCGTAATGGAGCGAATGCGCCTGCGAAGTGGGCTTCACCGTGATGGAACGGCCGTCGCTGGCATAAGCAACATCGATCCCGCCTTGCGGATTCATAGCCAGCGATGCCCGCTGGGAGTTTTGGCCCGAACTGCTGGTTAGCTGCGTGGGCCAGGACCATTGCGCGCCGCTGAGAGTGGTGGAGTAGAAGTGGAAAATCTCGTTGGGTAGCGTATAGGTCCAGTGGCGAAATACCATCACCAGAGCGCCTGCGCCATCGACGGACAAATGCGGTAGCTCCGCGTATCGTGTCATGCGCTCGGTGAGAATCGGCGACAGATCCGCCGATGGGTTCTGCGCGCGGCCATTCGCATATACGCGCAGGCCGAGCGTGCGCGAATAGTGCAGCCCGCGGCTGCCGGGCGCCGCGCTCGACGTGGAATAATCCTTGCCCCAGTTCTCGCCGGCATCGTCCCAGGCAACCCAAACGCGGTCCGCGCTATCCACGGCCACCGTGGAATGAAACTGCGCTGTGGATTCAGTAGTGATGGCTACGGGCGCGCCGAGCTTGCCGTTGTCGAAAGATCGCAGAAACACATCGTAGTTGCCGTGGTGGTAGCTGTCCCAGGAGATCCAGGCCGCCCCACGCGCATCGAGCGCGATGGCGGGTTCCCAATCGCCTTTCTCACTGGTTGAAACGCGAATCTCTTTGCCCCAACTCTTGCCGGTCCGGCGTCGTGCATAGACGTCGGCGTTGCCGTTTCGAAAGCTTTGCCAGGCGATGGTCACGTTTCCTTTGGCATCGGAGACCGCCCGTACATTGAAATCCCCGTGAGGCGCGCTGGTGAGCCGCTGCGGTTTGGACGCCTTGCCCGCGGCAGTCACATCGGAGGCAAACAGTTCGAAGTTGCCATCCACCTGCGCGGACCAGACGATGGTGACTCCGTCACCCTGCGCGGTGATGGCGGGCAGATAGTGGTCAGCCAGGCCATCTTCGATCTGGATAGGCGCGCCCCAACTGCCTTGCGGGTCGCGGCGGCGCACAAGCAACCGGTCCGCGTCCTTGTCGTCCCATTCGAGAAACGCGGCCCAAAGCGAGCCGTCGCGTGAGTAGGCGATGGCCGGCCAGTCCGATTGTTTGCCCGCATCGGAGAAGAGTTGGCCGGAGATCTGCCCGGCGAGTTTGGGAAGCGGGGCGTTCCCGGGAGCGGGTGCTTCAATGCCGCCCGCCTTCTTCTTGTTCTCTTTGCCCGCGTTCTTCTTTTTCTGCTGCTGGGCCGAAAGCGTGAGCGCCACGGCAAGCATCAGCAATCCAGCAACAACTCGCGCCGAACCCTTTGCTGTTTTGAATAGCGCGGCCATTTGCAGGCTGGCCACGGCCGTTTTAGTCAAGGTCGATTTCCTTTTGAAACGGACGATCGTCCGGATTCTCTTTGGCCTGTTTGAAAAGCTCGTCGAACTTCTTGTTGAGAACATCCTGGCGGTTTTTCTGGTCCGCCATGTTTTTGCGGAAGACTTCATCGCGGCGCGCTTCTTCCCCTTTCAGCCGTTGCACGGCAGCGCCGAGATCCTCAATCGGCGGAGGTTTCTCCTTCACCTTGTGGCTGATCACGGCGGAGGTAACAGGGTCCACCTTGAGCATGGCCTCACAGCAGGGACAGCTCACCTCAAGCAACGCGGGAGAAGGTTTAGGCATAGTGAAATCTTATCGCAGCGGCGCGGGCCTGACCACCCTGTAGCGATTCCCGCGCCACGAAATAACATTGGTGCGAGCCGAAGCCAGGAAGCTGTAGAGCCAAAACCAGGTGGCCAGCGGCACCCACCACGTGAGCACCCAACCGTGCCGTTTGAACCATGTTTCGTAGGCAGGCATGGCAGCCTTGGCAAGCGAGGCCCGGTTGGTGCCCTTCAACATGCCTAGCCCCAACTGCGTCACCAGCACGTACTCCCCGGCAAAGGTGGAGCCCTGGAATGACACATATACGGAGGCCGCCATCGCGCCGCAATAGATCAGGTGCGAGAAGAGACCGAGCCACCACAGCTTTGGATGGTAGACGCGCGTGATAATCATCTGCCGCTCGATCCAATCGAGAAACTCTCCCGCTGTTGTGTGGTCTGTCGAGGCCACCAGCGCCCCCGGCGCGTATGCGATCCGCAGTCCCGCCGCGTGAATGGCTGCCGCGATCCGGAAATCATCGCTGATGGCCCCGCGCCAGAACTCGGGCACGCGCGCGCCGTGGTATGTTTCGCGGCGGATGGCCATGGCCCCGCCCCAGGCAAAAGCGTTGTTTCCGCCATGGAAGCCGCCGGCGATGACGCTGTTCCAGACGCTACGCAGGAGGCTCCAAAAATCGGGCGGGGTTGGCAGGTGCCAGCGATAGCCGGTGACGAGCCCCACGTGCGGATCGGCCAGCGGGGCTGCGAGCGCCTGCAGCCAACCCCGCTGCACCAGTCCATCCGAGTCGGCGAAGGCGAAGATGGAAGAGTCCGGCCTTGCGGCATCCACGGCAGCCAGAAGATTGTTGATCTTCTCCCCGGTTGCAGGATCACCATCGCCGGCGAGTATAAGGCGGGCCTTGGGAGGCAACACAATGGCGGGAACATCCGTTTCCGACAGCGCGACAATGACTAGTTCGTAGTCCGGATAGTCGAGCGAGGCAAGAGCGGACAGGTTGGCCTCAAGCCCCTCATCATTGCCCTTGATGGGAACAATGACAGTGGCGGGAGGGAGTTCTTTCGGAGAAGGTTGGTGCGCCAGCGCCTCGGCGACGAAGTCCGCGCGCGCGCGATCACCCCTGAGAGAGAGCAAAGCGAGGGCGATGGCCAGCCCGACGAGAATCCAATAAGCGAGCACCCGTAAAGATATACTTTAGATCAATGCGATCTTTGGCTGCACGTCTTTTAAGCAACACGCGCAAAACGGAGCTGCTCGCCGCGAAGCAAATTCCCGTGTTCCTTAATAACCGGAAGCAAAACGGAGCTCGTCCCAGCGAGGTGGCCGGCCGTTGCCGGCGTGTATCGAGGGTCGGGAAGGTCCTTTGCGGGCTATTGCTTCTGGCCATCCCGGCCCTTGCATCGGATGCGGATTGGCGCCAGGAGTATGCTCGCCGCCGGGCCGCGCTCCGCAAAGCGCTGCCGGATGCTGTAGTGGCGCTGGTGGGCGGTACCGAAGCCGAGCGTGGCGACCTGCGCTCCGGCTTCCAACAGGAGAGCAACTTCTACTATCTGACCGGGTGGCGCGAACCCGGCGCATTGGCCATCCTGACACCCGGGGGCGATTATCTTCTGTTGCCCAAAAGGAGTGATGTTCGCGAACGCTACACAGGAAAAAAAGCATCGCCAGAGGACTCTGGGATCGGCCCCCTCACCGGGTTTGACCACGTCTTAAGCACCGATGAGTTTGGCCCTAAGCTGCGGGAACTGGCGGACAATCGCAGTGTGTTCACACTCGAGAAGGTGAGCGGCGCGGAAAAAGTGAAGGAGGCTCTGGGGGGAAAGGAAATTCAGGACGCCACCCTGGCCGTTGCTCGCTTAAGGATGGTGAAATCCGCGCGTGAGGTGGAGCAACTGCAGGTTTCCATCGATGCCAGCGTGGCCGCTCATTTAGCCGCGTGGAAGCGCATGGCTGCGGGTTTGTTTGAGTATCAGATCGCCGCCACCATGGGCAACACATACTTCGAACGCGGCTGCGAACGGCACGCCTATCCGCCGATTGTCGGCTCCGGCCCCAACAGCATTGTGCTGCACTATGGCGCAAACAGGAGGCGGATGGATCAGGGCGAATTGCTGCTGATGGATGTGGGCGCCGAATGCTCCAGCTATGCGGCGGACTTGACGCGCACAGTACCGGTCTCGGGCAGGTTCACGCCGCGGCAGCGTGAGGTATATGACATTGTTCTGGGAGCGCAAAACGCGGCGATTGCGGCGGCGCGCCCCGGAATGAAGCTGACCGGAACTGGAGCCGGCACTCTGAACCAGATTGCGCTCGACTATGTGAACGCGCATGGCAAGGACCTGAAAGGCGCGCCTCTCGGTAAGTACTACCTGCATCAGTTGGGTCATCACGTCGGCCTCGATGTGCATGACGCCACCGACGGGAGCATCGCCTTGGCGCCGGGCATGGTGGTGACCATCGAGCCGGGCCTCTACATAGCGGAGGAGAATATCGGCATCCGGATTGAAGACATGATTCTGATCACCGAAAATGGCGCGAAGCTGCTGAGCGGCGCTCTGCCTCGCGAAGCCGGCGACATTGAAAAGGCGCTCAAGCGAAGGAAGTGAGCCTGCAAACCCGATGCGACGATGGGAAAAATTGACCTACACCGGGTTGCTCGCGGCCTGTCTGCTCGTGTCGCTGGTCATCGGCAACACTACGCTCGGAGTGCAACTGGACAACGATGTGTACGACTTCCTGTTCCGCCTGCAACCGGAAGATCGCCGGGAGACGGCTTCGATAATTCTGGGCATCGATGAGCAAACGCTGTCGGAGATGGGGGCGCTCCGTAACGTCAGAAGGATTCTGGCGGAAGGGCTGGAGCGTGCCTCCGCCGCCGGGCCGGCCGCTATCGTGCTGGACATGATCCTGGCCGATGCGGGAGACCCGCAAGAGGATGCCCACTTGGCCGCGGCATTGGCCGGCGCGCCCAACCTTGTGCTGGCGACCGATCTTACACGGCAGGGACAATGGGAGGATCCGATTGAGGCCTTTCGCCGCACAGCCGCCGGCATCGGCCACGTCCACGCGGATCCGGACCAGTTCGACAATGTGGTACGGCGCATCCCGTTGGAAAAATCGTCGGCCCGTGACCGGCGATTCGCCCTTTCCCTGGAGGCATTGCGAATCGCGCGGGCATCGAAGATAGTAGAATCCCCGGATGGTCTGGATGTGGGCGGTCAATGGATTCCAGCGGCGCGCACTGAAACCGAACCGCGGCCCATCCTCATACGGTACCGTCGTATAGGCGCAATTCCGGAGGTGAGCTTCTGGGCTTTGAAAAACGATGCTTCCGCGGCCGCGCGGCTTAAAGGGAAAGTGGTTTTTGTCGGGATGACAGCCCAAAGCGCGGCGCAGGACCGTCATATGACGCCCTTCTCGTTTGGGCAAACCATGCCCGGGGTGGAGATTCACGCCAATGCCTACGAGACTTTGCAGCGCGGAGAGTTTCTCGTCGCCGCCGGGAACCTGACGGTGATTTTGTTTTGCGCGGGGTTGGCGCTTGCGGCGGGTCTGATTTTTTACCGGTTGCAGGGACGGCCAGCCTACCTCTGGGGAGCTGCGTTGCTGGTGGTGGCGCATCTGGCTCCGTATGGGGCCTTCGCGCAAGGTGTGGTGTTTCCATACTCCGCGCCGATCGGCACGGCGTGGTTCACCTTAGCCTCCGCTGCCAGTTTTCAGCATTTTGTGGTAAGGCGGCGGTTGCTGCGCGCGCAAGAGGAGAAGGGCCGGTATCAACAGGCGATGCATTTCGTGGCCCATGAGATGCGCAGCCCGCTTTCCGCGATTCAGGGATCCAGCGAGATGATGGGCCGCTACAAATTGGGTGAAGAGAAACGGGCCGAGATGGCGCGGATGATCAACAGCGAATCCAAGCGGATGGCGCGTATGATCCAGACCTTTTTGGATGTGGAGCGGTTGACCGGCGGCCAGATGGAACTCAAAAGGGAAATCTTTTCTCCCTCAACGATGGTACGGACCTGTATCGAAAGGGCACAGCCACTGGCGGAGCGGAAGCGAATGACGATTGCGACCGGCAAATTGGATGAGGTTTCCCTGACCGGCGACCGGGAACTGATGGAGTATGCTTTTTACAACTTACTGACTAATGCGGTGAAATACTCTAACCCCGGAACGGAAGTTATTGTGACCGCGCTTAGTTTGGATGGGAACCTGCGGCTTGCCGTCCGCGACCAGGGCATAGGAATGGACGCAAAGGAGATCAAAAGCGTCTTCCAGAAGTTCTACCGGACGAAAAAGGCGGAGGCCAGCGGAGAAGCAGGAACGGGAATCGGCCTTTCCATTGTCGAACAGATAGTGACTCATCACGGCGGAAGCATGGAAGTGGAGAGTCAACCCGGGGCCGGATCTTGTTTTACCATGGTGTTACCTGCCCAGGCTGCGGTAACGGAAGGAAATTAATTGAGTTCTTTATTACTGGTGGAGGACGATACCTCTTTGCGGGGCACTCTCTCGACATTCCTGGAACTGGAAGGCTACACCGTGGAAGCGGTGGGGACCACCGATGAGGCCATGGACCGGCTCGGGGCACAAAATTACCCCATCGTGGTTTCCGACGTTTACCTGGACCGGCGCACAGGGCTCGACGTTCTTGTGGCGGCGCGTACCGCCAACCCGGACTGTGCCGTCATCCTCATGACCGGGCGCGGTTCCATGGAAACTGTGATGGAGGCCACGCGCAGCGGCGCATTCGACTACATCGCCAAACCTTTTGAACTCGACCGCCTGCTGGAGATCGTCAAGCGGGCCGAAGCCGTACTGGCTCCCGCGGGCGGCGACGCAGATTCCGAGATTGAGGACCCGCCGGAAACCGAGATGGTGGGCAGTTCCACGGCCATGGTCGAGTTGTACAAGCTGGTGGCGAAGGTGGCTGGGACCGATGCCACCGTACTGCTGGAAGGCGAGACGGGAACCGGTAAAGAGATGGTGGCGCGGATGATCCATCATATGAGCAAGCGCAGCACGCAGCCATACCTTCCGGTGGACTGCGCCTCCATTGCACCATCGCTGCTTGAGAGCGAGCTATTCGGCGCAATGAAGGGCGCCTACACGGGCGCGGACCGGGACCGTGTTGGTGTGTTCGAGGCAGCCAACAACGGCACGGTGTTTCTCGATGAGATCGGCGAAATCGATCTCGGGTTTCAATTGCGCCTGTTGCGATTCCTGCAGGAGCGGCAGGTGAGGCCGCTCGGCTCCACCAAGGCGCACCAGGTAGACGTGAGAATTATCGCCGCCAGCAACCGCGACGTAGCACAGCTTGTGGAGGAGGAGAAGTTCCGCGAGGACCTCTGGTTCCGCATCAATGTAGTGCGTCTCGTGATCCCGCCATTGCGCGAGCGAGGCGATGATGTGGCGGATTTGGCGCACTATTTTTTGAGGAAGTACAACGACCGGTATGGCCTCAAGGCCCGGCTCACTGATAGCGGCGTGCAGGAGATGAAAGCCTACACATGGCCCGGCAACGTGCGCCAGTTGCAGCACATGATGGAACGGCTGGCGATCCTGGCCCCAGGCGCGAGAGTGGATGAAGCCGCCGTACGTATCGCAATCGAATCTTCCGAGCCACGCGACGTTGCCAGCGAATCATTGGCCGACACGGAAGCGGAACAAATCCGCCGCGTAATGGCCGCCACCAACGGCAACAAGAGCCGCGCCTCGCGCATCCTGGGGATCGAGCGCAAGACCCTCTATCGCAAGCTGGAGAAGATGGGGCTGAGCTAATCCTGTTCATTTGATAAAAGCAGGCCAAGCCAGGAGGCCTCCTAATCCCGGCTCGGAATCTTCCCGTGCCCGTTCTGCGGCGCTGCCTCGCGCAGCCGCGCCGCGTTCACCCTCGATTCCCGGTAGCCAGGCGCAAACTCGATCAGCTCCCGCAACCGCTCCGCCTCAGACCGCGACATGAGCAGCCGCTGCCGGAACGAGAGGTCTTCAACCGCGTCCCCCAAATGGAAACTCAACTGAGGATCATCAGGATCTTCCGGCCGCTTTGCCCCGAACAGCGCGCATGCTTCCATAGCCCGCTCCCGCAACTCCTGCCCGGTCCCAGACCCCTCATCGTCAAAAAAACTCACCGCTGCCCGCAGATAGCTCTTTTCCTGATCCAGCGAAAGGATCGAAAAGCGCCGCCGTCCTAAGGCTACGATATCCATCCGCCCATCCGGATATTGACGCAACACCTTCTCCACCACTGCCGTGCATCCCACTTGCAGAAGTCCCTCTCCCGATGCCAGCACTACGCCGAACTCCACCCCCTCATTCACCGCCAACCCGATCATCTCCTTATAACGGTCTTCAAATATGTGCAAGGGGAGGTGTGTGCCCGGCAGCAGGACCACCGCCAGCGGGAACAAAGGCAGTAGTTCCTCGTGCATGCTAACATTATTGCTTCTCAAGCCTCTTCCGGCAATTTCCTGTATGCACCTGCAAGGCAAAGTCGTTCTCATCACCGGAGCCTCCGATGGAATCGGAGCCGCCTGCGCCCACGCCTTTCGTAGCCGCGGCGCACAGCTTTCTCTCATCGCCAGAACCCGGGAAAAACTCGAGCGCGTTGGCGCGGACGAGGCGGTCATCACCGCGGGCGACCTCAAGGACCCGGCCGTGCGCGCTGCCTGCGTCGAGGCAACGCTGTTGCGCTACGGACGCATCGACGTCCTCATCAACAACGCCGGTGTCGGGCTCTACGTGCCCAGTTGGCGCGCCCCGGAGCAGGATGTGCGCGACATGCTCGAACTCAATCTCTACGCTGTCCTCGGCATGACGCAACTGGTGGTCCCGGCAATGAAGCGCCAGGGCGCAGGTACCGTGGTCAACATCAGCTCCATCGCCGGCCTCGTGACGCTACCCTGGTTCACGCTCTACTCGGCTTCCAAATTCGCTGTCCGCTCCATGACCGACGGCCTCCGGATGGAACTCCGCAAGGAAGGCGTGCATGCGATGACCGTCTGCCCCGGCTACGTCCGGACCGGTTTTCAGGAAAACGTTTTAGCGGGCAGACCTCCGGACAAGCTCTGGCGCATGCGGCGATTCGCCATCACCGCCGAACAGTGTGCCGAGGCCATTGCCCGCGGCGTCGAACGCGACGCAAGAACCGTGGTCACCCCGCGCATCGGCTGGGCGCTTTTGGCTGCCCGCGCGCTCTTCCCGCGCCTCATCGACGGACGGCTGGAAGGTATCTACCGCGGTCTGGACCTTTAAAGAAATCGCGCAAAACGGAGCCTCGTCGCCGCTGGGCATGCGAGCAGCTTTTCTGCTTGGTGGTCCGCGCCGGGCTATTTGCGCTCTTAAAGAAATCGCGCAAAACGGAGCCTCGGCGCCGCTGGGCATGCGAGCAGCTTTTCTGCTTGGTGGTCCGCGCCGGGCCCTTTGCGCTCTTAAAGAAATCGCACAAAACGGAGCCTCGGCGCCGCTGGGCATGCGAGCAGCTTTTCTGCTTGGTGGTCCGCGCCGGGCCCTTTGCGCTCTTAA
>JAENWC010000122.1 GCA_016650235.1 Terriglobia bacterium
CCGTCGAGAACCAGGCCAAGGCGATCCTCGATACGAACTGCCTTGCCTGCCATGGTCAGGCTCGCATGTCGGACCTCGATCTTAGAGAGACGTCGAGCATTCTCAAAGGCGGCAAGCGCGGCCCCGCGGTAGTGCCGGGCAACGCCGGGGCGAGTTTGCTATTGCAGGCTGTGCAGCGCGAAGGCGCCCTGCAGATGCCGCCGGGCAAGACGCCTCTGACGCCCGCCGAAATCGCCATCCTGGCCGCGTGGATCAGCGCCGGCGCAAAACGGGAAGCGGCTCCCGGCGCCCCTTCGCCGTCGTGGTGGTCATTCCAGAAGCCTGTCCGGCCGCCTGTACCGGCCGTAAAGAATGCGTCATGGACCAGGAATCCGATTGACGCATTTGTTCTCGCCAAGCTCGAAGAGAAAGGAATGGCTCCGGCGGCCCCGGCGGACCGACGGACACTGGTTCGCCGCGCCTTCTTCGACCTGCACGGATTGCCGCCGGCGCCGGAACAGGTGGATCAATTCGTCAACGACCAGGCGCCCGGCGCCTACGCGAAGCTGATCGATCGCCTGCTGGAATCGCCCCGGTACGGGGAACGGTGGGGCCGATACTGGCTGGACCTGGTGCGGTACGCCGACACGTCCGGATTCGAGACCGATCACTTTTTTGTCACCGCGTGGCGCTATCGCGATTGGGTGATCCAATGCTTCAACAACGACAAGCCGTACGACACCTTCGTCAAGGAGCAGATCGCGGCCGACGAACTGTGGTCCACGAGCATGGATCTCGAAGGCACGCTGAACCTTCCGAAGGAAAAAGAAGAGAACGTCAGACGCCGGATCGGGACGAGTTTATTCACGCTCGGCTCGTTCCCGATTGAGTACACCTACTATGGTGACCAGTATCGGGCGGAGTGGCAGGCCGATGCGGTAGACACGGTGGGCGCGGCGTTTCTGGGACTCACGGTGGGATGCGCGCGCTGCCACGATCATAAATTCGACGCGATCAGCCAGCGCGACTACTACAAGCTGACCGCGTTGTTCGCCGGCAGCGTCGAGCGCGAGATCCCGCTGGTCAGCTTATTCGATGTTCAAACCAACACCCGGAATTTCCCGTTGCTGGCGCAGGCTGAGGTCCTCAAGCGCATGGCTCGCGGCGGAGGCCGCGGCGGGCGCGCTAGCGGGGGACAAGGCGGGCAGGCAGGCGGGCAAACAAGCGCACAGGGAGGCGCGCCTGCAAGCCGCATTCCGGAGCAACAACGCGCCGTGTTACTCCAGCGGCTCGCCGAAGCTTACTTGCGAGCACCGGAGAGGTATCCGGCGGCGAACGTCCTGGGGCACGAAGAGTCCGTGCCGGACACGCATATTCTGGTTCGGGGCGATTTCAAGAACAAAGGCGAGAAAGTGGAGCCCGGTTATATCTCGGCGCTGAATCCCGGTCCGCCGATCGAGGAGCCCAAAGGCTATCTGTTTGTTCCCCAGCGGCGCAAGGCTCTCGCGCTTTGGTTGACTTCACCCGATCAACCACTCGTCGGCCGCGTCATGGTGAACCGGATCTGGCAGGGCCACTTCGGCGAAGGAATCGTCCGGACACCGAATGATTTTGGACGGCAGGGAGAAGCGCCGGCGCATCCGGAACTGCTCGACTGGCTGGCGGTGGAATTTGCCGGGCGCGGCTGGAGCATCAAGCAGATGCACCGGCTCATCATGCTCTCCAACACCTACCAGTTGTCGAGCGTAACTTCGAAAGAGAATCTCGAAAAGGATCCTGCGAATCACTACCTCAGCCGCAAGAATCGCCGCCGCTTGGATGGCGACTCGATCCGGGACAGCGTGCTTGCGGTGGCTGGAACATTGAACCTGAAAATGGGCGGCGTCGGAGTGATTCCGCCGCTTACGCGGGAAGAGCTTCTGGCCGCGCGCATGCCCCAACTGTGGCCCGCGAACCCGGACCCCTCGGAGCACCTGCGGCGCAGCATCTACCTGCAGATGAAACGGTCGATGACGCTGCCGATGCTCCAGATTTTCGACGCGCCGGACACGGCGGCGAGTTGTGCGCGGCGTGAGAGTTCCACGGTGGCCCCGCAGGCTTTGGCGATGATGAACAGCGAATTCTCTTCCACGCAGGCCCAGCATCTGGCGGACCGGATCCAGAAGCAGACCGGGGAGAATCCGGAAGCTTCCGTGGAAGCCGGGTGGCGCCTCGCGTTCGGACGCGCGCCCACTGAGGAAGAACGCCAGACCGCCCTCGAGTATCTGCGGAAGAGTTCCCTGGCCCGTCTGTGCCTGTTGTTGTTCAACATGAGTGAGTTTATTTATGTCGACTGAATCGCGCCGGAAATTTCTGGAGACGTCGGGCCTCGGCATCGGCTGGCTCGCCGCACTGGACATGTTCCAGCAGACCGCGTCGGCGAGCGCGCCGAATCCACTTGCGCCCAAGCCTCCGCACTTTCCCGCGACCGCCAAGAGTGTCATCCACCTGTTCATGCAGGGCGGGCCAAGCCAGGTGGATACCTACGATCCGAAGCCACTGCTCCAGAAACTGCACGGCCAGCATCCGCCGGACAGCTTTGGCAACGAGGATTTCCAGAACGGCAAGCTGCGCGACACGGTGATCCTCGGCTCGAAGCGGACGTTCCAGAAGTACGGGCAATCCGGTCTCGAAATCTCGGATCTGTTTCCGCATACCCGCCAGTGCGCCGACGAGCTTGCCGTCATCCGGTCGTGTTTTCACGAGGGGTTCACGCATTCGCAAGCGCAGTTTCTGATCAATAACGGATGGCCTCGGATTGGCCGCCCCAGCCTCGGTTGCTGGATTCTTTATGGACTCGGCGCGGAGAACCAGAACCTGCCGGGTTTTGTCGTTCTTCTCCAGGCCGGCGTCCGGTCCGGACCCGCGGTGTACGGCCAGGGGTTCCTGCCCGCCGTTTATCAAGGGACCTCCTTCCGTCCTGGCCGGAACCCGATTCTCAACCTCAACGCGCCGGCGGGCATGCGGACGGAAGACCAGCGTGTTCTGCTCGACACGCTGAAGAAGCTGAACCAGCAACATCTCGATGCCCGAAACGAGGATACCGAGCTCGCCGCAAGGATGGAGTCCTACGAGCTCGCGTTCCGGATGCAGATGGCGGCGCCCGAGGCCACCGACGTGACCAGCGAGACCGAGGCGACGAAGAAACTCTACGGGTTCGATGATCCGGTCAGCGCGGACTTTGGCGGGCGGTGTCTGCTCGCGCGCCGTCTAGTGGAGCGCGGCGTTCGCTTCGTTCAGGTGTGGAACGGCGACGGAATGAACGCCACGGACTGGGACGGACATATCCAATGCGATCAGAACCATCTGGCGCGAGCCGCGCAGACCGACAAAGCGGTCGCGGGCCTTCTCACCGACCTGAAGTCCCGCGGACTGCTCGACTCGACATTGGTCATCTGGGGTGGTGAGTTCGGGCGGAGCCCGGTGTCCGATGGCGGCTCAGGCGGGGCCGACGGGCGCGATCACAACCCCTACGGTTTTACCGTTTGGATGGCCGGGGGCGGAGTGAAAGGCGGAAAAGTCATCGGAGCGACCGACGAGCTGGGTCTTCGCGCCGTCGAAGATCGCGTCCATCTGAACGACCTCCACGCGACCATTCTCGGACTCGTTGGTCTGGATCACACCAAGCTGACTTATCCGTATTTAGGCCGCGACTTCCGGCTGACCGATGTCGGCGGCTCGACTGATCTGATGAAAAAGCTCCGCAAGGCATAATCGGACCAACGTGCCGGCGGGTTCGGATGCGCCATGACCGCGAGCCGCCCCGTCCGCACCGCCTTTGGCCGCGTCGCGGGCGAGTGCGCCTGGCTACGAGCCAAGCGCCTCGATATATTTGACGACTTCGGCGGCAGCCGGGCCGCCACGGCGGGCATGGGCGATGAGAGGGATCTTGTGCGGGCCGAGGCTGCGGTGGAGGTTGGGGAAGGCTTTGCACATCGCCTGGACGATGGCGAGTTCTCCGAGCATGGCCGCGGCGAAGACATCCATGCGTGCTCCCTTGCCGATGAGGAACCTGGCGATCTCCTGGTTACCCATGTGGGAAGCGCCGCCCAGTCCGGTTTCAAAATCACCTCCACCCCAGTCCCAGGTTGCGTTGAGCAAGGCGGGTTGAGATGTGAGCATCTCCTCGGTGCGCTCGAACTTGCCGTGAGCTGCGCCCACGAACTCCTTGACGAGGGCGACGTCGAGCGGCGGTCCTTTATCGACTGTTTGATTCTGCGCGGAAGCCGGCAGGTAGGGGCCGGCGGCCATTGCGATGAGGAGTTGGCGTTTGGAGATCCTATTATTCATACAGTAGAATGCAGTCTAAAGAGAGGGCGCAGTGACTGGGCAAATCATCTCACATTATCGCATCCTCGACAAACTCGGCGAGGGCGGGATGGGTGTAGTCTACAAGGCCGAGGATCTGAAACTGAAACGGATGGTGGCGCTGAAGTTTCTGCCTGGCGATGACCCGGAGTTGAAGCAGCGATTCCTTCAGGAAGCCCAAGCTGCCGCCGCGCTGCACCATCCGAACATCTGCACCGTTTTTGAAATCGACGAACAGCACGGCTTTCTCGCGATGGAGTTTGTCGAAGGAAGCACGCTCAAGGCCAGAATCGCCGAACGGCCGCTGAAGCTCGATGAAGCATGCGACATCGCCGCACAGATCAGCGCCGGTCTCCAAGCGGCGCATGGGAAAAACGTCACGCACCGCGACATCAAGCCGGGCAACGTCATGGTCACGCCAGAAGGCGTCGTCAAGATCATGGACTTCGGACTCGCCCGCATCGGCGACCGGTCACGCATCACCAAGACCGGCTCGGCCCTGGGCACGCCTGCTTACATGTCCCCTGAGCAAGCCAGGGGCGAGGAAGCCGATCGCCGTACCGACATCTGGTCTTTCGGGGTCGTCCTCTACGAAATGATCACCGGCCGCCTGCCGTTCGCCGGTGACAACGAGGCTGCCATCGCCCGCGCCATTCTGGACGACAATCCCGAATCGGTCACTTCCCTCCGCACGGGCCTGCCAGTGGAACTGGACCGCATCCTCACGAAAGCCCTTGCCAAGAAACCCTCCGAGCGGTACCAGCATGTGGAAGATCTGTGTGTGGATTTGGGGGCGTGCCAAAAAGCCCCGGCAGGATCTTCGGTGCGGACGCGTAAGATCCCGGTGGGATGGATCGTGGCCGCGGCCGCCTGCGCCGCCGGAATTGCGGCTGGCCTTTGGATCGGACGTTCCCAGCAGAGGTGGCAGAACCCGCTCGAGGGAGCCAGATACACGCGCGTAACCGATTTTGAAGGGACGGAAACCGACGCCGCCATCTCGCCTGACGGGAAGCTCATCGGCTTTGTATCCGACCGGGACGGTCAGTACGACCTATGGGTGACGCAAGTAGGCACGCAGAACTACGTCAATCTCACGCAGGGAAAGGTGTCCCCCTTTTTCAATCTTGACACGCGTCCTCTTGGATTTAGCAGCGACGCCAGCCACCTCTGGTTTCAGCGAGAGGCAAGAGGCACCCAGCCCTCCGTCACGATGCTGATTCCTTCATTCGGCGGGCCCGCCCGGCCCTTTGTGAATGCAGTGAGCGTGGCGTGGTCACCCGATGGACGACGGATCGTCTATCACACGGCGCAATCTGGGGACCCTATGTTCGTCAGCGACCCTGATGGCGGGAATGCGATCGAGTTATTCCGTCGCGAGGCAGGCGCGCACTCTCACTACCCGGTCTGGTCGCCTGACGGGCGTTTTGTGTATTTTGTTTCGGGCTACCCGCCGGATCAGATGGACATCTGGCGCGTCCCGGCGAGTGGCGGAAAGCCGGAGCGCCTGACCTCCCACAACTCCCGCGTGCGGTACCCTGCGCTGCTCGATGACGAAACCCTGTTATACATTGCCACGGCGGATGACGGTTCGGGTTTGTGCCTCTACGTAATGCACCTTGCGGACCGGATTCCGCACCGGGCCACCGCCGGTTTGGAACAATACATCTCGGTGACGGCGGATGAGGCGGCAAACCGGCCCCGGCGTCTCGTCGCGACGCTTGTGAATCCCACTGCCGGCCTTTGGTCAGTCCCGATCACAGCCGGGATCGCGAAGGAGTCCGCCGTCGCACGGATTCCCACTCCCAACGCGCAGACGCAGAGCCCACGGACTTGGGGAGACGAGATCTTCTATTTGGCGGCGAGCGGCCCATCCCACTCTCTGTGGCGAAGAGACAGCAACGGTCGCGCGTCGGAACTATGGAAAGCATCTGGCGGCGGACTAGTGGCGCCCCCCGCGGTTTCTCCAGACGGGAAACTGATTTGTTTCTCCTTCCGGCGTAAGGACAGGGCGGGGCTGCACGTGATGAATGCGGACGGAACCAACCTGCGGACGCTTTCCAATTCTTTCCAGGTCCGTAGCGCGGCCTCCTGGTCTCCGGACAGCAAGTGGGTGGCAGTATCTGGGGATGAGGGGAAAGGGAGCCGCGTCTTCAAAGTCGCCGTTGACGGAGGCGCGCCGGTGCGGTTGCTGGACACGCAGTCCTCGGGGCCCGTGTGGTCGCTGGACGGACAATTGATCATCTACGGCGGTCCGGATATCGGCGGCAATCAAGCTGTATTCGCGATGACGCCTGAGGGAAAGCCGGTGCCCTTTCCAGAACTGAAAGTCAGGCGAAAGTTCGACGGCTACCGTTTTCTGCCGGACGGAAAATCGATGGTATTCGTACTGGGCTTCTCCCCGTTTCAGACGTTTTGGCTGCTCGATCTCGCCTCCGGCCAGCGGCGACAGCTCACCGATCTTCAGCCGGCGTTCGACATACAAAGCTTCGACGTCACTCCAGATGGCAAGCGGATCATCTTTGACCGCATCCGCGCCAACGCCGACGTAGTCCTGATCGAGCTTGCGCAGAAATAGATCTGAATACTTGATATTCTTGTGACTTGCATTCAGTTCAAGGAGGATAACCACCGTGCGTGTAGGAGTTTTTACAGCGCTGTTGGCGCAGATGCCACTGGACCAGGTACTGGAGAAGTTGAAGAAGTTGAACATACAGACTGTGGAGCTCGGTACGGGCAACTATCCCACCGATCCGCATTGCAAGCTATCGATGCTGGAAAGCAAGCAGGCGCTGAAGGATTTCAAGTCCAAGCTTGCCGACAACGGATTCAGCATCAGCGCGCTGAGCAGCCACGGTGAGCCGCTGCATCCGAACGCGGCGCTGGCCAAGGCGAGCCAGGAATGCAGCCGCAAGACGATCCTGCTGGCCGAGAAGCTGGGAGTTCCGGTGGTGATCGATTTTTCCGGATGCCCTGGCGATAGCGACAAGGCGAAGTATCCCAACTGGGTGGTGTCTCCGTGGCCGCCGCACTATCAGGAGTTGCTGAAATGGCAGTGGGAAAAGAAGGTGATCCCGTACTGGACCAAGCGCGCCAAATTCGCCTCCGATCATGGGGTGAAGATTGCGATCGAGATGCATCCTGGATATGCGGTGTACAGTCCGGAAACCATGTTGCGCCTGCGCGAGGCCTGCGGGCCGAACATCGGCTGCAATTATGATCCGAGTCATATGTTCTGGCAAGGGATCGATCCGATCAAGGCGATTCGCGTATTGGGCGATTCCATTTTCCACGTGCATGCCAAAGATACGCAGATCTACGACGCGAACCTGCCGCTGAGCGGCGTGTTGGACATGAAGCAGTACACCGATGAGCGCCACCGCGCCTGGATCTTCCGCACGTGCGGGTATGGTCACGGAGCGGAATGGTGGAAGGAATTTGTTTCCACGCTGCGTATGTTCGGCTACGACTACGTGCTCTCGATTGAGCATGAGGACACGCTGATGTCGCCGGAAGAGGGCTTGACCAAAGCGGCGCAGTTCCTCAACGGGCTGGTGATCCGTGAACAGCCGGCCACACCGTGGTGGGTAGACAACACGGCAAACTGAATCGAACGCGGGTCAAATTTTTGCGAAGATTGAGCGCCATCGGTTATCCTGAAAGCTCATGAGCGAAGTGGCCAGCCAGTTTTCCATCTCCATTGATCAGGTAAGCGATTTTGAGTTTCGTGTAAAGTTCGACAAGGAACAGCACGCGGACATGCTGATGGATGAACCGCCGCCGCTGGGTAAGGACGCGGCCCCCAACGCGGGGCGGATGCTGGCCGCAGCGATCGGTAATTGCCTCAGCGCCAGCTTTCTGTTTGCCGCGCGCAAGAACGGACTCGCGCCTTCGCGCATACACTGTGACGTCAAGGTGGAGATCGTGCGCAACGAAAAGCGGCGCTTCCGCATCGGCAGGATCGAGGTGCATCTCGACCCTGCGCTATCGAGCGAAGATGTTGACAAGGTAAAGGCGGTAGCGGCGGTGTTTGAAGATTTCTGTACCATCACGGCCAGCGTGCGGCAGGGCATCCCTGTCGATGTCCACATCAAGGGCCTGGAGGCCTGATGAGGCGGCATTCCTGCCGGACGCAGCCTGCCGTTGGTAGCGGTGACGCCTGGGCAGGTCAACGTGGTGATTCCTACTCGGGGGTTTTCGCCGGGATCGGCGGGTCTCCACAGTGACAATGGCGGTTCACTCACGGCTTCATTCCTAATTTGACTGGTTCGCTTCGCATTTTCTAATAAGGAGAAAGCAATGGCTAAACGCGTTGGCATCCTCACGGGAGGAGGAGACGTTCCCGGTCTCAATTCAGTGATCAAAGGCGTGGTGTACCGCGGTACAGAGGCTGGTTTCGACGTAGTGGGAATTCGCAAAGGGTGGGAAGGACTGACCTACGTCAACCTGAACGATCCAGGAAGCCGCCAACGTTACATACAGCCGCTCACGCGCGAAAACACGCGGACCATTGACCGCACTGGCGGCACCTACCTGCATAGCAGCCGAACTAACCCCGCGAAGATGAGAAAACTGCCGCCGCATCTGGCCGGGCAGGAGTTTCCCTCGCAAGAGAGCAGCAAGAAGGGGCAGACCTACCTGAGCTACGACGTAAGCGAATGCGTTTTGGCGAACCTGAAATCTTTGGACCTGGACTACCTGGTGGCCATCGGCGGTGACGACACGCTGAGCTATGCGGCGCACCTGAACAACCTTGGGGTGAAAGTGGTGGCAATCCCCAAGACGATGGACAACGACGTGCGCAACACGGAGTACTGCATTGGATTTTCGACGGCTATTTCACGGGCCATGGACGCCATTTCACGGCAGCGGAGCACCATCGGTTCGCACGAGCGCGTTGGGATTTTTCGTGTGTTTGGACGCGACGCCGGCTACACGGCGCTGTACACGGCGTATGTAACCAGCGTACGGTGCGCCATCCCGGAGTACCGGTTCGATCTCAACAAGATGGTGGAACTGCTAGTCACCGACAAGCGCAACAACCCGAGCAACTACAGCCTGGTGATTCTGTCGGAAGGGGCCGCGTGGGAGGGCTATGAAGTGCAACACTACGGCCCCGCCGACGCCTACGGAAACCGGAAGAAGGCGAGCGTGGCCGAGGCCTTCAGCACCGAACTGGTACGGATGACCGGCGAGGAGACCATCGTCAGCGACCTCACCTACGATCTGCGCAGTGGCGAGGCGGATTTTGTAGACAAACTGGTTGCCTCCACCTTCGCCGGGATGGCAGTGGACTGCATACAGGACAACAAGTGCGGGATCATGACTTCGATAGTGAATGGTTGTTACGCGTTGAGCCCGATCCCGGATCCCAAACTGGGGCCGCGCAAAGTGGA
>JAENWC010000123.1 GCA_016650235.1 Terriglobia bacterium
CGCACGCCGATGGTGACTTCGTTGCTCAAGCGGCCGAGGTAAGTCAAGCGCACCGGAACGGCAGGCCCTGGGGAAATGGCAGGCACGCGGACATTCACCTGGTTCAGGCCGGCGAAGCCTGGAGCTTTGCCAAAAAACAGGACCTCAGCCACCCTGTCTCCGATGGTAATTTGCGGAGCAACAGCACTCCCGTCAACGAGGCCTGTGAGATATATTTCCAACAGTTCTCCAGTAACGGCGGGGTTGCTCGACGAGGCGGCTTGCGAAGTCCCCGCATGCAGGATCGCGCCCTGCCTTGAGGCGTCGCGCGAAAGAGGCAGCAACACCGGCGCGGGCTCCTCCAGCTTTTTCCGCGTTGCGAAGTAGAGATCGTAAGCCCCGACACCTCCAGGACGGCTCGAACCAAAGTAGAGAGTCGTACCATCACAGGAAAGTGCCGGCGCGCCATTGTCGGAGGCGCTGTTAATCATTGGTCCTAGATTCTTCGGTGCTGTCCAGGGTTGGGAAGTAGTCTCTCGCGTGGCTACCGACAAATCACCGAAGGTTGCTGACAAGCCATTCCAAAAAAGAAACATCTCCAGCCCGTCCGCGCGGACCGACGGAGCATAATCAACGAGTTGGCTGCTGAGCTCGGGGACAAGGGCGGGTGGGCCAAAGGCGCCATGGAAGCGGCGCGTGCTCATATAGATATCATATCCCCCAGCCCGGGTACTGCTGAAATACACTGTAGTGATCCCCTTGTCATCATCATGGAAGAAGGTCGGACCGGTATTTGTACCAGCGGCGCTAAGCTCACAACCGAAGTTCACGGCTGGTTCCCAGGCGAAATCGTCCTCCGCGTTCTCGCGATATGAAACATAGAAATCATTCTGGCTATTGGCACTGCACCTGCCTGCGACGCGGGCGCTGCCGAAGATCAGCCAATGTCCATCCCGGCTTAACATGGGAGAATTGTCGCGGAACTCCGAATTGATGTTTGGACCCAGGTTCCGCGGCTCTCCCCAAGGGGCATCGATGCTGGCGCGGCGGCTGACCCAGATGTCTTGGCGGTCGGCGCCGGGGGCCGGGGGGATTCCTCCGGGACGGCCTGAGCCAAAGTAAAGACTCAACCCGTTCGGGGAGATCGCCGGCCAAGAGTCGAATTCCTGGGAATTGACGACTGGTCCCATATTAGCCGCCGCGGACCATTCTGAAAATTTGCCGAAATGCCGCTGACGACAGGCAGCGTCCGTTTGCGCACTGGCGGAAGACGCGGTAGCAAGTGCTATCAGCACACTCGTACGGATGATCCGCGCGGTGTATCCCGTGAAAGACTGCCCGTTCATGTTGCCTCCTCTATGTCTCACGTCTTAGCCTCAAAAGACTGGTGCCAGCGAGATAAAGCACTTCGAGCCCGGCGTTGTTTTCATGTTTCCAGCCTACAGTCTCCGCCTCCGCCTCGGCGGCAGGCAAGGGACGCCGCCTGAAATGATCCTTAACAGCCAAGTGACGGCATCCGCATGAGTTAATCCGGCAAATGAACACCTGATGTATTATTAGGACACGATGATTCCGGAGACAGCCCGTTCGACGGTGCTCCGGTTCGGGGCCTTCGAGCTGGACCTTAACGAAGCACAGGTGCGCAAATCCGGCGTGGTGCTGAAACTCCGCCCCCAAGCGTTCCGCGTCCTGACTTTGCTCGCCTGCCGCACGGGCCACCTTGTAACCCGCGAGGACATACAAAAAGAGATCTGGAGCGAGGACACCGTCGTCGACTTTGAGCAAGGGCTCAACGTCTGCATCCGTCAGGTTCGCGCCGTGCTGGGCGACGAGGCCGACTCGCCCCGTTTCATCGAGACGATCCCGCGGCACGGCTACCGTTTTCTGGTCCCGGTGACGGGCAACGGCGCGCCCACACCGGCGAGAAGAGTCTGGCCGTGGATGACGCTCACGGCGGCGGCGCTGGCCGCCTTTGGTGTGGCCGCATGGTCGCTCTGGCCCCCGAGCGCGCCACCGGCGTGGCGGGCCGTTCCCCTGACCAGCTACACCGGACTCGAGCGCGACCCGGCGCTGTCGCCCGACGGCAACCAGGTGGCTTTCACCTGGAACAGCGAGAAGCAGGACAACTTCGACATCTACATCAAGCTGATTGGCGGTGGCGCTCCGCTGCGCCTGACCACTCATCCCGCGCAGGATGCCAGCCCCGCCTGGTCGCCGGATGGACGCACCATCGCCTTTCTTCGCTGGTTGGGCAGCGATCGCGCCGAGCTTCTGCTGATCCCGGCGCTGGGAGGCCCGGAGCACAAGCTGACGGAAACGCGCAGTGGCTTTCAGCTTGCTTCCCTCGCCTGGACGCCGGACGGACGCTGGCTCGCCGTCTCCCACCGCGAGGGCGAGGACCTGGCCGAGGGTTTGTTTCTGGTCTCGGCGCAAACGGGCGAGAAACGACGCCTCACCGGGCCGCCGCGGGGCATTCGCGGCGACTGCACGCCGTCTTTCTCTCCGGATGGACGCAAGCTGGCCTTCTCTCGTTATCGCGGTATCACCGCGAGCGAAGTGTACTTATTGCCGCTGTCGGCGGGCCTTGAGCCCGCAGGCTCGGCGCGGCGTCTCACCTCCGACGACCGGCTAGCCCGAAACCCGGTCTGGACTCGCGAGGGACGCCACATCCTGTACGTAACCGGCGGCGATTCCGCGCGCCGGGAGCTGCGAATGATCGCTGTTTCAGGGTCCCAAACGGCGGAGCGAGTCGCATCCGTGGAGGACGACATCTTCCATTTTAGTCTCGGTCGCCATCTCGTCTACTCTCGAAGCACCGGTGACAGTAACATCTGGCGCGCCGAAATCCCTCCCCCTGGAGGTCCCCCCAGCGTGCCGCGCATGTTCAGTTCTTCCACACGTCCCGACCTCCAGCCCCGGTACTCGCCCGACGGGAAGAAGATTGCCTTTGGGTCGTTTCGGTCCGGCACCCGCGAAATCTGGATTGCGGAGGCCGACGGCTCGGGTCCCGTCCAACTGACATCGTTCGGCGGGCCGCTGGTCGGTTTCATGAACTGGTCGCCGGACGGCCGGCGACTCGTCTTCCATGCGCGGCCCGAAGGGCAAGCCGATCTTTTCGAGATCCCGGCCTCTGGCGGCGCGCCAAAGCGCCTCACCGCACACCCGTCCGACGATGTCTTGCCCAGTTACTCGCGCGATGGCCGTTGGATCTACTTTGCGAGCTTGCGCTCCGGGCGAGAGGAGATCTGGAAGATGCCCGCCGGGCCCGGAGGACGCCCCGGCGACGCTCTACAGATGACCCGCGCAGGCGGCTGGATGCCCCTCGAATCCCCGGACGGTAAGACGCTGTATTACAGCAGCGTCACTGGGGAAATGGGGATCTGGAAGGTTCCGGTCCAGGGCGGCGAGGAGGAGCGCGTGACAGGTCCAACGAGCTGGCAGATTGGTTTCTTTGGTTTTGCCGTGACCGCGGAAGGAATCTACTACACCGCGGCGCCGGACGCCCGGAACCGGAACTTTGTCCGGTTTCACAGCTTCGCTACCGGGCAGAGCCAGCCGGTGGTGGCGGCGGAAGGGCGGTTTGGCTTGGGGCTTAGCGTCTCGCCGGATGGCCGTTTTGTTCTCTTTACCCAGGTTGACCCACCCGGCAGCGACCTGATGCTGATCGAGAATTTCGCGGCGCGGTAGGGGCGGTCGAGCACTCAAACAGCAACTTCAGCCCGTCCACAGATTACGCCCGTTTCTCATTCAGCCGCGGCAACGCGAGCAATACTCATCGTGCGGTCCTCAGTTACCACTATTATGCGCGGAGACCGGCCGAGGCTAGCAGGTGGGTGAAGCGTGACGTCTCACTGAACGTGATCGTAAATTCGGCCATGCCCCTGTGTTAGTAAAGCGGGGGGCTCCTTTGCGGTTCACCCGCTCTGATTCAATACAATAGAATCGTAGTGTTGATACAATGATTTCAGAATGGCTGCCCAACGGCGACTTGCCGCCCGGAGTACACCCGGCCACTTGGCCGGAGATCGAAAAGCGCTTGGCGTTCAATCCCCGGCGCGACTTGCAGAATGTGGACGACGCCCAGCTCGACCCGGTGTTCTGGGATTTCTCGCAGGGCCGGGTGGCGCAGAAGCGCAGGTTCCTGAGCGAGTTTTTCCCGGCACAACCGCCAGAAGGCGCCACCGGCAGGGCGTTTGTGAATTTCTTCCAGGTGAACAAGCTGACAGGCGAACCGAAAGGGATTGTGGCAATCAAGCTGGGTGGGAGTGGGCGAAAATGATTAAGAACGAAAAGCAGTACCGAATCACAAATGCGCAGGTCCGGCGCTTTCAGGACGCACTCGCGGAGTTGGCCGGGCAGCAGCGCCCCTCCAACATCGCCCCGCGTCTGTGGGAAGCCCAGCGCCAGGCCGCCCGGAGCCAGATGGAAGAATTGCGGGAGCAGGTCAAAGCCTACGAGCGGCTCCACGTGGGCCAGAGCAAGGTAGTGGTTCTCAAGGCCGTCGAGGATTTACCGAAAGCCCTGATCCGCGCCCGCATCGCGGCGGGAATGACCCAGGAGGGCCTCGCGCGCCGCCTTGGGGTCAAGCCGCAACAGGTGCAGCGCTACGAAGCGACGGAATACGAAAGTGCCAGCTTCGCCCGCATTTTGAAGGTCGTCCAGGCGCTCGGCCTGACTTTGCCGAAGGCGGTACGATTGGTTCGCAACGCGTAGCGACGCGGGAGGTCGCGGCGCCTTACGGGCCAAAGGGTTCACCGTGGAACTTGCGGCGGCCGGACGGCTGATCCCGCCCGCAGTGCTGGCGGCGGTCATAGATCCTGCCATCAGCCGTGTCGTGATCACGGGCGCAGTGCCGTCGTTTCGCGAGATGGCCGCTGCCGAGGAGTACGACCAGCCGATGGCGCACTGGATTCCGAACGTACTCGAGTTTTCGGATCTCCCCGAGGCCGCCCAGTCACTGGGTGGACGGTTGCAGGCCGCGTCCCAGTGGGACGCCGATTCCCTTCTTGGCCGGGGATAGATTTACGATTGCCGCAATAGCCTCGCACTCACGCCAGATCCGCCGCGGCGGCGCACGAGACGGCCCGCGACGTGATTGAGACCGCCGGCTTTCCCTCGATAACGGTGTCAGAGCGTCGTCACGCGCCTGACCGCCGCCGGGTGGTTCCACGCCTCATCCTTGATCCGCATGCCGAAGCCCGGCAGGTCCGGCGCGGCGATGGAGCCCTGGGCGGGCTTGAGCGGGTTCTCCAGCATCAAAGGCCAGTCATGCTCGTAGAACCGCTGGCAGCTTTCCTGAATCCACAGGTTCGGCATAGCCGTCGACAGATGCGTTGAGGCGTAAAACAGCAATGGTCCGCCCGCCGTGTGGGGCGCGAATGGCAATTGATGGCTGTCCGCCATCGCCGTGATCTTGCGGGCCTCGGTCACGCCGCCGCACCAGCAGACGTCAAACATGACGTACTTGGCCGCGCGCGAATCGAGCAACTGTTGGAACTGCAGCTTGCCGCCCATCCGTTCGCCGATCGTCAACGGCAGGCGCGTCGATTCGGCAAGCTCGCGGTACTGCGCGAAATTGCCCGTCATCAGCATGTCCTCGAGCCACATCGGCTTGTGCGGCTCCAGCGCGCGGGCGATGCGCGCCGCCGCCGTCACGTTCCAAAGCGAATGAAACTCCACCAGAATCTCGATGGACTCGCCGAACTTGTCGCGCAGGATTCGCACCGGCGCGAGCGCAGCGTCGATCTGCTGCTGGGTGATGTATTGCCCCCCGGTCTGCCGCCCGGCGCCGTCGAATGGCCAGATCTTGATCGCGCGAATTCCGTAGCCGTCGATCAATTCTTGCATGATCTTGTCGGGCTCTTTGAGGAAATCGTGCTTGTGCGGGAAGCACGTGTTGTAGAGCCGCACTCGCGGGTTTGCGCGCCCACCCAGCAAGCGCCACACCGGCGCGCTCAGCGAATGGCCAAGCAGGTCCCACAGAGCGAGATCGATCGCGCTCAGACAGCGAATCTCCGCGCCGCCGGCCACCTGGAAATCGATCGCGTGGTAGATGTCGTGCCACAGCCTCTCGATGTCGCGCGGGTCCTTGCCCAGTAGCATGGGGCCGAGGTGCGAGTGGATCATCTCCGCTTCGGCGGCATTGCGCGGGTAGGTCTCCCCTACGCCGCTGACTCCGCTATCGGTGGTTATCTTCAGCCACGTCCAATGGGGCCAGAACGGCGCCGCGTCGCGTGCCTTCCAGTAGACCGTCTCCAGCCGCGTGATCCGCATCGGCGCGGACTGCGCGGCCGCCCTGGCCAGCGCCGTCCCGGCCAATGTGGAAACAAAATCCCTGCGCTTCATCGTCATCAGCTTATTCCCATGCCATTCTACTTCCGGGGGCGTCACAGCCGCGCCGCCTATGGGCGGTCAGGGTCAAGATACCACGGTTTTTGTCTGCCATGAGACGGGATAGATGGGGTGGACCCCTGGGCTGAGACACGGGCAATGAACGCAGTTGCCGTTGTGCGCGTTTACTCAAGAGTTTGGGACAATGGAAATCCGGCCATGAGAACTGCTCAAACAACATATGGGGACGAGTTGCGATGGATCCTGGCACAAGGACCTGAAAATGAGTGGATGCCTCTGGCGGGGGAGTTGCCGGTCCGGGTCGAGGTGGAGGAGAAGATTCGCGGCCTGGGAGCGAAGCGGCTTTTCCCGGGCGCGCGGCACCCGGAAGCTGCATTGAGCGGTTTGTGGCTGTACTTTTCCCAATTGGACGCATCGCACAAAATCTCGCAGACGCTGCACACCCCTGAGGGCAGCTTCTGGCACGGGATCATGCACCGGCGGGAGCCTGACGCCGGGAACGCGGGATACTGGTTCCGGAAGGTGAACCGGCATGAAGTGTTCCCTGCCCTTTGGGCAACTGCCGGAGAGGCGATTTCGCGCTACCCGGGGTTATCTTATTCTTTAGGGAAGCAGTGGGATCCCTTTGTCTTTATTGAATATTGCGAGAACGCCCGGCAGCGGCCCGGCTCGGACGAGGAGAAGCTGGCGATGGAGCTGCAGATGGCCGAATGGCAGATCTTGTTTGACTATTGCGCGGGGCCTGCGCGATGAGAGTGAAGGCGGCGGTGCTGACCGCCTGCAACCAGCCGCTGGAGATCCGTCATTATCCGGAGCCGCCGCAATTGGCTCCGGGCGAGGCGCTCGCGCGCGTGTTGATGGCCGGCATATGCGGGACCGATGTTCATTTGTGGAAGGGCGAGTTGCCGATCCCGCTGCCGCTGATCATGGGTCATGAGTCGGTAGGACGTCTGGAAAAGCTGGGCGCGGGGTTGCAACTGGATTGGCGCGGGCAGAGTTTGCAGGTTGGCGATCGGGTCACGTGGGCCAGTTCGATTGTTTGCGGAGAATGTTACTACTGCCGCGCCAAGCGCCAGCCTACCCGGTGTTTGCAGAGGAAGGCGTACGGAATCTCATACCGCGCCGACGATGCTCCCCACTTGCGCGGCGGCTACGCGGAGAAGATTTTGTTGCGGGCCGGATCCTCCATTTTCAAGCTGCCTGAGACATTGCCCACCGCATCGGTGGTGGGAGCCGGATGCGCGCTCACGACGGCCATACACGGGCTGGAGCGTTGTCCGGTGAGCTGGGGCGATGTCGTCATCGTACAAGGCGCGGGGCCGGTGGGACTGGCGGCGCTCGCTGTCGCGCGGCAGTCGGGCGCCGGGAAAATTATCGTAGTGGGCGGTCCGGCACATCGACTGGAACGGGCGCGGCAATTCGGCGCCGATGAGACGCTCAATATCGCCGATGAACCCGACGCGGGTGCGCGGCAGAAATGGCTACTCGAAGCGGCCGGCGGATACGGCGCCGATGTGGTGGTGGAGTGCGTGGGTCATCCGGCGGCGGTGAACGAAGGGATTGAGTTGTGCCGGGACGGCGGAAAGTTCCTGGTGCTGGGCCAGTATGCCAACGCCGGCAATATCGAGTTCAACCCGCACACCATCACGCGGAAGCAACTGGAAGTGCGCGGGAGTTGGGGGTTTGAGCCGAGACATGTGGATGCGGCGCTGCGGATGCTCTCGCTGGGCGGCTGGGCAGAGCTGTTTGCTTCGCAGGTGACACACCGGTTCACTTTGGATCAGGCCAATGAAGCGCTGGCCACGGTGAAGGAGTGGCGCTGTGGGAAGGCGGTTTTGGAGCCGTGAGAAAGGTCTGGCTGGTTTTGACGCTGGCAGTGCTCGCCGCCGGCGGTTTCTACTACTGGAGTCCGGGCCGCGCGCCGCGCGAGGTGATCTTTGCGAAAGTGCGAAGAGAGACCGTGGTGAGCACGCTGTCCACCAACGGGAAAGTGGAGCCGGTGGAGTTTGCCGCGGTGCGGAGCGCGGGAGAAGGATCAGTGAGCCGGCTGCTGGTAACGCAAGGGGCGAGGGTGACCAAAGGGCAAGTGTTGGCGGAGTTGGAGAGAGGTTCAACACAAGCCGAGTTGGCCGCGGCCGAAACGAGGGTGGCGCAAGCCCAGGCGGATCTGGAAACTTTTACCCGCGGCGGGGGGACAGCGGCCCTGGCCGAGATCGACAACAGTTTGCGCAAGGCGGAGCTTGATTTGGAGATTGCACGGCGGGAGCTCGACGCCACCGTCCGCCTGGTGAAGAAAAACGCGGCCACCTCTCTTGAATTGAAGAGCGCCGAGGACCGTGTGAGGCAGATCGAGCAGGAGATGAGGGGGCTCGAAAACCGGCGCGGTTCCCTGTTACCGGCAGGGGGGAAACAGGCGGCACAGGCCAAGCTGCGAGACGCCGAATCGGCGGTGGCGCTCGCCAGAGTGCGCATCGAACAGGCGTCCATCCGGGCGCCGATGGATGGAGTGATTTACCATTTGGCCTTGCGTCGCGGGGCCTATCTTCGCGCCGGGGATTTGGTGGCGGAGGTGGGCAAGTTGGAACGTTTGCGGGTGCTGGTATATGTGGATGAGCCGGAACTGGGGCGCGTAGCGCCGGGAATGCCTGTGAAAATCACATGGGACGGGCAACCCGAGCAAAGCTGGGCCGGGGTGGTGGAGCAAATGCCAACGCAAATCACCGCGCTGGGAACGCGGCAGGTGGGCGAGGTGCGCTGCCTGATTCCGAACGAGAGCCGCCAGTTGCCCGCCGGCGCCAACATCAACGCCGAGATTCTATCGCGGCAGGTGACCGGGGCGCTCAGCATTCCGAAAGAGGCGTTGCGCCGGGAGGATGGAAAGCTGGGGGTGCTGCGGCTATTGGGAAACAAGGTGGAGTGGAGAACGGTGAAGATCGGAGTATCGAGCCTGACGCGGGCGGAGGTGCTGGAAGGATTGCAGGAGGGCGATGCGGTGGCGCTTCCCACCGAGGCTGCGCTTGCGTCCGGTGAGATGGTGACGCCGAAGTTTCCGTGAACATTTCCGTGATCAGAGGCTGACTATTCGACGGGCTGGACGACGATGCCGCCATCCTGCTCCCAGGCGGCTACGGGTTTTCCGTTCGAGGACAGAATCACCTGCGGGTATTCTCCCTTGGGAGAAAGCGTGACCGCTTCCGGTTTCAGCGACGAGCGGAACTTTATTTCGGTGCCCGAGACCCAAACGGCATAGAGACTGTTGTTGAGGCCCGCGGCGATGGAAGGATCCTTGCCGGGGCCGAGTTCGGCTTCCTTCTCACCTTGCTTCGCGGACATGACTGTGGATTCCCTGCGCCATATGGAGAGCAGAGATCCGTTGCTGGCTACGGCGAGGCCTCCGCCGTCCATGGGGCAGGCGTTCAGGAGCCAGGTGCCGCGGCCGAGTTTTTCCGTCTGGTAGGTCTTGCCGGCGTCGCGAGAAACGGCGAGGTACATATCGCGGGAGCCGCCCAGGGCATTGCGGAACATGACGTAGATGGCGCCGCCATGTCCAATGGTCACCGAGGGGTGGCAGCACTGGCAGACGGTTCCATCGGGGGAGGCGTAGACAAGAGAGTTTTGCCCCCAGGTTTCGCCACCGTCTCGAGAAACCGAGCTATAGATCCGAGTGCCCTTGTCGCGGAGGTCGAGCCAGGCAGCCACAACCCAGCCATTGCTGGCGGACATGGCGTGTAGGCCCTCGCGCGCCGAACCCTCCACGTCGTTGATGCGAACCGGAGTTTTCCAGGTCTGTCCTTCATCATCGGAGCGCCAGGCAAAGAGGTCGCCATCGGCGCCACGGCCTTTTTCGCCGGCAATGGCGGTGATGATGATGTTACCGGCATATGATTCCACGCGAGGCCCGCGGTGCCGGCCGAGTGCAAGGAAGCCTTTTTCAGCCACTTTGACCGGTTTGGAGAATGTCTTGCCGTGGTCGCCAGACGCCGCGTAGTAGATGGAGTTACCGGATCCAAATGTGAGCATCAGGACTTGGTTGCGGTTGGCCAGTTGGGGCTGTTTCCAGGGGGTCTGCGGAGTGTCCGGGATGAGATGGGAGGCAAAAAGGAGAGCCAGTGGCAGCATATTAATACTTTATGGGGTCAGCACCACTTTGTCCACGGCCTGGTTGTCGTTCTCATCGGTAACACGGATGGCGAGGGTATGTTCCCCGGCTGTGACTTTGTCCAGCACAAGTTTGTAGTCGTGCGCGGGGGAGTCCGTCAGCCTGGTGGTGGGGAGCACGACAATCCATTCGCCGCCATCGAGCGAGTATTCGGCTGAGTCGATCCGGTTGCCGGCATCCACGGCGTGCCAACGCAGCTCGGCGCGGCTGCCGGATCTGGTGGCGGCGAGGGCCGAGATGACCGGCGGCGTGTTATCGATTATGAAGGGATCGCTCTCGATGGCGGCGGTGAGCGCCTGGTCAGGCGGATTGTCCGGTGCGTCCGAGGCGGTGACGCGGACAACATATTCGCCATCTGGAAATGCGGTGGAATCCCAACTGAAGTGGCGTTCCTTGATCTTGTCTTTCAGGAGTTTCCAATTCGACTCCTTCGCCCCGCGAATCTCAATAGTGGAAATAAGATCATCGGCGTTCTCATCTTTGGCGAGCCATCGCGCGCCCACATATCCCTTGGCGTGGCTCAATGTGACCGAAGAAGAATCGCCGCTGAGGCTGGAGGAGGCGCTACGGTTGGGCCGGCCCAACGGTTGCAGCGTGAGCGTCCGCGGCTGCGTGAAGGAAAGGCTCTGCTGCGGAAAGCGGTAGTTGGCCGGCGTGATACTGACTATCTCGAGCGTGGGCGCAACGTTCTTGGGCATGTAGGCCAGGTCCACAGAGGAGACATGCGCACCGCCGGTGAGATTCAGTCGATACTGCAGAAACCGCGCGGCCGGGGAGGTGATGCGGCCTCCCGCGCCGGAGGCATCCACCTTGGCCCACGCACTCCAGTTTTTCTGCGCCGCATCGAGATTGCCACTGCGGGACTCGAGCGTCACCGAGCCGCCGGCAGCAGGCCCCAAGGACCGCAGGCGTCCCCAGTAGGAGAAGAAGCCCGCATCGAGCACCTCGCTCTCGTAGCTGCCTTCGGTTTCCAACTCCGGTCCCAATTGATACAACTTACCGATGTTGCCGGTCACGGCGAAAATCTTACCGCCCCGGCCCACGGCCAAGGCGGTGACCTGCGTGGGAGCGGCGTTCACCAACTGCGTCGAGAGCAGATCGTTCTCCACGCGAAAAATGCCTCCCTTATTGCCGGTGCCGACAATCGGCAGCCCTTTCTGGTCCAGGACCACCGAGTAGGCGATCTCGGCCTGGTGCGACCAGATCCGGCGCGGGTATCCGTCGGGATCAATGCGGATCAGCTCGGAGCCGCCGGTAATGGATGCGCCGAGGCTGCTGATTGGAGCAGGCGAGGACGTGGGTGGCCTGTTTGCCGGACCGGCCGCGGCTTGCACCGTAGGAGGAGCAGGCATCGTCTGCGGAGGCAACGGCATCATCAGCGGGGCCGGGGCCGTCTGCTTATTGCCTACAGCGGTGGCAAATACCGCGCCAGCCGCGTTCACCACAAGCGATGTGATCTCACGTTTGGAGGACTGATAAAGGACAAAGCCCTGGCCCGACGGGGAAATCCTTAGAACCAGGCCGCCCGGTTCGGTTCCAGCGAAAAGATTGCCGCTCGCGTCCACGGCCAGTGAGCGGGCGTGCCCTTCTTCGGTCTGGAAGAAGACCGAGCCCACTCCGGCCGGCGTCACTTTGTGAATCTCCCCTTTGTCCCCGGTGGCGACATACAGGTTGCCGGAAGCATCAAAGACGAGAGCCCAGATGTACTTCGCCTTCGGATCGTAGAACAGTTCCGCTTTACCATCAGCGGCGAGCCGGTATACTTTGCCATCCGGTGATGTAGCAGCGTAGACGCGGTCTTGCCGGTCTATGGCGATGCCGTGGATTTCAAGTCCTGGGAATTCCGCGGCCACTTGCGGCTTTGTTCCGGGAGCGAGCTGGAACAGTTTGGCGCTGGAGGAGTCCAACCCACCGCCGCCGAAAAAGAGCCGTCCTTTGCTGTCCTCGGACACGGCCCACAAATACGCGGTGGAGGGATCGTGCAATTCGCGAAAGACAGGAGCCAGACTCAACCGGCCATCACTGCGCAGGGAGAGGCGTTTCAGCTTGCCCTTCTCAAAATCCTGCTGTGTGTTGTGCTCCCACAGGGAGGTACCGCCGCCAAAGCAAGCCGCAGCCAGCGCTATAGCGCCTAAACTTTTAAGTAACACGCGCAAAACGGAGCTGCCCGCCGCGAACC
>JAENWC010000124.1 GCA_016650235.1 Terriglobia bacterium
CCTTCACCAGTGGCGTGTGCAGCGGCATCACGATAAGACTCCGCACCCCCAGCCGCGTCGCATGATAGGCTACCCCCTGCGCGTGATTGCCAGCCGAGGCCGCAATCACCCCGTGCGTCCTCTCCTCCGCGCTCATCCCCAACAGCCGGTTCAGCGCCCCTCGCTCCTTGAACGATCCCGTCATCTGCAGGTTCTCCAGCTTCAGATAGATCGCGTTCCCCGTCATCTCCGAAAGCGCATGCGACTTCACGCACGGCGACACAAAGATCGCCTCCCGGATCCGCTCCTGCGCCCGCTCCACCTCTTGCACCGTGATCATGTGATATTCTTTCCGGACATGATGAAACTGGCCGTCCTTACCGCTGCCTGCGCCGCCCTTTGCGCCGCCCAAACTGAGCGCGTCCCTATCGACAACGCCTACGTCAAGGTCATCCGCGCACACAACTCCCCCGGGCAAAAGAGCCAACTCCACCAGCATACCGTCAACCGCGTCATGATCCACCTCGATGACGGCCAGATGCGCCTCGCCTACGCCGGCGGCAAAGTCTCCGATTTCAAATGGAAAGCCGGCGATGTGCGATGGGACCCGGCCGGCGGCATGCACACCAGCCAGAACACCGGCGCAGGCTCCTACCGCATCATTGAAGTCGAACTTAAACAGGCTGGTGGTAAACCCGTCACCTTCTCCCCGCTGGATCCTGTGGCAGCCGACCCCCGTCACTACAAGGTGCTGTTCGACAACCCGCAGGTCCGCATCGTTCGTGCCACCTATGGCGGCGGCGAGAGCGGCCCCATGCATGAACATGCCCTCAAGCGCCTCACCGCAAACCTCTCCGCTCAGCACGTGCGGCTCACCCTTCCCAATGGCGAGAAACGCGAACTCAGCCGCAAGGCGGAAGAAGTGGTCTGGTCGGCTGACCCCGCCCGCCATTCCGAGGTCAACCTCAACAAGGAAGCCTTCGAAGTGATCCTCATCGAGTTGAAACAGTAGCCTTCTGGCTCCTTGCCGGGAGTGGTCTGCTACCAGCCCATCTTCGTCATGCGGTCCTGTATCTCCGCGCTGTAGTCGTCCATGCGCGCCGGCCGCCTTCTCCGAGGGTCCGGAATCACCGCCGCCAGCCGCGCTGCCTGTTCCCGGCTCAGCCCCGACGCGCTTGTCTTGTAATGGTGACGCGAAGCCGCCTCCACACCGTACACCCCCGGTCCCCACTCGATCACGTTCAAGTACAGCTCCAGGATCCGCTGCTTGCCGAGCAGCAACTCCGCCAGTGGGGTCAGCGCGTACTCCGGGATCTTGCGCAGCGCCGACCGGTGTGTGGTGAAGAACAGGTTCTTCACCAGTTGCTGCGTGATGGTCGAGCCCCCGCGCAGCCGTTTGCCCTTCTCCGTATGCTCCTCGTAGACCTTCTTCATCTCCTCAAAGTCCACGCCGTTGTGCTGGTAGAAGCGCCCGTCCTCGGCCGCGATCACTGCGTGCTGCAAGCCCGGCGCAATCCGGCGTAGCGGCACAAACTCGTACTGCTTGCGGTAGGTCCCCTTTTCAAACCACGATTCCATGCGTCGCTGCGCTTGCACCATCGTCACCGGAGGAGCCACAAAGCGCAGGCACAATAGTGCGAGGGCGAAGCAGGCATACACGCCCACCAGGACGGCGATCCCTACCTTGACCGCTCTCTTCAATCGGCCTGTACCAGACGGATCATCGAAAAGCTCATCGTGAAATTCCGGTCATCGATTGAATCGTTCCACAGCGGCGAGCAGTCCAGTTGTATCGTGTACTCGGGCGCATCCGGCAGATCCGCTTCCAGGATGAATAGTCCGGTCCGGTCCAGCCCGAACCGCCGCAACTGCACTCCGTTCACCCGGACGTTCACCTCCGCCGGTTGCCCTTGCTGGAACAATAACTCGTGCGCGTGACCGCGTATCCGCAGCCGCTGCGGGCCTTCCTGCACCCGCGTCAGCTTCACGCTGGCTCGTTTGCCCACCCAGCGGTACTTGTTCCCGAAGTCGCCTTCCAGTTCATACCAGCCTTCCAACAGGTGCGATGCGTGCGAGGCGCGGCTGAAATCGATCAGGTCCTCGCGGTCCCCCGGGTACAAATCCTTCCGCTCGGCCGACCGTATCACGTTATACACACCGCCTTCGTTCGGCGCCTCATAGTTGCAGGAAGTGCAAACCAGCGTGTCTGTACCGTCCCGCCCCAGCCTCGCATGACAGTCCGGGCATCGCAGCAAATCCTCAAACTTGGCGAAATCGGCCTCCTCGCCCGCCGGTGGCTCTCCCGCTTTGCGGCAAACCCCGGCCAGCGCTCCCCCCAGCATCCGCGCCGCCAGCCATTCCGATCCATGCCGGTCCAAACGAACCGCGAGCTTGTGCATCAGCTTCTCGCCCCAGCCGCGCTGCGGCACAAACACGTCCCACTCCTTGGCGGCGAAGTACCGATCGATCAGCGCGTGCCACTCGCGCAGCCCCATGGTGTGGTTCTGCCGTATTCCGAAGCTCTCCTCCTGGTGCGCGCCGATCACGTCCTTTACCAGATAGCCCAGCAGTCCCCAGTCGAACAGCTTTCGCTCCCACGGCTTCATCGTGTCGTAGTACGGGCACCGGTAGAGCCGTAAGGATAGTTGCCGGCGCAGCGGCTCCTCGCAGAACAGAAACACGCCGCCCGGCGCCAGCACGCGGTGCACTTCCCGGAACACCGCGTCAATGTCCATAAATTGGCTCAGCGTCTGGCACGTCATCACGAACCCCAAGGAGCCGTCTTGAAACGGCAGGTGCAGCGCGTCCCCGGCAATCCGCACAGGTGACTTCGCCAATCCCCAGACATCCCGCAGAACCAGCCCGTGCCGAAGCGCGTCGGCCGAGATGTCGAGCGCGAATCCATCGGCGCCAAACTCGTTGGCCAGCATGTAGCTGGTGTGCCCGGCGTTGGCCCCAATTTCGAGAAACGGTGTCATCGGCCCGATGAACTCGCGATGATTCCGGAGGATGCTTCCGCGCCGTACGTTCTCCTCGGCGTAAATGCGGAACGCCCTTTCCGGTTCGCCCAGCGAGGCGAAGTTGTGAAACTCCACCTGCGCCTGTTTCACCGAGAAGCTTTGCGCCGCGTCCTGTGCAGGCCGCCTCATGGCACCCACTCCCCTTGCGTCAGTCTTCGTTCCACCTTCGACATGTTGGCCGCATCCTCCAGCGGATTGGCGCTCAGCAATAGCAGGTCGGCGCGCAGACCGGCCACAAGGCTGCCGGTTTCCCCCGCCAGTTTCGCCGCCCGCGCCGCGTTCACCGTCGCCGCGGTCAGAATCTGTTCCGGCGTCAGCCCCGCCTGCCCCAATAACGCCCACTCCCGCAACGCGTCCGGTCCGGCCGATGCCGCAATCAGCACGCCGGCCTGCGCCAGCTTTTTAGTGTTGGCAAGCGTGACCACGTACGAGGAGTCTGTAGCGGACATGGCGTGTAGTTGCGGCACAAACACCACGCGCAGGTCCCGCATCCGCTGGATCAGATGCTGCTCCGGCTCCGAGGTGTCCGCGATCATGCCGGCCAGTACCGTAGCGCCGGCTTCCATTTGCTTCTTCACCTCCGCCAGCGTATGCACTCGCGGCAATTGATCCAGGTTCGGAATCACAACTGGGGATGCGATGAGAAACTTGCCCGCGCCGTTGATCTTGTCCGACCCGGCCGGCACCGGCGTGTGCGCCTGCTCGCCCACCAGGCGTATGCGCGAGCCGGCAATCACAATCACGGATCGCGAGATGGGCGGCGAGGCCGGATCAATCAACACCGCGCCGATGATGGCCTTCATGCGGGAATCTTCCGGCGGCTTGCAGCCAACCATTGCAAGAAGGGTGAGAGAAGCGCAAAGCTTTACGGCAGGCGGCATCATGGGTGCAACAGCAACTCCAGTTTCAAAGATCGGAGATCATCCAAGAGCAGATCCGGGTGGTGTTCGGCAAGCTCTTCCCGGCTCGAGAGTCCGGTGCAAACCGCGATGGAACCTGCGCCGTTCGCCTTGGCCGCCGCGATATCGTTTGGATGATCACCGACCAGCCAAACTCGCGAGGCCCCGTTTCCATAGCCTAGCGCGTGTGCCCTGCGGATTGCAATGCGCACCAGGCCGGCGCGATCCTCGGCCAGCTCCGCAAACGCCCCAAAGGAGAAATACCGCTTCAGCCCCGCGCGCTGCATCTTCCGCCATCCGATCCGCGTCAGATTACCGGTCACCAGGCCCGCCGGTACGCGCCTCCGCCGCAACTTGGACAGAAGCGATCTGGCTCCGGGACAGGTGCGGTCCACCAGACTGGCCGGGCAGGTTCGCAGATAGACCGCCTGCGCCTGGCGCACCAGATGGTGCATCGAGTTCCGGATCACCGATGGCGATGCGCCCGCTTGCTGCAGCATCGTCTCGAGAATCTTTCGGTCCAGCATGCCCTGCACAGCAATGCCATCGGTGGTGGACTCCAGGCCCGTCACCAGGCGGACCGCCTCCACCAGCGCCTGCCGGTGATGCGGCCCCGCGCGCCGGATGAGCGTTCCATCGATATCGAACAGCATCAGCAGGCCTGTCTGGTTCATTCTCTCATTACTATAGCCCCTGCTTGCGCTACCATTAGTGTTCATGCAAGTGATTCAAGCAGGCACTCATAAGCTGCTCCTACTCGAACTGGAAACGGAAGTCCTCAGCGAGATCGCCACGCAGGTGGGCTTTCAGTGCCGGATCATAGAGGGCAAGCGCGCGGTCACACTCGACCTGACGGCCACCGGCCGGCAGGCGCCGCTGCTCCTGTTTGACGCGGCCGACCCCGGCAACCTCGGCTGGTTCTCGCGTTGCCAGTTCTATGTCGACGGCCATACCGCTGCCGTGCTGCAAACTCCGTTCACCGTCTCCAACCTCAGAGACCCCAGCGGTTACGTCATCCCCGCCGGCGTCCGCATACAAATCAACAAGGAACTGCCGGAATCGTTTCGCATGCCGGCCAAGCAGCCCGTCAACGAACAGATCGTCTACAACGTGCTGTTCAACTTTCTCGGGGCGCTGCTGAATAGCGGCGTTGCCTTGTGCGGATCCACCATCCTCAAGCCGCTCGCCGGCCGCGGGGATTCTCTCGCCCCGCGCAGCTAGGCTCTTCCGCGCGTTCCCCGGAAGCGCTAATCCTCGCTTTGACTGCGCCGCAGCTCCCACCCGCTTTCGAACAACGGCAAGAAGTTTTCCTGCCGGTAGGGATGCCGGGCAATCTCCTCGAGGTTCAAATCGATCCCCAGTCCCGGACGATCCGGAATCTCTATGTATCCGTCCACCACTTCCACCGGATGCGTGATGATCTGTTTCTCCCAGGGTTCGTTGAACTCGTCGAAGATTTCGTGAATGTAGAAGTTCGGTGTGCATGCGTTCAACTGCACGCAGGCCGCCGAGCAGACCGGACCCTGCGCGCTGTGTGGCGCCACCACGCCGTAGTGCGCGTCAATCATATCGGCGATCTTGCGCGCCGGGAACAATCCGCCCAGGTAGAGCGGCTCCGGCTGCAATATGCTCACCACATCGTACTTGAGCAGTTCTGCGAACTGTTGCTTGGAACTGAAGCTTTCCCCCGTAGCCACAGGCACCGGACTGCGCCGCGCCACCTCCACCATCGCATTGTTGTTGGTGTGCGGCACAGGCTCCTCAAAAAAGGCCGGCCGGTACCGCGCCATCGCCTCGGAGAATTGCACAGCGGTAGATACGTTGAATCGGGAATGTCCTTCAATCAGCAGATCCACGTGCGGCCCCACCGCATCGCGGACGGCCGCGATGATGTCCAGCGAGAGGTCAAAGTCGCGGGAAGTGAGCGTGCGCCACGCGCTGCCGAACGGGTCGAACTTCAATGCCGTATAGCCCCGCCCAGCCACCAGTTTGGCTCGCTCGTGAAAAGACTCCGGCGTACGCGGCCCGCGGTACCATCCATTCGCGTAAGCGCGCAGCTTGGTGTGGCAGCGCCCGCCCATCAAGTTGTAAATGGGCTGCCCCGTGGCCTTCCCGATAATGTCCCAACACGCGATCTCAATGGCCGACACGGCCGACATGTGCACTTGCGCGCCGTCCCCGTAGACGTCTCGAACCAGCCTCTGCAGCAGGATCTCGATCTGAAATGGGTCCAGCCCGATCACAAACGGCTTGAGCTCGTGGATGGCCGCCTCAATCGTCTTGGCGAAGAAGTTCATCGTTCCTTCGCCGACCCCGTGGATGCCTTCATCGGTCAAGACGCGCGTAAAGAGCCAGTTCTTCCAAGGGTTGCCCACGATATAGGTTTCAATGCCGACGATCTTCACTGGACCATTATAGTGGGGCCGGGGAGAGGCAAAAACCTGGTTCCAGGAGATCTTATGGCCATCGCTGCCACCAAGCTCAGGCAAGACACTTACTCGATCCTCGACATGGTTATCGAGACTGGTGCTCCCGTCCAGATTAGAGCGCAAGGGCGTGGTCTTGACCATCACCGCCCCAAGCTTCGCCAGGCGCCGCTACTCACCGCCGATGAAAACATCAACCGGCATTACGCGGGCGCGGTTAGGCAGGTATACTCTCATTGCTGGAGCGAATAGAAGGCAATGACCGGCACAACAGTAACGCATTACCGGATCCTCGACAAACTGGGCGAGGGCGGGATGGGTGTCGTCTACAAGGCGGAGGATACCGCTTTGCGACGTACGGTCGCGCTGAAGTTTCTTCCTTCCTGCGATGAGGATAGCCGGCAACGGTTCCTTCACGAGGCGCAAGCCGCGGCTGCCCTCAATCATCCTAACATCTGCACCATCCATGAGATCGACCAGCAGCACGGCTTCCTGGCCATGGAATTGGTCGAAGGCAAGACGATTAAGCAAAGGATTGCCGAGCGGCCGTTCAAGTTCGAGGAAGCCCTCGACATTGCCCTCCAATCCGGCTGCGGTCTGCAAGCCGCTCATGAGAAGGGCATCGCCCATCGCGACATCAAGCCAGCCAACCTTGCCCTCACCGCGCAAGGCGTTCTCAAGATCATGGACTTCGGCTTGGCACGCATCTCTGACCGGACACGGCTTACCAAGACGGGCGTTGCTGTCGGTACGCCAGCATACATGTCGCCAGAGCAGGCCGAAGGTAAGCTGTCTGATCATCGCGCCGACATTTGGGCGCTCGGCGTGCTCATTTACGAAATGCTGGCCGGAAGACCGCCCTTCCCTGGTGAATCAGACCAGGCGGTCACCTATGCCCTTGTCCATACCGAACCGGAACCGCTCACATCCTTGCGTAGTGGGCTTCCCATCGAAATTGACCGGGTTCTCGCCAAGGCGATGGCTAAGAAACCGGAAGAGCGGTACCAGCACATGGCTGACCTGCTGGTCGATCTACGGAGCCTGGCGCAGCGTTCTGAGTCTTCCCGCGCAGTTTCGAAACCGGCAAGAACAATGCGGCGGGCTCCGCTCCTCGGCGCGGCTCTTGCCGGCGTATTGATTACGCTGTTTGCGGTCAGATTCATACCGCCCCTCCGGGAAATCGCGGCGCCCACCGAATCCGGCCTTCCACCCGAGGCTCGCTTCCTTGCGCTCACCACTTACACCGGCAACGACAGGGAAGGCGCTCTCGCTCCGAATGGTAATACGTTCGCATTTGTCTCAAACATGGGCGGACAGCCCGACATATGGGTGCGCCAGGTGGCCGGAGGCGAGCCGGTGCAACTCACCAAGGACAGCGCGGCGGAATCTCAGCTTATCTTTTCTCCTGACGGCGAGTGGATCTACTATACCTCCCGGGCTTCCATTTGGCGCATCGGAGCCCTTGGCGGCGCTCCTCGCAAGATCGTGGATGAGGCAAACTTCCCAGCTCCTTCGGGTGACAACAAGAGTCTGGGTTTCCTCCGCCGGTCGTCAATTGCGGTAGTCTCCCTCGACGGCGGCGCTCCTCGAATTGTTCTTGAACGAACAGACATGACTTCTCTTCGATGGTCTCCGGACGGCCGGCGCTTTGCCTTCATCAGCGCAGGTCTGATGGCCATCTATCAGGTCTGGGTTGTCGATAGCAACGGCGCGAATCTCAAACAACTCACCCAATACCAGCACGGCCTCGTGTCTGGACTGGGTTGGACGCAAGACAGCCGCAACCTCCTCGTTGCCCGTTCCAACGACCCAAGCGTCATTGTCAGATCTACCGATCTTTGGTTGGTTCCCCTTCACGGCGGTCCCCATCATCGCCTCACGATGGGGGCTTATGGCCGTTTGGTGAATCCACACGTCTCTGCCTCCGGTTCGCGCATCCTCGTCTCCTACGAAGGTTTCGATGGAGAGATCGTGCGAGTCCCACTCGCTGGGGGTCCTGATGAGAATGGCCGTGCCGCAACACAGCTTGTCGCCGGTGCGTCTGATCCTATGTGGATCCACATGCCGCATGGCACAAGTTCTCTGCTTGTGAACAGCATTGCCACTGGAATTCGCAATCTCTGGATCTACCCGTTGGACCAAGTGGACAAGCCCCGCCAAGCCACCATGTTCATGGACAGTTATGTCTCTCACGCTTCTTTGTCGCCCGATGCAATCAGAGTCGCCTACTCGTCCAACCAAACAGGCAATGCAGAGATCTGGGTTGCCAATATTGACGGCTCGGGCGCCATCCAGCTGACCCACGATCCGGCTCCCGACTTTTGGCCCGTCTGGTCGCCGGACGGGAAGTGGATCATGTTCGGATCCTCCCGTACAGTTATCCCTAGAAAGTTATACAAAGTTCCCTCCACCGGCGGCGCCACCCACCCCATGACCAAAGGGAACTCTTATCGCGGCGATTGGTCTCCCAAAGGCGACCGGATCGCCTATTGGGGAGACCGTGGAATTGAAGTCCTGGATCTTGCGACCTCCAATGTGGTGGCCAGGTTTCCCGATACTGCCGGGGCTGCCTTACCTGTCTTCAGTCCGGATGGCGGGCAGGTTTCCTATGCTGGGCCGGGCGAAACCGTTTGGATCGGCGACATCAGCAGCGGCAAGACCCGCATGGCAATACGCTTCCCAGAACCAGGCATTATCACCTTCCGTATTTGCTGGACCCCGGACGGCAAATCTGTCATCGTTAACCTGCGGCGGCCTGTTTCGCACATCGCGCTGCTTGACAATGTGCGCTGATCGTCGCGTTCACTTACTGGTCAGCGGCTGGCGCGAACCAGGCGCAGACGGTCCAGGAGTTCCGGAGAGAGGCCGGCTTCCATTTGCGGGGTGATGAGGCGGACCGAGTCGAGGTCCTTTTCGCCTACGAAGACGAAGCGGACCGCGCTTCAAGTCTTCGGCTTGGTTCGATCGACGAGTAGATCCACGCCGGCGGCGTGCCTGTACTCGAAGCCGAAAGGTCGAATAGCCGGCGACGCGCTCAAGGCCGGCCCGGTCTATGGCCACATCGACATCCCTGGTCAGGCGAGCCTTCATGGGGTGCTTGCCGGCAACGTGAATATGGATTGCCATTCCGCCGACGAGGCGGTATTCGTCATCTACTATCGCAGGGTCACTAGCCGAACAGCGCGTAACAGATCGCCGCGCCAACCAGCGTCATCGACAAACCCCAGGCCAGAAGCTGATGGAACAACTTCCGGCTAGTCTCGCCAGCGGGAATCGATGCCACGCACAACGCCCCGATGGTGGACAACGGAGAAACATCCACAAGATGCCCGGCTACGTTCATCGTCGAAGCGATCGCCATCATATCGCCTCCTCCCAATCTTGCGATCAGGCCTGGCACGGTGGGCAGAAGCGCCGGCAACACCACTCCCGATGTGCTGGAATACGCGGATATGAGTCCGGTAATCGCCGCTAATACCGGAACGAGAGTGGCTCTGGTCGATGTCCTGGCCAGTAGATCGGTGAACAACTCCAGTCCGTTGGTTTTCTCCATCAGGCTGATGAGAACGGTGACACCGCAAACCATCAGTATCGTGGCCCAGGGCATCGAGCGGATCGCTTGCGCATCGTCGGCGGCGCCCAGCAAACTCAGCACCACGGCCGCGGCGAAGGCGGCCATGCCTATGTGCAACTTCAGAAAAATCACCCCCAGCACCAGCGCGGCTATCATCGCCAGGGTCATCCAGTGGCGCCGTTCCAGCCCGCCCAGGAGTGGTTCCGCGTTCGCCTCCACTGCGTCTATCCGCTTTCCATGAGCCAACAGCTTCCATCCGCCGAACAAAAGGTAACCGGCGAACGCAACCAGCGCGTGCGCCAGCAGGTTATAGAGCCACGTGCGCACCTCCATCCCGCCCAGTCCGATCTTCGCCATCAAACTGCCGACGATGAGCCCGGTGGGAGCGATCGGCGATAGCGAGCCGGAGTTGGCTCCATTACCCACCATGATCGCCATGAGGAAAGGCGAAATACCCATGCGCAGTGCAGTGTTCATCGCCATCGGAGCCAGCAGACCGGCCGTTGCGATATTGCCCGGGCCCATCGAAGCAAGCACCGCTCCGGCAAAGAAGAAGAAGATCGGCACAACCCCCGTGCGCCCTCTGCACAGGCGCACCGCCTGATGTGCCAGCCGGTCCAGCGTGCCGTTCACTTGCGCCTGGCTGAACAACAGCGTCACGCCCGCCAGCGTCAGAAATAGTTCCACCGGAAATCCGGCCACCAACTCCTTCACCGGCATTCCGCCCAAATGGACGCCGATGATCCATGACAGCGCGATGGCCAATAGGCCGACGTTCAGCCGCGAGAAACAACTCACGGCAATGGCGGTAGCGAGGGCGGCAACGGAAATGGCGCCGAGGTTCATAGGGAGGCGAGAAGGGATCGCAATAGGACTGCCGGATGGCTGGCCTGCTTGCCGGTGAAGTCATGCACCTGATGACGGCAACTGACGCCGGCTGCCACCAGCACCTGCCCTGCTTTCAGACTGCGCGCGGCCGGCAGCAGCCGCCGCTCCCCGATCGCTTTCGAAACTTCGTAGTGCTCCTTGCCGTAGCCGAACGAGCCCGCCATCCCGCAACAACCCGAGTCCAGCGTAGTGAGTTTCGCGCCGGGCACGCGTGATAGAAGCGCCTGCGCCGGCGCCAGCAGTCCCATCGATTTCTGATGGCAGTGGCCATGCAGGATGATTTCCTCCGGACCTTGGTTGAGGTTCAGCTTCAGCCGGCCTCCGGCCGCTTCCCGTTCCACAAACTCCTCCCACAACAACGCCGCCTTGGCAACCTCTTCAGCTTTCCTTTGCTCCTCTCCCCGCAACAGGGCCGGCACATCGTCGCGAATGGCCGACAAACAGCTTGGTTCGCAGAAGAGAAAAGTGGCGCCGGATGCAGCCAGCCCGTACAGCAGCTCCGTGTTGCGCCGCGCCCCCGCTTGCGCCTCCCCGAGCAGTCCCTGCGAGATCAGCCCCCGGCCGCAGCAAACGTTCGGCGCAAGTCCACAGGAGATGCCGCCCGAGGCAAGAACCTCAGCGGCGGCAATGCCAATGTGCGGATTGTAATAGTTGGTGAACGTGTCGTTGAAGAAATAGACGTCCGGTGCTTTCTCCGTTCTGCCTGCAAACCACTCCTGCCAGGTGTCCCGGCTGAATGCCGGCGGGACGCGGCGCGCATCGATTTGCAGCAACTTCTCGTTCACCCACCGCCCAAACCCGCTCGATGCCAACAGGTTCGACAGCGGAGCCAGCCGGCTTCCCCATCGCGCCAGATCGTGCACATGCCCCAGCACGCGCGCGCGCAGAGGCGTGCCATGCCGCGCCCACTGCCAAGCCAGGTATTCACTCTTGTACCGGCCCATGTCCACACCCACCGGACATTCCGACTTGCAGGCACGGCATTCCAGGCAAAGATCGAGCACCTCCTTGATACCGTGCTCATCCAGACCCGCCTCGCCCAACCGGCCTGCCATCGCCATACGCAGCACATTGGCCCGGCCGCGCGTGGAGTGCATC
>JAENWC010000125.1 GCA_016650235.1 Terriglobia bacterium
AATAATGATGCGGTCGCGCAACAGGCTCAGGTGGACGTCACGACTGCCTACAATACGCTCGTCGTCCTGCCGTCCACTAGCGACCTGACTGGTTCGGATCTGGGTGGATTGACGCTCGGTCCGGGCGTCTATCGCTTTTCGTCGTCGGCTCAGTTGACGGGAATACTCACTCTCGACGCATTGAGCGACCCGAGTGCGCTCTTCGTTTTCCAGATTGGGAGTACCCTTACGACTGCAAGCAGTTCCACTGTTAACGTGACCAATGGCACTGCAAACACCGGCGTATTTTGGCAGGTCGGCAGTTCCGCGACCCTCGGTACAGGCACTGCCTTCGCAGGAAATATTCTCGCGCTTACAACCATCACCTTGAATACAAGCGCCACAATCCTGTGCGGCAGAGCCTTAGCGCGAACGGGGGCAGTGACAATGGATACCAATACCATTTCCAACAATTGCAGCGATGGTGGCGACTTCAACACCAATCGCAGCGACTTCGGCAGTGCCGGCTTCAGCGACGGTGCCATCGAGGCCATTCCCGAGCCCGGGAGCGTAACGATGCTTAGCATAGGCCTCCTGAGCCTAATCTTTTTCGGATGGCGATCGCGGAAACAGGTGGCGTAAGGCCGCCATTACGCAGAGGATCAAGAATCGGAGTTGCCGGTTATCTTGACTTGGCCCCGGACCTTTTGCGGCGGGGCCATCGTCGGTCTCCATGATTGACCCAAAGAGAGTTTTGGGAGGGCCGTCTGCCTCAGAGGATGAGACAGAGGCTGGAGTTGTGCTTCTCCATCCGGCGCCGCACGCCGCGTTTCGATTTGCAGATGCCAAGACCCTGTTGGGTGACGCCCTGCAAGCGTGGTACCAACACAACGCTCCCCGCTTGGGGGCCTCACTCGCCTTCTACACGATTCTCTCCCTGGCGCCCTTATTGATCGTCGTGATCGCCGTGGCCAGCCTGATTTCCGGCAGGCAGGCGGCTGAAAGTCAGATCGTCTGGCAGATTCAAAACCTTGCCGGTACGGCAGGCGCGGAAGTCACCCGGCAGTTGATTGCGGGCGCGCACGAGCCGGCCAGCGGTGTCCTGGCCACCACCCTCGGCTTGCTGGCTCTGTTTCTGGGCGCAACCGCCGTAGTCGCCGAACTGCGCGACGCGCTGAACACAATATGGGACATTCCGATGCAAACAAGACCGTGGTCCAGCAGCGTCATCAGAATATTGAGGGAGCGTATTCTTTCCTTTGTCATGGTGCTGGGAGCCGGCTTCCTGCTGCTCGTTTCCTTGATTGTGAATGCATTTTTGGCCGCCGTGGGGTCGTTTTTCAAAGGGGTCCTGCCTATGCCGGAGTATGTGCTGCAAGGTTTGACTTCCTTGCTCTCCTTCGTTGTGATCGCCGGGCTGTTTGCTCTGATCTACAAAGTCATGCCGGACGTCGATCTGAAGTGGCGTGATGTGGCGCCAGGGGCGGCCCTAACCTCATTGCTGTTTTCACTGGGCAAGCTCGTGATCGGCCTCTACCTGGGAAAGACAAGCCTCGGCTCTTCCTACGGGGCGGCCGGTTCGCTCATGGTTCTGCTGGTGTGGGTCTACTACTCGGCGCAAGTCTTCCTGCTCGGCGCCGAGTTCACGCAAGTCTTCTCCCGCCGTTACGGCCGCGGAGCACGTTTGGGCCCGGTTAAGGACTTGTTAGTAGCGTCCACGCACGGGGCGCCGGCATGAGGACGAAGGTAATTGTCATTGGCAGCGAAATTGCACTTCCCATGTCAAAGGAGGTGATCAATGGGGGTAAGTTTGTTCTTCCGGACAATGACTATCCTCACGCTGGCCGGCGCCGCGGGCTGCACAACCTCCCGCCAATCCGCGGTAGGTTTCCGGCTGCCGGAAAACGGGAATATTGACAGAGGCAATGCGGCATTTGCCGCATTGAATTGCCACGCTTGCCACACTGTGAAAGGTGTCGAGCTTCCCGCCGTCGAGTCCGCTATCACGACAAAGGTCCCGCTGGGAGGCGATGTATACGAGGTCCGCACGGACGGTTACCTGGTGACCTCGATCATCCATCCATCGCACAAGCTGGCCTCACAGCCCAAGGAGCGGATTTCCGTGGAAGGGGAGTCGAAGATGCCGGACTATACGCATCGGATGAGCGTGAGGCAACTGATTGACCTAGTGGCATTTCTACAGTCCACATATCGAGTGCTTCCGCCTCCGGTGGTCCACTAATAAGGAGAAAATATGCCCGCCCGATTGCTGAAAGAGTATCTTGATCGCGAGCACGTCCATTGCACGAGGATTCCGCACCTGACTGCGTACACGGCGCAGGAAATAGCTTCTTTGACTCACACGCCAGGCGAGGAAATGGCCAAGACGGTAATGGTAAAGATCGACGGTTCGCTGGTCATGGCCGTGCTGCCGGCCAGTTTCCGGATTGACTTGGGCCTGCTGCGGGCGGCGACGCGAGCCGGACAAGTGGAACTGGTCGGCGAAGCCGATTTTAAGCACCTGTTTCCGGATTGCGAGACTGGCGCCATGCCCCCATTCGGGAATCTGTACCACAACCCGGTCTTAGTCGACTCCCACTTGACCAGGGACGAGGAGATCGCGTTCAATGCCGGCCGCCATGACGAGGTGGTGCGGATGAGGTACAGGGACTTCAACCGGCTGGTAAAGCCGGAAGTGGTCGAAATGGCTGCGTCCGCGCATTGACGCCGTCCAGGGGGAACCGGCTCAGCCGGTTGCGTGAAATCCCCACGGGGAAGGACCTGACCCACTCTCCGGCCACCTGCGCCTAGTGCGGAAACTATCGCGAAGCTTGCCAGCAAGCCGTCCTTTCAGAGGCGCCGCTGAGGCGGGCTGAGATGGTTGGCAGGTTGGCTGTCTGCTTGCATTCTAATTCGTTCGTGAGGGTGCTAATCCCCACGGCGACGAGCGGGGTTCGCTCGTCCGTTGAAACCGCGAATGGTTCCGCGGCTGAAACGATTGTCCGGATGTCAGTTGATTTCAGCGTCACGGTTGTGGGTGCAAAAGGACGCGAAACCAAGCGGGACATCGGGCTCGGTCCGGTCGCCAGCCGGGTGGTGGAACATGCCGACGGCTGTATTCTCGTGGGTAGGGAACTGCAAAGCCCCAGTGGTTTTCGAGCGCTGATTGCCGTGGACGGGTCCGCGGCGGGATACCGTACCGTTGCGACCGCGCATCGCTGCTCAACCTCGAGGCGGCTCACCTGACCCTGATGCATGTGGTGGAGACGCCTTGGCTGCATCTTGGACTGGAGCAGGAGTGGCTTGGATTTGAGGACGAGATCCATGACCGGATCGATCCGGAGATGCGGATCGCGCAACAAGCACAAATGGATGCCGATACGGTGCTGGAGTACGCCCGCGACCTGCTGGGCCCAGGGCGTCCAAGCGTCGGAACAATAATCACGGAAGGCCCCGTGTTCGGTGCTCGTGGTCCGGTAGGCGCAATCAAAGGCGCCCCGTTAGCGTTCCTGTGGTCCCCACCGTCCGAGGCCGATATCGGCGGCCCGTGCCGCTGTTCAGCGGAGTTGCATCCGTGTGATGGCGATCCGGCACGAGTGAAAACTCCAATCACCTTGAACCCAAGCCGCGGATCCCGTATGATCGAGCGGTAGGGTTTGATGTTCGGAGCAAAGCCACAACACGAATTCCAGATCTGGCACGTACCCGATCGCTCTCCGGTTGTGGTGTATTCGGTCGCGGTAGTGAACCGGATTGCGGAAGATGCGGTGAAAGCCTACCAGAACACCCCGAGCGGCGGGATGGATGTATGCGGCGTGCTGTATGGGACGGTGGAGGACGGCGAGGTGCGGGTCTCCGCGTCAAGAAGCCTTCCGTGCGAACACAGGCAGGGTCCGGACTTTTCGCTGAGTGAAAAGGACGAGTCGGAATGGCACAGCGGTCTGGAGTGGAATCGGCTGGAACCCGAGCTGAGAGGAATGCAGCCGGTGGGGTGGTATGTATCGCACAGCCGGAGCGGGATTGCGCTGGGCGAGGAAGAGTTGCGCGTATGGAACGGTTTCTTTCCCGATCAGGAACAGTTAGTGCTGGTGGTGCGCCCTCATCAGGGGAGGCCCACACGCGCGGGATTTTTCTTCCGTCCGGGCGAGGGACGGCCGGAAGTGAATTCGAGCTTGTTGGAGTTCGATGCAGGGCCGCCGCCCCGCGGCCTGCACGAGCTCCGGTTTTTGGATGCCGGGATCGACGAGCCACCACCGGCGGACCTGACAGAGCAACCGGCCACAGTCTGGCGATGGAAACGGCCTGCCGCCGCGGCCGCCGGAGTGATATTGGCTGGCGCAGCCGCAGGTTACTATTTGCTGCTGCCTAATGTGCGGCAGGAGCCCGAGACGGCTGTTGCGATGCACCTGATCGAAAGCGGCGGGCAGTTGCGGGCGGTGTGGGACAGGTCGTCTGCGACGGTGCTGCAGGCAAGTTCGGCGCAACTGGAGGTACAGGACGGAGCGGCGCGGCTGGAGCTTCCAGTGAGCGCCGCGCTCTTAAAAACTGGTAGTTGGCCGATCATCCGGACCACCGGCTCGGTACGTGTGCGGTTACGGATGAACCCCTACGGAGAAGCGGCGGCGGAGTTTGTTGGAACCAGCCCGGTTCCAACGGCACAACAGCCATTGGCAGCGTCCGGAGAGGAGATTGAGCCCATGCGCGCGCAAATCGCGCAGCTCCGGTCCAAACTTGTAGCGCTGGCTGATTCTAACAACCAGTTGGAGACCCAGGCGACGGCGTTACAGGCGCGGTGGAATGCAAGGATGGCTGCGGCGGCAAAACCGCCGGCTCCCGCCGTAGTTGCGGTGAAACCAGTGGTGAGCGCGCCGGCTAGCGGCCCTGGCCAAGTGAC
>JAENWC010000126.1 GCA_016650235.1 Terriglobia bacterium
GAAATTTGTTAAAGCGGACATTGTCTTGATCCTTTGCTGTTCAGATTGGAGCGATGGTGCTGCCCGTTTTGAAGTTAGCAGGGGGGGATGAGAAAAGCGCGAAACGTGAACAGTTATGTGGTTGAAAAGGGGGCAGATCGAGATTTTCCGATTTTCGGAATGCATAGGTTTCGTCGGTCGCGCGAGAGGAGAGTTGGGGCGAAGCGGTTGGCACGGCGCGCGAGTGGCGAAACCGTTCAGTGAACTGAACCGCAACCGAAATGGCCGGCTATGGGGATTGAATGCTCCCTCAGGCTGTGATGCCGGGGGAAAGAAGATTGTTTCGGCTCCGATGTTTGGATCCGGCCCAAGGCGGTCCGGTGTGAGGCATGAATTTTCTTGGGCCGGATCCGCTGAGGGCCGCCCTCGGTGGGCCGGTTTTTACTGAAATGAGGTGGGCGGACACAACTCGACTCTGCAGGGCAGGCCCGAGCTATGCTGCTCTCGATCGGAACTGTGTGGCGGCACATCATGAGGTATCAGGCGGCTTGGCGGGCCACAAGTACACCGGCAGGGTTTCCACGCGGATCATTTCTCCGATGCCGCACTGCGGGCAGCGGGACGGTTCGGCGATGAGGGCCTGTAGGAGCTGGCGGCAGACCTCTGGGGGCGGCAGCAGTGCGGTGATCGGATCGGTGAGCCACTGCCGGCACAGCGCGAGTTTGTCCTTGGAGTGGCAACTGGCCAGCAAACCGAAGTGACGGATGCGGCGAAAACCGGCAGGCAGGATGTGAATCAGAAAGCGCCGCATGAACTCACCGGCTTCGAGCGTCATCAGTTTCGATTTGCTTTCCTGCCGGTAGTCTTTCCAGCGGAAGGTGACCGCGCCGTTTTCCATCGATACCAGCCGCTGGTTGGATATGGCGGTGCGATGCGTGTATCGGCCGAGATACTCAAGCACCTTTTGCGGGCCGCCGAAGGGCGGTTTGGCGTAGACGACCCATTCGGCTTGGCCGAGAGGCAACAGGTAATCGGTGAAAGCAGTTTTGTTGCGGAGGCCTTCCAGTTCCCCGTGGAATTGGAGGCTGCCCTGATCGAAGGCCTCTTGGAGCGCTTCGAGAAACAGACGCCGGAAGAGGCGTGAGAGCACGCGCACGGGAAGGAAGAAACCGGGGCGGCAGCCGATCCAACGCTGGTGATCGGGAGAGAGTCCGCCACCGGGAACCACGCAGTGCAGGTGGGGATGGTGCAGCAGATTTTGTCCCCAGGTGTGGAGCAGGGCGAAGAAGCCGATTGCGGCGCCCAGGTGTTTGGGATCGCGCGCAATGGTGAGCAGGGTCTGGGAGGCGGCGCGGAACAGAATGCCATAGACGGTTTCCTGGTTGTAGAAGGCGATATGGGCGATCGGTTCGGGTACGGTGAAGACGACGTGGAAGTATTCCACCGGCAACAGATCCGCTTTGCGCCGCTCCAGCCAGGCGGCTCTTTCGCGGTTCTGACACTTTGGGCAATGCCGGTTGCGGCAGGAGTTGTAGCTGATCCGGGTATGGTCGCAGTGGCTGCATTTTTCGACGTGGCCGCCGAGCGCGGCGGTGCGGCAAACTTCGATGGCCCGCATCGCGCGCAACTGGTGGCGCGGCAAGGCGTGCCGGTCGCGGTAAGCCTCGCCGTAATGCCGGAAAATGTCAGCCAACTCAAGGGCTGGCCGCGGCATGGCTACTTCTTCGGTTGCCGGCGGGCCGGTGCGGGCTTGCGGTCCAGCTGGTCGAGCGGACTGCGCGTGGCGCCGATGAGTTGGGGACTTACCGCGGTGTAGCGGGCCGTGGTGTCGATCCGGCTGTGCCCGAGCAGCACCTGAATCACACGAACGTCGGTTCCATTTTCGAGCAGATGGGTGGCAAAGCTGTGGCGCAAGGTGTGGGCGGTGACGCGCTTGCGCAGTCCGCTGCGCAGGCAGGCGTCACGGCAGGCCTGCTGGAGGCTGGCGGCGTGCAGGTGCGTGCCGGTACGCCAGGATGGGAACAGATACTCTTGCGGCTGCGCGGCGCGGCAGGATAGGCTCAGCACCTCCAGCAGCCGGGGCGAGAGCATGGTGTAACGGTCCTTGCCACCCTTGCCCTGCTCGACGCGGATGAGCATGCGCTCCGAATCGATGTCGGAGATTTTCACCGCCACGGCCTCGGAAACCCGCAGGCCGGCTCCGTAGCACAGCATCAGCGCGGCGCGGTAGCGCAGACTGGGAACGTGGTCGAAAAACTGAACCAGTTCTTCATGGCTCAACACCACCGGAAGCCGGTAAGGCTGCTTGGCGCGCGGAAAATCCGCCTCGCTCCAGGGCACTTCCAGCGTGGTCAGGTAGAGGAACTTCAGGGCCGAGACCTGCCCGTTTATGCTCTCCGGGGAGAGATTGCGCTCGTTGCGCAGATACAGCAGATACTGGCGAACCGCTTCCTGATCGAGAAACTCCGGGCTCTTCCAGTAGAACTCGGCGAAGGAGGTCACGTGCGCGATATAGTGACTTTGTGTGGCAGGCGCGAGATTGCGCAGTTGCATGTCTTCGATCATGCGTTGACGAAGTCGTGTCATGGGATGCTCCTGAGATTGGGATTGGTCTATTTGGCGATAAACCTGATCCAGTATTTCTCAGGAGCAACCCGTGACGTTAGCCCAGGCAAAGACCAATACCGCGCGGCGGTTTAGTTCACTGCATAGGTTTCGTCCGGTATTGGGCCAGTTTGGTCCGGAGGGGTCCGGATGGGGCTTGACACGTGCCTAGCGTCTGTTGGACTCTATCCCCGGCTCACCCGGCGATCCCGGCGATCCGCCCGCCAGTAATCCATCGGCGACCGCTCAGGCATATGCGATATGCTGTCAGGGCTATGACGGTATGCATCGCGGCACAGTGTGTTGGAATTGATGGGCGTCCGCTGTTCGTCCTCTGTTCTGACGGACTGTTGGACGGTGCCGACTGGGGCGCGTCAGATGGCGGAACGAAACAGTATAGTTTCGGCTGGAATTGGCATGCGTTGATGGCCGGAGACTGGAATACATCCCGGCAACTGTGCGACGCATTGAAGGCAGACATAGTACGGGATGGTTTTGCCAATACAGTTGAGGAAATCTGGCAGCGACTCAGCGATACAGCATCTAGATTCGCATCCTCGGTCATCTGCGGCCCGAAGAGCTATGGTCAATTATTAATCACTGGATTTGTTGGCAGTGGCGAGCCAACCATGATTGACCTTCAGTTGTATAAGAAAAAAGCAACAGTCCAGATCGTTCATGATGTGCACGCGACAGGCGAAGGTGGACAGGCCGCCCTGCTCATGTTCAGGCAGCGTCCCTATAACCCGCTAGCGAGCAGCCTGGAGGAGACCGCATATCGCCTCTACGAGGCAAAGAAATTCAGCGAGGTTATAAGGAGTGTTGGCGGCACGACAAGAATACTATTTCATGCCGAAGGGACAGCCGGAGAAAAGCAGCTTAATAGTTTCTGCTACAACACGCTCAGTGAGGCTGGATTCGCTACACTCGAGGAATTAAGAAAGAAGTATGCCATACGAATGCTAGTCGAGCACAAGGAGGATTTATGGACCAGCAGGACCGGCGTCATTTCCTTATGGCGGTGTTGGGAACGGTTGCCGCGCGTGCGGCGACGGCGGGAATACGCTTTGCCAGCAGCGGCTTTATCTGGCAGAACAATATCGAGGAAGGCATCCAAACCACGGCCAGGTTCGGATTCAAGGGCATCGAGCCGTTCCGGCAGCACGTGACCAAGTATCTGGACCGGCCCAGGGAATTGAAGCGGCTGTTGGACGATGCGGGCATCCAGATGGTGTCCTGCTCCAATGGCGGCAACATGATGGTGGATTTTCTCGATCCGGCCAGCCGCGCGCGGACCGTGGAGGATCATGTCCGGTTTGCGGGGGACTTCATCGCCGTTTTTGGCTGCCGGCATTGCAAGATCAACATGGGACGGCGGCCGGAAGGCGGTCCCACTAAAGATCAGTTGTCCTCTTTGGCTGACGGGCTGAATGAATTGGGCCGCCGCACAAAGGCGCTTGGATTGAAGCTGGCGCCGCATCCGCACATCTGGTCGCCTCTGGAGCGCGAGGAAGAAATAAATTTCGTGCTTCGCAAGACCGATCCATCGCTTGTCTATCTGGTCACCGATACGGCGCATTTGACGCTGGGAGGCATGGATCCGGTTGCGCTGATCCGGGAGCAGTACGGCCGTGTAGCCGCGGTCCATTTCAAGGACACCGAGGCCAAGTACCGCGGCTATCGAGGGGCCACGCCCACGCAAGAGGAACATCGCAAGGTGAATCTATACAAAGACCTCGGCACGGGCGGCGTGGACTTTTTCGCGGTGCATGCCTTGTTGAGCAACCAAAACTACCAGGGCTGGATCACCTTGGATCTGGATCCGCCGCGTCCGGGCGATGGCAGCATTGACGAGATGCTGCGGAGGAACAAGGATTACCTGGAGAAAGGCCTACGGGTGAAACTGTGATCCGCCTGATTCCCTCATTGCTGACCGTGTCCCTGGCGGCTTCGGCCGGTACAGTCTACTTCAATACGAGAGTGATCACCTTATGGGATGCGCATCCGGCAGCCGAGGCGTTTCTGGTGGAAGGGAACCGCTTCATCAAAGTGGGCTCACTGGCCGAGGTTCGGGCAGCGGCGGGACCCGGATCGGTGGAAGTGGACCTGGGCGGACGTACGGTCGTGCCTGGCTTGAATGACAGCCACACGCACCCGATCGGCGCCGCGCTCAGCGAGATCGACGGACCGGTGCCGGTGATGAGTTCGATTCCGGAGATACAGGCCTACCTCAAGAAGCTGGCCTCCACGAAGCCTGCCAGTCAGGTTCTCTTTGTCCCGAAAATCTATTCGACGCGCCTGGCCGAGAAGCGGTATCCAACGCGGCACGATCTGGACGCGGCCGTTGGCTCACGCTTGGCGATGACCGATAACGGCTACGCATCGGTGCTCAACTCCGCCTTGCTTAAGAAGCTGAACATCACGCGGGAGACCAGCCAACCAGTCAACGGCAAGATCATCAAGGATTCCGCCGGCGAGCCCACCGGGCTGATACTGGGGGCGCCCCAATTGCTGGGCGCTCTGCGCGCCTCGCGTTCCTACTCGGATGCGGAACGCCTTAAGGCGCTCCAGAGCATGCAGGCGGCCTACAACCGCGTCGGCATCACTTCCACCATTGACCGCGGGCAGCGCGCGGAAGGATTCCGCACTTATCAGGAGCTGCACCGGCGCGGGCAGATGACGGTGAGAACCTCGGTGACCTTCCTCGTGAATGCGCAGGGCTCCCCCGATGATGTACGGCGCGAGATTGAGGGCATCCCGTTTGTCACCGGCTGGGGCGATGACTGGCTGCGCACCGGATCGCTGAAGACCATCGTCGATGGCGGCATTCTCATTGGGACCGCCTACCTCAGGGAGCCGTACGGAGAACGCACCGGCGTGTATGGTTACACGGACCCCGACTATCGCGGGGTATTGAATGTTCCGCGCGAGAATGTGGTCCAGATGGCGCGCACGGCAAATCGTTTGGGCTGGCAAATGACGTCCCATACCACCGGCGGCGGCGCAATTGATGTATTGCTGGATGCCTATGAGGCTGCCGACAAAGATAGTCCGATCCGGGAAAAGCGCTTCGTAGTAACACACGGCAACTTCCCGAACGCGGAAGCGATAGCGCGCGCCAAGCGGCTGGGCGTGGCCTTTGATTGCCAGCCGCAGTGGCATCATTTTGATGGCCCGGTGCTGGGCGGGGTGTTTGGGCCGGAGCGATCGAAGTGGTTTCTGCCGCTACGTTCATTGCTGGATGCCGGGATCGTGGTGGCCGGAGGGTCCGACCATATGATCCGGTTCCATCCGCGGGAGGCCATCAATGCCTACCATCCGTTCTACGGGATGTGGATGGCCGTCACGCGCCGGATGGCCGATGGCAATGTGCTCGGACCTGAGCAGCGCATTACACGCATGGAAGCCCTGCGCATGTGGACGCTGGCCGGAGCATGGCTCACCTTCGAAGAGAAGCAAAAAGGGTCGATCGAGCCGGGTAAGCTGGCCGATTTCGCGGTGCTCACCAAGGACTACCTGACCGTGCCGGAAGAGCAGATCAAGGACATTGAAGTCTGGATGACGGTGCTGGACGGGCGCAAAGTGCACGGAGGCAATGCGCCGTAGGATAATCGATAAGCTATGCCGCAAATCAAAGGACCAGCCATCTTCCTCGCGCAGTTTATGGGCGATGAGTCCCCGTTCAACAATCTGCCGGATATTACTAAGTGGGTGAAGTCGCTGGGCTATATCGGCGTGCAAATCCCCTCCTGGGACGGACGCGCGATGGACCTGAAGAAGGCCGCCGAGTCCAAGACCTATTGCGACGAGTTGAAAGGGCAATGCAACGGGCTGGCCATCACGGAGCTTTCTTCGCATCTGCAGGGGCAACTTGTCGCGGTGCATCCGGCCTATGACGAATTGTTCGACGCTTTTGCCGACCCCGCCGTACGCGGCAACAGCAAGGCGCGCACGGAATGGGCGGTTGCACAGATGATGCTGGTGATCCGCGCCTCGGCCAACCTGGGCCTCTCGGCCGTTCCCACTTTTAGCGGCGCGCTGCTGTGGCCCACCGTTTATCCCTGGCCGCAGCGCCCGGCTGGATTGGTGGAGGAAGGGTTCAAGGAGTTGGCCAAGCGGTGGAAACCCATCCTGGATTTTGCCGATCAACACGGGCAAGACCTGTGCTACGAGATCCACCCTGGCGAGGATCTGCATGACGGCGTGACCTTCGAGCGATTTCTCGAAGCCACGGGGAAGCACGCGCGCGCGAATATTCTCTACGATCCTTCGCACTTCATCCTGCAATGCCTGGACTACATCGGCTACATTGACGCCTATGGGCCGTTCATCAAGGCCTTCCATGCCAAGGATGCCGAGTTCCGGCCATCGGCGCGGGCCGGTGTTTACGGAGGGTTTGAGGACTGGAAGAACCGGCCCGGCCGGTTCCGCAGCCTGGGGGACGGGCAGGTGGATTTCAAGCAGGTTTTTACGCGCCTGACCGCCGTGGGTTACAGTTCCTGGGCCGTGCTGGAATGGGAATGCTGCTACAAGGACAGCGCGCAAGGGGCGGCCGAAGGCGCTCCATTCCTGCGGTCCATGTTGATTGAAACACCGGCAAAGGCGTTTGACGATTTCGCCGGCGCCTCCTCCGACACTGCCCGCAATCGCAAAATATTGGGCGTGGAGCGTGGCTGAAATGACGCCTGAACTTCTCATTCAACTCCAGGACGGAACCTCCAGCACGATGGTGCTGGACGGGAGACGGATCACACTGGGACGCTCCTCCGACAATGACCTGTCGTATCCGGATGATCCGATATTGTCCCGGCATCACATGGCCATCGAGATGCACGATGGCGAGTATTGCGTCCTGGATCTGGGCAGCAAGAATGGCACGGTGCTCAATGGCCAGAAGTTGACGGGCAGGCAAAAATTGGCGCTCGGTGACCGCATTGTCGTGGGGCGGGTGACCATGGTGATGGAAGATCCCAACAGCAATGGGGATCAGACGCTCATCTTTATCGAGGACGATATCGACACCATCGGGTCCACCAGTGTCAGCACCCATTTGGAAGATCTGGTCTCTTCCACCGAAAGCGGCTTGGAAGCCGTGTTGGCCAATCCGGCCCTCGGCAGCCCGAACCTTGTACAGGCGTTGATGGATGCGGGCCGTGAATTGTCAGTCCACCGGCCGTTGCCGGAGCTGTTTCGCGTGATCCTCCGGCTCTCGATTGAATCGGTGGGCGCGCGGCGGGGCGTTCTGATGACGGTGGAGAACGGCGAGTTGTTGGTACGCGCCAATCAGGGGGAAGGATTCCGGATCAGCCATGTGGTGCGCGATCGCGTCCTGCAGGAGAAGATGTCGCTATTGGTGCAGGACGCGCGCGTGGATGATCTGCTCAAGAGCAGCATGACCATTGTGCAGCAGCAGGTGCGGAGCCTGATTGCGGTTCCGCTGCAAACGGCCGACAGCGTGATTGGGCTTATCTACGTCGACTCCCCGCACATTGTGCGGCCCTTCACCAGCGAGGACTTGAATCTGCTCACCGTGATGGCAAATATCGCCGCCATCAAGATTGAGCACTCCCGTCTACTCGAGGTGGAGCAGGCCGAGCGAATGATGGCGAAGGAGTTGGAGCAGGCGGCCGACATTCAGCGTAATCTGTTTCCCAAAGGCCAGCCGAATGTTGCGGGGTTGGACATCGCCGGACACAGCATTCCGTGCCGGTCGGTGGGAGGCGACTATTTCGATTACCTGCCGCTGCCGGGCGGGCGATTCGGCGTCATTGTCGCCGATGTGGCGGGAAAGGGATTGCCTGCCGCAATGATGATGTCCAGCCTGCAAGCCCGCGTACAGATGCTAGCCGAAGATACCGAGGACATGGCGGAGTTCGTAACGCGCCTGAATCGCGGCGTGGCTGCCAACTGCCCTGGCAACCGGTTCATCACTTTTTTTATGGCGATGTTTGACCCGGTCACCGGAGACTACAGCTACTGCAATGCCGGGCATAATCCTCCGTTTGTGGTTCGCGTGGACGGCACGGTGGAACGGTTGGAAGAGGGCGGGCCGGTGCTCGGAATCATGCGGCAATTGAAGTATCAGGCCGGCACAGCCCGGCTGGAGAAAGGCGACGTAATCGCCCTGTTTAGCGACGGGGTGACGGAGGCGCGCAACGCGGCTGACGAGGAATACGACGAGGCGCCGTTTCTTGAAGAGCTGATGAAGATGCGTCATAGTCCGGCCCAACAGATTGTGGAAACGGTACATGAGGCGCTGGAACGGTTCATAGACACCGCGGCGGCTGTGGATGACATCACGCTAGTGATAGTCCGAAAGACCTGACGTCCAGGCATTTTAGATAATAGAGCACGCAGGACGGGGCCCGGGCCGCGGGGCTTAGTTAAGTTAGCACCAAAGGGCCAAAGCTGAGTCCCCGTCCTTGCGGGCGGGGCTATCGTTTGCGTCGATGGCTATCGGCGCCGGGAGAATATTCAATTTTCAAACAGCAGGGGAGGCAAGTGAGACTCCTTCTGATTTGAGGATTGCATGGCTGTAGACAAAGAGGGAGATGTGTAGAAGATCTGGCAGGGTTGTAAAGGCAAACATATGTTTGTGATGTGGGGAGAAAATAAACATTGGCGGGCTGTGAATGCTTAGGCGAGCAGCTTCCGCACCACGCTTCCGTGGACATCGGTTAGGCGGAAGTCGCGGCCCTGGGAGCGGAAGGTGAGTTTGGTGTGATCAAAGCCGAGCAGGTGGAGGATGGTCCCGTGCAGATCGTGCACGTGCACCTTGTCCCTGGTGACATTGAATCCGAGCTCGTCGGTTTCGCCTAGAGTCAATCCCGGTTTCAGGCCGCCGCCGGCCATCCACATGGTGAAGGCGTTGGGGTGATGATCACGGCCGTCACTGCCGCCCTGCACCATGGGGGTGCGACCGAACTCGCCGCCCCAGATGACAAGCGTGTCCTTGAGCAGGCCGCGCTGTTTGAGATCCTGCACGAGAGCCGCGCTGGCCTGATCTGTATCCTTGCAGTTGATCTGAATGTCTTTGACGAGGTTGCCGTGCTGATCCCAGGCCTCGTGATAAAGCTGCACAAAGCGGACGCCGCGTTCCACCAAGCGGCGGGCAAGCAGGCAATTGTTGGCGAAGGAAGGCTTGCCGGGCTCGGCCCCGTATAGATCCAGTACGTGCTTGGGTTCTTTGGATAGATCCATCAGTTCGGGCGCGCTCGATTGCATGCGGAAAGCCATCTCGAAGGAGTTGATGCGCGTGTCCACTTCCGGGTCCCCTGTGGCATCAAGGCGCATCTGGTTGATGTTGCGAATCGCATCGAGGGAGTCGCGCTGCAACGTTGGATCAACGCCTTCGGGGTTGGAAAGATAGAGCACGGGATCACCGGAGCCGCGGAACTGGACGCCCTGATAGACGGTGGGCAGGAAACCGGAACCCCAACAGGAGTTGCCGCCGCTGGGCCCCTTTTTACCGGAACTGAACACGACGAAGGCAGGCAGGTCACGCGACTCGCTTCCAAGGCCGTATGTGACCCAGGCTCCCATGCTCGGGCGGCCGAACTGCTGCGTCCCGGTGTTCATGAGCAGTTGGCCGGGCGCATGGTTGAAGGCGTCGGTGGTCATGGACTTGACGATGGTGATGTCGTCCACAATTTTGGATAGATGCGGGACTAGTACCGACAACTCCGCGCCGCTGCGGCCGTGTTTGGAGAATTTGAACTTGGGTCCAAGAAGTTTGGAACTCGGGTTGATGAACGCGGCGCGGTAGCCTTTCAAGAGATCGGCAGGCGGAAGCGTACCGTCGAACTTGGCCAGTTGCGGCTTGTAGTCGAACATCTCGAGGTGTGAGGGTGCGCCGGCCATAAAGAGGAAGATGACGTTCTTGATTTTGGCGGGGAAGTGCGGCTGTTTGGGGGCAAGGGGATCCGAGGCGGCTTGGGCAAGTTGGCGCAGGGCCAGCGCGCCCATTCCGATGCCACACTCGTTTATGAACCAGCGACGGGAGATACTCATGCACTTACTCCTTGGTGATCGTCTCATCGAGATTGAGCAGGACGCGCGAGAGCGCTTTCCAAGCGGCGTCCTCGCCCAACCGCTCGCGCTGTTTGGCGAGGAAACTCAGAAGCACGTCGGATTCGCGCTGGTTTGGCTTGCGCGCCGTACACCGGCGAAACGCGAACGTGAGGCGCGCGGAATCGGTTGGGCCACCTTGGGCGAGAGTGAGCTTGGCGAGAGCGGCGGCCGATTCCACAAATAGGGGCTCGTTCAAAGTGGTGAGGGCTTGCAGCGGAGTATTGGACCGGCTGCGGCGCACGCAGGAGGTGTCCCCGTTGGGGGCGTCAAAGATTTGCAGCATCGGATAGGGGACCGAGCGGTAGCGGTGTGTGTAGAGCGCGCGGCGGTAGCGGTCTTGCCCCTTGTCCTCATTCCAGATTTTGGGGCCGTAGCTGACCGGCGGTTGGAAGAGGAAATCGGGCGCAGGCGGATAGACGCTGGGGCCGCCAACGGCTGGGTTGAGCAATCCGGAAGCCGCCAGCGCGACGTCGCGAACGATCTCGGCATCGACGCGGAAGCGGGAACCGCGGGCGAGCAGTCGATTGTTGGGGTCGCGCTCGAGCAGCTCCGGGGTGAGGTGAGAACTTTGGCGGTAGGTACTGGAGTTGACGATGATACGGTGCAGCGCCTTCATGCTCCAGCCGCGTTCCATGAATTCCACCGCAAGCCAGTCGAGCAGAGCCGGGTGCGAGGGAGTTTCGGACTGCCGGCCCAGATCCTCGCTGGTGGAAACGAGTCCGGTTCCAAAGTAGGACTGCCACACACGGTTCACGAACGCGCGGGCGGTGGTGGGCGAGTTGCGGGCGGTGAGCCATTTTGCAAACCCGAGCCGGTCGGGGGAGGCATCGGGAGGCAATGGATGGAGGAAGGAAGGCACGCCAGGATTCACCTCTTTGCCGGGCTTCAGGAAATCGCCGCGGGAAAGGATGGTGGTCATGCGCGTCTGCCGGCGCGCGTTGAGAACCAATTGGGAAGATCCTTCCGGGTGCTGCTTCCAGAGCGAGGCGATCTCATCGTTGGCGGCTTGCCATTCCGGAACCGTAGTGCGCCAGTAGTTGAACACGGCGGCGGTTTGCGCCAGGGATCTTTCAGGAGCGGGGACACTAAGGATTTGCCGGACTTCGGCGGGCAGCGGATCAGCCACTGGATCCTTCGCCGTGGTGATGGAGAGCCGGAAGCGGCCCAGATTGCAGCTCTGATTGTCGTCGCTATTCCAGCCACCGTGCTTTTGGCTGAGGTAGAAATGCAACACGGCGCCGCCGGCGTGGGAGACAGGCTGCGCCGCCTGGAAGACTGCCTGGCGAGGAAGATTACGCAGCACGGGACCGGCGTCTGTGCCCCATGCGGTGAGGTCGTTGCCGTCGATGGCGTAGGAGATGGGGCCTGTGACGCGGCGCTTGTTTGTTTTGTCGTGGAACATCGGGGCGAGCGGGGCTTCCGGCAGATTGAGATCGGAGGAGGCTTGGAGGATGCACACTTTGGTCTCGCCCGATTCCACTTCAAACTCAGTGAGTGCGCCGATGCCCTGCGTGGAACGGCCGGGACCGTTGAGGGGGAGGTTAGGATCGTTCAAGAGCTCGAGGCGGAAGCCTGTGATGTTGTTGACAGCGGTCTTGACGGTGAGCTTGACGCGATGCTTGGTGGGCGCGTAGCCTTGTGCCAGGAGCGAGGAATCCTCCATTGGAAGATAGCGCTGGCCGCCGGTGGAAATATCGTCCACCTCAGGCTTCACCACTATCCATTCCGGCTGGTTTTTCCGCGCTTGCGTTTCCCATGCGGCCATGCGCGCGGGCCAATCCGGCGTGCGGTGCCGCAGATCCTGCTGAATTTCGTTGATGCGTTGCAAGATTTGCGCGCGCCGTTGGAGCTCGGGCGGAGTGTAGACGGCGGCCATGGATTCATGCGCGTCGTTGAGGAAGGCGAAGACGCGATAGTAGTCTTCCTGCGTCACCGGATCATATTTGTGGTTGTGGCACTGGGCGCATTGTATGGTGATGCCGAGCATGCTCTTGCCGATGGCGTCCATGCGATCAAACATGGCCTCCATGCGGAACTGTTCCGGATCGATGCCGCCCTCCTCATTGATCATGGAATTGCGCAGAAAGCCGGTGGCCACGCGCTGATCCTGCGTTGCCTTGGGGAGCAGATCGCCGGCCAGTTGCTCGGTGAGAAAGCGGTCATAGGGAAGATCGCGATTGAAAGCGTTGATGACCCAATCGCGATAGAACCACACCTGGCGTTGCTTGTCTTTTTCAAAACCGTCGGAGTCGGCGTAACGGGCGGCATCGAGCCAATGGCGTGCCCAGCGTTCGCCGTAGTGCGGGGAAGCGAGCAGCCGGTCCACCTGCTTCTGGTAGGCCTTGGGACTCGAATCTTTGAGAAACGCATCGACTTCCTGGATGGTGGGAGGGAGACCGGTCAGGTCCAAGCTGAGGCGGCGCAGCAGGGTGAGCTTACCGGCCTGCGCGGAGGGACGCAGGCTCTCCATTTCCAGCCGCGCCAATACGAATTGATCCACAGGATTGGACGGCCACGACTTGTTCTTAACGGCGGGTAAGGCTGGACGCACGGGCGCGACAAAGGCCCAGTGCTTCTTGCTCGGGGCAGCCTGCGAGAGGGCGGCTTCGGGCCAGTGCGCGCCCTGGTTGATCCAGGCCTCGATGAGATGCACCTCGGCGGGGTCCAGCGGTTTGAGTCCCATGGGCATGCGCGCCAGTTCACCGATACCGGCCACGCGTTGGTAGAGCAGGCTGGCCGCGGCCTGGCCCGGCACGATGGACTTTCCCGATTGTCCGCCGGAAAAGGCGAGTGCCCGCGCGTCGAGGCGCAGGCCGCCCATCTGCATTTTGGGGCCATGGCAGGAGTAGCAGGATTTTTCGAAGACCGGTTGGATGTCGCGGGTGAAGTCAACGGTGACGGCGGGTTTGGCGATGAACTGCAGGACGACTCCAGCAATCATCAACGCCACGCACAGCCATGCCGCCCGGAAGCGTTTCTGTCTCGGCCAATAGTAACCAATCATGTCTTTGACTATCCTACGACGGTTCGGGCGCAAGTAGGGTATGGGGGTTGGAGTGAGGGGAGTGAGGAAGGGAGTTGAGGCTATTTGGTGGCTCCTTAAGAGGAGGCAAAGTCCGCCTGGGAGCGTTTGGTGGCCTCGATGAGGGTGTTGATAGCGAGTGCAGTCCAGGATTTGTTAGTTCGTTTTGCAAGAGCCACGATTTCAGTAGCTTTGACTGTGGCCGGGAGCGAACCTTTGCCCAGGGGTTCGGGCAAAAGGGACTGCACAATGCGGTTGGTTTGCAGAGTGCGCAATTGGCGGAGGGATTTGTGGAAGGAGCTTTGGTAACGGGAGTGGTAGCGTTCGATGCGATCGAACTCTTTTTCACAATCGGGGTCGAACATGGAGTCGCGGCCCGAGTCCGCCATTTCGACTTGCCGGAGCTCGACGCGATGGAGAGTCCAGGCATCGCGGAGGAGCTGCTGGAAGAGCGTGAGTTCGAGAGCGCCTTCCGGGCGGACTTGCGCGGTGAGGTCGGATTGCAGTTTGAGGAAGTCGTGTTCCTGGCCGGCCATGACGATGATTTTTGTGGAGGAGAAGCCGTGTTTGAGTGCGTTCATGGAGGAACCAATTTTGGCAGCGCAAAACGGAGCCTGCTGCGCGGCCCTTTGCGCTGGTTCCTTGTCTTCCGGGGTACGAGGTC
>JAENWC010000127.1 GCA_016650235.1 Terriglobia bacterium
CCTCTGGAATCAGTGTTCGCCTTCGCCGGAATCCCCAATGGACATGCACTGGTTCGAATTTATGGCGACAGGGAATACAGATGCAGTGCTTCCGATTATCGAGGTACTTTCAAGGCCAGACCGCATTCGGAGGCACCTGGAAGACTGGCTGAAATTTTCCTCTGAGAGGAAGTTGCCGTTCTGGGGCCGGGCTCGGATAAAAGTGATTATTCGAAGCCTACGGAAGGGCGCCGGCATCCTGTGCGATCTGGAGCGCGGGGTGGTCATCACGCAGCAGGACCTCGATTGCTACTGTACTAATGCGACGGATCCCGGCCGCCTGTTCGCTATCTCGAAGTTGCTTCCCTTTTCGCTGTCGGGGGACGAATGTCATTTGACGCTCAAGGCCGCGGGAAAGTGGTCGCTGACGTCTAACGCGACTAAGCACGCCATTGTGTTGCAGCTCTGTGAATCCGAAGCTGCGAAAAGGACCGGCCCTTGCCGATCGACGTTGGTGGAGATTGTGGCCGACGCGCGTCAACATAATGGCGGCACGTTCCGTGCGCATGGTGAAGCTATCCAAGGAACGATAGAGGAGCCGGATGTGGATGACGACGCTTTCTTTCAAGAAGCGTTGCGAAATGCCGAGGAGGGAAACGTTACTGCTCAAAATAGTGTCGCTACTTTCTACGCATCCGGGACGAGTGTAGACCAGGACTTCGGAGAAGCTGTGAAATGGTATCGTCGTGCGGCAGAGCAGGGTTCGGTCGACGCTCAAGCTACACTTGGCGCCTTCCTTTACTCGAACGACCACGGCGTTCCATGGGACCCCGACCAGGCCGCCTTTTACTTGAGCAAGGCTGCTGAGGAAGGAAACGCCTCGGCTCAATACAACCTGGGCCTTATGTACCTGGCAAATGGAGAGGGAGTGTCGCACGACCCGGATCTAGCCTATTTGTGGTTGGATCGTGCCGCTGCAGGCTACCAAAAGGAGATCGATTCAGGCTGGGAAATGCAGAGGCACAAGAAAGATGCCATTTCCGGGCGACGTAGGGCGCGATTGCAGCGGACAATGCTGCGATTCTACTTGTTCTTCGCATCGCGCGGGCTCGGACAACTCTGCCAACTTCATTCCGCCGTAGCGTTAGGGAACTTAGACTGGGTCCGGCATCTCATCGAAAAAGGTGTTGATGTAAACTATCGGGGAAAGTTTACAACGACGCCTCTCATGCAAGCGGCGCTGGCGGGCAAACGGGCAATCGCCGAACTCCTGATTGCGAAAGGTGCGGATGTGAACACCACCGGCCATGGCGGGGCAACCCCATTGTACGCGGCAGCCCAGAATGGGCACAGGTCACTCATCGAGATCCTCATCGCGGGTGGGGCTGAAATTGACGCAACGGTCGAAGATGGTTCGACTCCTTTGTTCAGGGCCGCGCTTGGTGGACACACCTCCGTTATTGCGCTGCTTATAGACAAAGGAGCAGAGATCGGAGCAATGTCTTGCGATGGTTGTACCGCCCTTCATGCAGCGGCGCAAAATGGCCATACGGAGACGCTAGAATTGCTCGTCGCCAAAGGTGCAGATATCCATCTGCAAACGAAGGGCGGAGCGACGCCATTGCTTATGGCCGCCAACCGCGGACACACCGCGGCCGTAGAGTTGCTCATTAACAAGGGTGCGGATGTTTGCACCAAGTTCCGTCCGAGCGACTTTACGCCATTGCATTTGGCCGCCATGCAGGGAAATGACGCTATGGTGCGGCTGCTCATCGCCAAAGGGGCTGATGTCAACGCAAAGAACAGTGAAGGTTTAACGCCTCTGTGTATGACGGCTGTCGAAGGCCATGTTCCAGCCGCGGAGCTTCTTATTGCTGCGGGTGCTGATGCGAAGATCCGAAGTAATGAGGGCCTTACGCCGTTCGATGCAGCCCTTCAAAACGATCGCCATGAATTCACCGCAATGCTCCAAGAACACGGGGTTGAGGCGTAGCAACGAGCGGAAGCTTCCCCGTTATGGATGGGACCGTCTAACGCTGACCTAGTATCACAAAGGAGGTCCAGGGCTTAACTGAAATTGGTAAGCCACTGGTTCGACCAGTGAGACTCGAAGAGGTTTGACCGTTCCCAGAGTCGTTTCGGGCGTAAAATCCTCCCCAAGTGGCTTGATGACCCACGTAAGGAGAGGATTTTATGTCTGAGTTTTACCAAAGTCTATTCCATTCCAAATGGGATTGTAAATACCATGTAGTGTTCGTGCCCAAAGGGAGGCGCAAGGCCATCTTCGGCCAGATACGGCGTCAACTGGGGCCGATCTTCCATGCGCTGGCCCGGCAGAAGGAATGTCAGCATAGAAGGGCATCTGATGCCTGACCATGTGCACATGCACATCGGCATCACGATTCCGCCAAAGCATCCGGTGGCGTCGGTCATTGGTTTTCTGAAAGGCAAGAGTGCCATCGCGATCGCGCGCCTATCTGGCAAGGAGAGGAACTTCTCCGGAGAACACTTCTGGGCGCGTGGTTATGCAGTGTCGACCGTCGGATTCGAGCTGGAGCAGGTACGCAAAAACATCCGCGAACAGGAGGTCGCGGATAGCAACAACGGACAGTTCTGAATGAAGCAATAAGGCGCGCACCGCGCGACGCCTAGACCAATGGACCAACCGCCTTTGAGGCGGTCCAACTCATCAAGCCACCCGCTTCGCGGGGGGTGTCTGACTCACGATGCGCCCGTCGCGCATGTGTACCGTACGATCTCCGAAGGCGGCAGCCTCGGGGTTATGCGTGATCATCAGAATGGTCTGCCCCATTCGGCGATTGAGATCGCGCATCACGCCCAACACAGCCTCGGAATTCTTTGTATCGAGGTTTCCCGTCGGCTCATCGGCCAACAAGATCGCAGGATGGTTCACAATCGACCGCGCAATGGCCACCCGTTGCTGCTCGCCCCCCGACATCGCTCGCGGTTTATGATGGAGCCGCGACTCAATGCCCAACAGTTTGAGCACATCCTTGAACCAGGCGTCGGCCTCCAGCGGCTTGCCTGCAATGTGTCGCGCGATGGCGATGTTGTCACCGGCGCTCAGCGTTGGCAGTAGATTGTATTTCTGGAAGACGAAACCCACCTTCGACTTCCGCATCTCGGTGCGCCCGCCCTCGCCCATGGACGCCAGATCCACGCCATCGATCTCGACGCTTCCTCCGGTGGCCGGCGTGAGCCCGCCCAGCACATGGAACAACGTGGATTTGCCCGACCCCGACGGCCCGACGATGGAAAGGAATTCACCGCGCGGCACATCCAGATCCACACCGCGCAAGGCTTCCACTTCAATGTCGCCGGCGCGGTAAACCTTGCGCAGAGAGCGCACGCAAATGATGTGCCCGTTTGTCCCGCTACTCATAGGACCCTACTCATAGGACAAGGCCTCGAGCGCATCCTGATGCACGGCTTTCCAGCCAGGATAAACTGTGCCCAGCACCGCTCCGGCAATGGCGATGCCGGTGGAGATTGGCCACCAATCCGTTACTATCATCTGCGACAAGGACGGACCGGCGAGCCCGTTCACCATCACCCGCGTCCCAAAGCTCAGGCCGATGCCCGCTACCGCCCCAACCCCTGCCAGCACGAGAGTTTCACGAACCAGCAGGCCCAACACATAGCCGGGCGAGGCCCCCAGCGATTTCAGAATCCCGATCTCGCGCGTACGTTCCAGCACCGCCGTGTACATTGAGAGGAACACCACCAGGAATCCGACCACCACCGACAGTGTGATGACGACGCCGATGAAGGCCCGCAGCCCAGGCACATTGTTCACCGAAAATAATGACGTGAACTCTTCGATCGAGTAGATCTTGTGTTCCGGCATCTTCTGCTTCAAATCCGCCAACGCCGCGTTCAGATTCTCCTTGTGGTCCAGCTTCAGGAAAATCTGGCTCAGCTTTCCGGGTGAACCAGACATCTCCTGAACCATCGGAAGCGGTAGCAGAAGGCGCGCCAGTTTGCCGGGCTCCACTACTCCACAGACGCGCCAGTTGCGGTTCACCAGCTTGAGCGTACTGCCCACCTTCAGCTTGTTCTGCACCGCGTAGCGCTCATCCACGATGATGTCTTCCGGATTTCGGAACGGCCCGCCCTCCAGATACTTCAGTCCACCGCTCATCCGGCTGAACTTTTCCAGATCGACGCCCGTGATCTGTTCAATGCCCCCGATTCCATGCGCCACGCTGCCCGTGGCCAGAGCAACGTGCGGCTGCTTTTCAAAAAACTCGATCAGCTTTTCCGACATCGACGCCGCGCTAAAGCTCAGTACGGAGCTATTGGGAGGCCGCACCCAGATATCGGCTCCCACGCCGCGCGCTCGCCTCTGCGAATCCTCCAGCATTCCACGGCTTACCCCCACCAGGGTGAGGATCATGGTGACTTCCACCGCGATTGCGGTAATGCTCAGCAGGGTCCGCACCGGACGGTGCTTCAGGTTTTCGACGACGAGTTTGTTGACCAAACTGCCTATTCTACCCTATGCGATGCCCGCGCCCTGCGCTTCTACATATACCTCGTACAGCGATTGGCTCCCGGTCATGAACAGCCGGTTCCGCTTTCGCCCGCCAAAGCACAGGTTCGAGCAGATCTCCGGCAGCAATATCTGCCCGATTCGCACTCCATCCGGCGCAAACACGTGCACGCCGTCATAGCCGGCCCCCACCCATCCGGCGCCTACCCACACGTTGCCATCCGTATCGGCGCGAATCCCGTCCGCGATTCCCGCGCCTCTGCCGCTCAATTCCATCGACACATACTGCCGTCCATTGCGCAGGCTCTTGCTATCGGCGACATCCCAAACTTTGATGTTCCTGGGCGCTTGCGGGTAATGGGTAGAGCCGGTATCGGCGATATACAGCTTCTTGTAGTCGGGCGAGAAACACAAGCCGTTCGGCTTAAAGATCTCATCGGTCACCATCTCCATCTTCTCGGTCTTGCCATCGATCCGGTAGACAGCCTCCTTGATCTCAAGCTGCCCCTTGTTGCCCTCATAATGTAGCAGGCTCCCATAGCCGGGATCGGTAAACCAGATCGCCCCGTCCGGGGCCACCACCACATCGTTGGGCGCATTCAAAGGCTTACCCTGCCACTTGTCGGCCAGCACCGTCACCGTCCCGTTGTACTCGTATCGCACCAGCCGGCGGTTGCCATGTTCGCAGGACAGTTGCCGGCCCTCGTAGTCGAACGTGTTGCCGTTGCTGTTGCCGGCCGGATGCCTCATCACGCTGACATGCCCATCGTCTTCAATCCAACGCATCTGCCGGTCGTTGGGAATATCGCTCCACACCAGATACCGGCCCACGCCGTTCCACGCCGGGCCCTCGGCCCACAGCATGCCCGTGTACAGCCGGCGTATCGGCGTATTGCCGATTTTGTATTTGTCGAACCGCTTGTCCAGAGTGATGAGGTCCGCATCCGGATACCGCGACGGGTTCCTGCCGCTCCAATCCCTGGGCTGCTGCGCCGTCGCTAAGGCCTGCGTGCAGGCGGCGCCTAAGGCGGCGCGAGTCAGGAAAGACCGCCGGTCTATGGAGTCAGTGTTGATTTTCATCTTGTTCTGAAAAGTATATCCAAATTCAGGTGATCTGCATGTAGTGTTGGTTCAGCGGGAAATGGAGAGTTGGCGAGCTCTGCTAGCGAGTATAACGCCATTTTGGGCGGACCAGTTTACACCGCCAACGCAGTGACGGCCGACTGGGCTGCGGATGAAACTGCAACTGGTTTCAAAAAGGAGATCAGGTTGGAAGGAGATCGGGTTGTTGGTCCCCATTCACTACAAGGTGCGCGGGGCGCGGCTTAACCAGAGGCTGATACTCCGGCGGGAAAACCAACCGGCTACGAAAGAATCTTGAATGTACGGCCGGCCTTGCATTTCAATAAGCGGTGTGCCAGGGTATCATGCCGGTTCAGCAGCCCCGGGTTTCAATTTCCGGATGGCGCGTGATCCCTTCGGAACAGCGTCGAGATGGCGCCTTCACAAGCATGTGCCCTGGAAGAGGAACGTATTCGCCAGTCGCACGCACACGCTGCCGTTGGAATATACTCATGTGAATGCTCAGAGAAGGATTCGGCCGAGTTGCCCTGCTCGGCAGGTATGGACTCACGCTCATTCTGACCGCCATCGCTGCATTTGCTGTCACAGAGCAGCAGCGGATCGAGCGTCTCGAGATGCTCGCGGACATCTGGGGCAAGGTGTATCTGTTTCATCCCCGGATCGTGACCACCCGAATCGACTGGCCTCAGGTGCTCATAGTGACGCTGCCGAAGGTGGAGCGCGCGGCCAGTACCGATGAACTGGTAGCGGTGCTGAACGAATCGTTGTTCCGGCCTTTGGACGATCCGCTAACTCGCGCGCAGCGGCGAATGCCGATCGCCTCCGATCCGATTCCGAATCCGCGAGCGCTGGCAGGCCGTAAGCTGTCCGCAACGGTGGGATACATCGATGCCACCCATCCGCAGATGTACGGGCGGGACGCAGCGAAGCAGGTGGGACAGGTTCTGCAATCGCTCGGCCCGATAGAAGTGGTCGTAGTGGATCTACGCTTCCCTGTGCCTCCTGGGCGGACCTCGACTGGCTACGTCTGTTTGTTCCCTCACAGCAGGTCACGGGCGCGCGCATCGGCAGAGAGCATCACGGATGGAATGAATACAACACGCCTTTTGTGTACCGCCAGAAATGGAACGTGGAGCCCGGTTCGATCTTACAACCGTTTGCCAAGGGGCAGTCGATCCGAATCCCGGCGGTGTTCGTGGTAAACAAGAGTTCGTACGATGTCTCCGCGCGGACTCTGGATGCCCTTCAATCGGCTGGAACTGCCGCCGTGGTCTTGGAGGGCCGTGGGCGCTTTCTTTCCGGCTGGGGTCTAGGGCGGTATCCGGAGGACGTAGAAGTGCGCCTGGATTTTCCGATGCTCGTTTCGCGGTCCGGCAACCTGGGAGCGCATCCGGATCATGTGAGCACAGATGTCCTCTCCGACGCGGAACTGGTTTCCCTGGCAGGACGGCTCACTGGCAACAAGAGCGGCCAAACGCCCGCGCCATCAAATTCTTTTTCTCTCGACATGAGATTTCCAGATCTCGTGCCGCCGTCGGACCGGGCGCTCTCGCGCGAGGAGCGGCTTCTCGGACTTTTCAAAGTATGGACGGTGATCTCCTATCTGGACCCGCACGTATCGCTGGCGTCCATCAACTGGGAGACTGCGCTTCGCGAGTACATCCCCAAGGTAGAGGCAGCCGAGTCCGGCCCCGACTACTACGCAGTACTGCGACGCCTGACCGCACTGTTGAACGACAGTCATGTGCGCGTCTCAAATCCCGCGCACGAGTGGAAGGCGATTCTGCCGCTGAGCCTGCAGCCGATCGAGGGGAAGCCCATCATCGTGGCGACGATACCCTCGCCGAACGGCGAAGAGCCGCCGGTAAAGATCGGGGACGAGGTGGTGGCGATCGACGGCAAACCGGTTCAAGAGACGATTGCCGCGAGCGAGGCGTTCATCTCGGGCTCTACGCCAGGCGCTCGCCAGCGCGATGCGATGGCGTCTCTTGTGGGCCAGCGGAAGGTGGCGTTTCTTGTGGGCCAGCGGAAGGACACGGTGGAGTTGCAGCTTCGCAACGAGGAAGGGACCCGTACCCTGACTTTGAAGAGCGTGCCGCCACGCCGGCCGGCTCATTCGCAGCCTTCGTACAAGGTGCTTACCGGAAATCTCGGGTACATGGATCTGGACAATCTCGTGGAGAACGAAATGGAACCTGCTCTGCAGGCCGTGGCGGGCACAAACGGGTTGATTCTGGATATGCGAGGATATCCGCGGTTTCCGATCTGGACCAGGCTGATTCCGCATCTTATCGAAAGACGATCCCAGTGGAACCTGTTCGAGGTGCCGATAGCTTCCGGTCCGAACAGACTGTTGAGAGTTACGAGCCAATTGACGGCATGGCTGGAGCCGAGCCCGACAGAGATCTACCGGAAGCCGATCGCGGTACTGATTGACGAATTCACCCAAAGCGCCGCCGAGCATTTCTGCATCTTGCTGAGGATCGCTCGAAGAGCTACGTTCGTCGGTTCGACCACAGCGGGCGCTGACGGCGATGTGGCCAGGATCACGCTGCCGGATGGAGGCACGATGATTTTCACGGGAGGACGCATCAAGTTTCCGGACGGGAGTCCGTTCCAGAACATCGGCATCATTCCCGATATCAAAGTAGAACCGACGGTGCACGGTATCCGCGCCGGGCGGGATGAGGTGCTGGAGAAGGCGATCGGCGTCTTGAGCTCTACGAACCAACGGTGATCCGGCTCTGACCGAGGCACGCGCGATCTGACGTTGCACTGTTCGCCATCAAAGTTGCCGAGACACGGCGCGATGGTTGGAGGCAACCTTGTTTGTGGACCTCACGGGTCACGGAGAGAATGTCGCGCTTGTGCTGAAAGATACCGGCCATGACGCAGCCACCAATTTGAGATTCTCCATTTTCGCACATAAAGCTCCGCAACTCTCTTTACTTCCTCCATCGCGATCATGAGAAAGAACAAGCAGGTGAGGAAGAGTCCGAAGTTCAGCGGAGGCGGGCTGTGCCGGAGAGCGACCCGTGTCGAGAGTAAACTCCGGCTCCCGCTTTTTGCTATAATTCAAGTGGATGTCAGCCCATTTATCGCGTGTGCGGATTGCGCACAGGCAGAGCCTTCAGGGCTCGGGGACGTCCTGTTTCGTCCTCCCGTTGGCAGCTAACCCCGCATGAAGCTCAGTGTTCGCATCAGCCGTGGTATCGAATCCCTGTTCGGCACAAGGGATGAGAACATCAAGCTTCTGGAAGATACCCTCCACATCACCATCCAACTGCGCGAGGACTCTCTCGAACTCGCCGGCGATGAAACCGGTGTCAGGCGCGCCGAGAGCATTCTTCAGGAATACACTGAGTTGGTACAGCAAGGGCAGCAATTCGGCAATGGAGACCTCCACGGCTACCTTCGCATGGTCGCCGGTGACGCCGGTCTAACACTCCGCGGATTGGTGGAAAGCGGCCGCCAGCGCAGCTTTGGCAAGAAGTCGATCACACCTAAAACCGTCAACCAACGCCTCTATCTCGACGCCATCGAACATCACGACCTGGTCTTCGGCATCGGCCCGGCCGGCACCGGAAAAACTTACCTTGCGGTCGCCATGGCCGTTGGCGCTCTGCTCAACAAGCAGGTCTCGCGCATCGTTCTCACGCGCCCCGCCGTCGAGGCTGGCGAACGGCTCGGCTTTCTCCCAGGAACTCTGCAAGAGAAAATTGATCCCTACCTTCGGCCGCTCTATGACGCTTTGTTTGAAATGCTCGACTCGGACAAAGTGGAAAAGTTCCTCGAACGTAATGTGATTGAAGTGGCCCCCATCGCCTTCATGCGCGGCCGCACTCTCAACGAC
>JAENWC010000128.1 GCA_016650235.1 Terriglobia bacterium
GTTCATTGAGGAGCGGGCTTTGCCTGCCGGCGTACGCGGGCCGGTGAAATTATTTAATGCGGACATTTCTATTTCCTTTTACCGATCAGAGTGGGCGGTGATGCTGCCCGTTATGAAGGTAGCAGCGGGGCAGGGAAAAAGCGCAAAACGTGAACGGGCAAGTGGTTGATAATATGAGAGATCTAGATTTTCTGGTTTTGTGACGGCCTCCTCCTCTGCTGATTTCGGCGAGACGACGGCTTTGTTCGCAACGGTGCCGGCACGGAATCGGCTATCTCATCCAGACTGAACGCCCAGACAGGACGAATCTCGAACCCGGAGGGACGCCCTGCACACGTTGATCGAGCGGAAAGAGGGACCGCCGAAGGAGTTGAGGCGGGAACTCATTCCGAGGGATCCACTCCGAGGGCGGTGTGGCGCCGGACGGCGGCAACAATTGCGACGGGAACCCGTCCTTGGAGCCGGAACGCATGCGCGGTTTGAGTCGTTGCCCGGCGGTTGATACGTGGTTCGATTCCGTTCACATCCACCTCGCCATTCCGTAGCTCTTCAAGAACTCGCTAGGATCGTTCTCGCGAAGCTGAAATAGCTCCGGCGCAGCCGAATTCAATCGCCAAGCGACTCACACCAGACACGTTTCCGAACCCTTCTGGCGTAAAACGCCGCATGCTCGAAGCGAGCAACTGATTCACACGCCATGCATGCCACAAGCAATAGCGCAAGGCTAACATCTACACTCATCGGAAAGGTCTACACTAGGAAGTTCAAAACTATACAACGACTTCCGCTAAGCGCCCACCAACAAGATTCAACCAGGCCGAAGTTTGTTCCAGCAAACCAGCCCATGAAGATGGCGGATGGTGACCAGTTCGGGATTCCCGGAAGTAAAACGGGGGAAGCACGAGGATAGCATTGCATTCCGGCAATAATGTGGGCGAGGCGAGCAGACCGCGCACGACTAGAAAGAGTGGCCCGCGCCGGCAAGATACTTTCCGGCTCCTGCTCATCCTCACCGAGTTCCCGCCTACCTTTGGCGGCATGCAGACCCATGCCGTCCAGCTCTGCCGATACCTGCATGAGCGCGGTTACCACGCCGAGGTCGCCACATACCGAGGTCCGGAGGTCGAGTTTCCGTTCCCTGTTCATCGTTGTCTTAGCCGCATCGGATTCACAGAAAACCTCCGCACTCTGGAGTCGCTCACCCGAACAGTACGGCCCGACCTCCTCTACGCCTCCACGATCTTCTACGGACGCCTGTCCGCCTCCACCGGCATTCCGATGATTGCCCGCTCGGCCGGTAACGACGTGCTCCGCCCGTGGATCGTGTGGCCGTATCGCCGGTTTAGCCGTTTCCTGAGCACACCGTCCATCGAAGATATCCTCTACCGCCGGTTCCGAAAGCTCGATTGGCCGGAATTGATCGAATCGCTCATGCTCAACCGCCGCAAGGCGGAAATGGCGCAGTCGGCACGGCAGATCACCCGCATCCTGGCCAACAGCGACTATACCGCCGGACTGTTGCGGGAACTCTCAGTAACCAACGTTGACATCCTCCCCGGAGGCGTGGACACCCGGCGATTCCATCCTTTGCGCGATACGCGCGATGAATTAGGTCTGCCCCACGACAAACACCTCCTCATGACGGCGTGCCGCATGGTTCCGAAGAAGGGTCTCGACCTGCTCATGCGCGCCGTCGCCAAGCTTCCCGACACACACCTGCTCATCGCTGGCGAGGGAAGGCAGCTCCCGAAATGCAGCGCGCTCGCAGAACAACTCGGCATCACCGGACGTGTGACCTTCGCTGGCTGCATTCCGCACGAGGATTTGCAACGCTATTACTGGGCAGCCGACCAGTTCGTGCTCGCAAGCCGGGAGCATGTGGATCCGCGCACCGGCCTGCGCGACGTGGAAACCATGGGCCGGGTGCTCTGCGAGGCCCATGCCGCCGGAGTTCCCGTGATCGCTTCGCGGTCGGGCGGCATCCCCAGCATCGTCGATCACGGGCGCAACGGCCTGTTGTTTGAGGAGAACGATCTCGATGGATTGATCCACAGCATCGAGCGGCTCCACGGGGATCGAAATCTGTCGCGATACCTGGTCAACGAGGGTTTCAACGACGCCGCCGAAAAGTGGGATTGGGCCGTGATCTGCCGTTCCCACGAACGCATCTTCCGCGCCGCCTGCGTCAGTGGGCCGCGCGATGCAAGTTCCCTGTTCGTGACTGGCTCCGCTTTCAACATCACTGCGGACGCCGGTTGTCTAAGTCCGGGCGAATGAATGGACAGAATGATCTAAAGCGCCCCACCTTGGATACGTTTCGAACTTTTGCCGCCCAGTTGGCCCTATGATCGAACCCGTGGACGGACTTTGTTTTCAGAGTGGTCCTTGCGAACCGCTGGCCGGAGTCCGTGGCGGGCACCCAGTCTGGACACGTCTCGAACCCGCCAGGGAAGCCCGGCTAACTTCCGGATAGCGCGTCACCGGCTCAAAAGGGGCCCGCCCGAAAGTCCCATTATCGCCAGTACTTCGGGAAAAGCAGGCACGGTTCGGGCATAAACAGCGGACGCGGAATCGCGGCACCGTGATCTGGGTCTTACGGATCGTCGCGATTCATGAACTAAATAGCGATGTGATAGAGTGGACCAACATCCTGGAGAGTACCAATAGATGTTGAAACAATTCGCAGCCATCGTATTGGCTGCAGCAGTGGCGATGGCCCAGCCGCAGGCTTCTCTGGCTGGGATTCCTTCGACCGCGCGCCGGCTGCTTCAGACTGCTTTGGAGAAGGACCGGGCCGGCGATCTCGCCGGAGCGATATCAGCGTATCAGCAGGTGTTGAAGATCGTAACAGATGACCGTCCTACGGTCGCAATTGCCTTGGTCAAGATTGCTGCGTGCTACCGCCGCGCGGGTTTGGCTCAGGCACGGGAATTCTACGAGCGAGTCCTTCGTGAGTATCCGGAACAAAGCGATGCGGTGGTGCAAGCGCATGAAGCGTTGACCGAACTTTCCAATCTGAGACGTCCTATGGACTCACTCGTATGGAAGGGCAAGAAGGTCGACATACAAGGGTCTGTGACGCCCGAGGGGCGCTACATTTCGTTTGTTGATTGGGATACTGGAGACTTGGCGCTGTATGACTCTGTGACGGACAAACATCATCCTGTGGTCATGGCGAACAACCCGAAGAGCGGACGGTGGAACGTTTTCGCCAATGCTTCCTCGATTTCCCGCGACGGCTCAAAAGTTGCGTACAGTTGGTTCGATAACAGCGAGGGACGATCTGCGTTGTGGGCTGCAAACCTGCATGGCGACCCGATGCCTCAGAGGCTCTACGATGATCCGCAAATCGAATGGATGGAGCCGCGTGATTGGTCTCCAGACAGCCGATGGATTGCGGTGTTCGTGGAATTGAAGGACCGCTCGAACCAACTTGCGCTGGTTTCCTCGGGTGAAAAAACTCTGCGTGTTCTGAAAGCCGGGCGCTGGCCCGGGACGGCTCGCGCGTTCTTCTCTCCCGACGGCAAGTACCTCGCGTATGACCTCCCTCAGGGAATCACGACCGCCCGGGATGTATGGGTCACAGCGGTCGATGGGACGAGAGACTATGCCGCAGTCGCGCATCGCGGTCACGATTCGATGATGGGTTGGTCTCCGGACGGCAAATATCTAATCTTTGCCACCGACCGCACGGGCAGTATGGCTCTGTGGGGTCTGCCAATGGCTGACGGAAAGGCTCAAGGCGAGCCTGAGTTGCTGAAACCGGACATCGGATTCAGCGAATCTCTGGGAGTTACGCGATCTGGTGCGCTGTTTTACGGAACACAACCCGGTACGCGCGGCGGCAGCATTCAAGTCGCATCGTTCGATCTCAATTCAGGAGCCGTGACTTCCCCACGTGATGTGAGTACGAACCTGCAGGAAAACAACATGAACCCTAGCTGGTCACCGGATGGGAAGTACTTGGCCTATGTTTCCGAGCGCGGCAGGTCCGGCGCAATTCCGGTCATCGTACTTCGCGCGGCGGACACGGGTGGGCTGGTGAGGGAATTTGCGCCGAATCTACGTCGAGGAGAATTAGCCGGATGGGAACCGAACAGCAGGGCTCTCCTGGCTGTCGGGACAGACTTTACCGGGCGCAACGGTGCGTTTCGTATCTCCATAGATACGGGTGACGTATCGCTCCTATTCGCTACACCTATCGCGCCCACTCTCTCGATGCCTGCTTGGTCTGCGGATGGGCACTCTCTTTACTACTGGAAGCGTGTGGCCGGTGCTGACGAGCAAGTATTTATGTGCCGTGATCTTGTTTCGGGTGCCGAAAGGGAAGTCATTCGAAGACGTTTTCTCGGCCAACTCAATATCTCGCCAGATGGACGACACCTCGCTACCGAAACTATCGATCCCGCGAAGAATGAACGCGTCCTCCTGCTTGTGTCGCTTGCAACAGGAGCAGCCCGCGAAATAATGCGCGTGCCTGCGGGCGTTCCTCCCGAAGACCTAAAGAATGTCAGCAAAGGCGCACGAGTCAGTTCCTCGTCTTGGGTATCCGACAGCCAATCCTTTATTGCCAGGCTCACGCGAGTGCCGGAAGGGGAAAGCGAACTGTGGCGGGTACACATCAACGGAGGGGCACCGCAGAGGCTCCCGTCGTCGCTCGAAGCGCATGTTTTCGCATTCAAGATCGGACCTGACGGCCGCCACGTTGCGTATCGCGTTAAAAACTCGGGACCGTCAATCCCTCGGCAGATCTGGAAGTTCGAGCACTTCTTGCCGAATTTGGATGGAAGGTAGAGAGTCCGACCAGACGGCGCCACCAAGCGAATCGTCGGCCATCCGGAAGTTGGCACGCATAGTGGGCCAGCGTCGATTCGTTTGGGGGATGCTGGTCGGATAAAGAGTTCGAGTCCACGCAGAGGGGTCACTCTGAAGTGGGGCCAATCCAAAAGAAATGTCTGAAACGCCCGTAATAAAATCAATCAGATAGCGTGAAGTCGAGAAGTTTCAGATTGGCTCCCCAGCCTGGACAGGTTTCGAACTTTTGCAGCATAACGGATTTCAGTTTGATCCGCCCGGCAGGTTTCGCGCTAGCCTTGAAAGTATATGGCGATTTTGCAGCGGCTGCATGTTGACGAGGGTCAGTTGGACGCGTTTTGCCGGCGATGGAAGATTACCAAACTCGAACTGTTCGGTTCCACGCTCACCGATCCTTCCCGCGCCCAGGATGTCGACCTCCTGGTTACCTTCGCTCAGGACGCGCGGTGGGGCTTGTTCGAGCACGAGCACATTCAGAATGAACTTGCCAGACTGCTCGGGCGCAGCGTGGACCTGATCAGCCGGCGCGCCATCGAGACCAGCCAGAACGCTCTACGCCGGAATGCCATCTTAAGCAGCGCTGTGCCCGTTTATGTCGCCGGATGAGAGGAGCGACACAGCAACTCTCAGCGATCTGGTTGCGGCATGTTTGAGGGTGACGGACTATGTCAGGGTGCGACCCGCGGTCTGATCTCGATCAGGACGACCGGTTGCTTTCCGCCTGCTGTTACCAGATCGCGGTGATCGGTGAGGCGGTGAAGCGACTTTCCCTGATTACCCGCAGCAAGCATCCGGAAATTCAGTGGAAGGACATTGCGGGCATGCGGGACCGCCTCATTCACAACTACGACTCAGTGGATAGCGACGAATTGTGGAAAACTGCTACTGGGGATGTCCCTGCGCTGTTGGAACAAGTTAGGGCGATTCTGGCGCTTGATTTTGGGCAGCGATAGGCTTCCGGTACTCGACAGTGTTCCAAGGTTGACGGTCTGAGTTCGAATGCCATCCGGGGCTTGAGAATTTGGCTTCTCAGTCTGGGCACGTTTCGAACTTTGGCGGCCTGGAGCCCCATGCGCTCGAACCAACAAGACTCCTTTGTTCACAATAGTGTCTGGCCAGAAATCACCTCATCATCCAGACTGGGTACCCAGGCCGGAAGCATCTCGAACTGCCACGGGGTACCAGCTTCAGACCAACCTGGGAGTTCGCTGACGCCAATTTGGCCACGTTGACGAGGATGCATGTTCGGTGCATACTAATGCATATGCGAACTACGTTGATCATCGACGAGAACCTGCTCCAGCGCGCCAAAGAACTCACTGGTATCCAGGAGAAGACCGCCTTGGTTCGGGCCGGACTGCAAGCGCTGATTGCCCGTGAAGCCGGCAAACGACTCGCCGCACTTGGCGGCACACAACCGAAGATGTCGAACATCCCGCGACGGCGATCTGCCTGATGGTGCTCGCCGACACGTCCATCTGGATTGAGCACTTCCGTCACCGCGAGCCAACCTTGGCGGACCGTCTGTCGGAGGGACTCGTGTTGATGCACCCTTTTGTTTCCGGCGAGCTGGCGTGCGGCAACCTGAAAGACCGCGCGGCCATCCTATCCGATCTGCAAGCGCTGCCTCAGTCCAGGCTGGCATCCAACGCGGAAGTCTCGCAGCTTATCGAAGATCGGCGGCTCTGGGGACGAGGATTGGGATGGATTGACGCACACCTCCTGGCCTCAGCATTGCTTTCGAACTGCCGGTTTTGGACACTTGACATCAGGCTCGCAAAGACGGCAGGGGAACTCGGGCTGGGCTAAGTACACCGGTTCAGAAGTTCACTAACGTAATTCCGTCGCACCGCTACCTCACGGGCTGCGGCGCTATTCCGAGCCGCGGGCATTGGCAGGCGGTATTTCGATGTGTGCCTGAACTTGTGAAACCGACGACTAAGTGCGGTGCATTTTCGCGATCAATAGGCCCGCGAGCAGAAGCGATTTGCGGTCGCTTGTTTTTCCATCGGCTGTACTCATAAAGGGCAGTTTACTCTCACCGAAGGTTGATCGTGGTTCGAAGGGTGGCCCCAACAAAGGATTTCGAAAAGCGATATCGAAGAGAGGCGTTAAGCCCGGATACCATCGATTTCCTTGAGGAAGCCGCCGACTCCTCATTCAACCATAATTTGGTTCACGCGCGTCCACATGAACGCAACATCGGTCAGACGGCAAAGTGGCGAACGCCGAAATCCCTGACGGCTCATTGTTCCTAGAAACCTGCCAAGTGATATTGTATACACCATGGCAATCGAGCCATTCACGCCAACGCAAGCCCAGCTCAATGAAGGGATCATCCATGTCTGCTATGAGTACGCAAACCTAATGTCCGCAGCATATTGGGACCAGAAAGGCGCCGCCCCTTGGCGGACGCAATGCGATGACGCCTTCCTGCTCGGATATCGGAAACTCGGGGATTTCCTGCTCAACAAGGAACGTTCGTCGATTAAGGTTAGCGGCACTGACCGCGAGGAGCTTCCCGACATTCTCGCGCTCGATTATTTGCCGTCAGGCTTTGTGCCGACCTGGACGCTTGAAGCTTGGACGAAGGAATGGCGGTCCGCGATGAACAAGCAACTGGCGCACGTGTCGTTCATTCGGAATAAGTCTTGGGACCACCGTAAGTGGGTTCCGAGGTTGGAGGCTGAGTTCCGCGAAACTTGGGGGAAGTTCCTCGCCGCGCTCGACACAAATTACCAGCAGCCTTTTGCAGACGAGATCAACAGATGCCGTAACAAAGAAGGATTTCCGGGCATCACGCTTTGACGCAACGAGGGACTCGTACGTTCGACATAAGTTCGCGTCTTGCCCTTCGCGGCGGCCAGAGTTCGAATCCTGCATGGGGTTTGAAAAACTGGCTCCCCACGCTGGACACGTTTCGAACTCTGGCAGCATGAATCCCGGGTCGCTCGAACCGCCATAACCATCTTCTCAACTGAGCGTTACGGCGAAAACCGGCAAGCCCATCCAGGTTGGGCACCCAGCCTGGATTTGAACTCCCTCTGGCAAACGAGTCGCCATCCCGCCTTCCGTGCGAGACGCCGTTAAACCTGCATGTTTTCTTAGCTTAGCTATAGCTAGAGGTTGAGCTTGCGGTAGGTTCTTCGAAGGAGTGATGGTTCTGGATGCTCCTGGCGCCGTTTCTCCTTCCTTGGATCGTGCTGTCGATGTGGCGGGCCAAGTAGGCGACAAGGCCCCAATTCCCCGTGGGAGAATCGAGCCTTCCTCCCATAGCTGCCGTCGGCCCTCCGATAGTCGAAGCATCGGCCCAGCAGGTAGTCGAGATACCCTTTCATGGCGAGGTTCGCACTTATGGACCTCGAAGGATGAGCAATTCGCAGGGCTCATCATGCGTTCCATATCTGGCTCAAGAATGCCGTCGCGGTATCGCGTCAGGCTCAGCGAGCCCTGATCCCGGTATACTGAGGGCGGGATGAACCGCGCGGGCAAAAGAGCGAATCATGAGTGAACTGGACCGGCTTCATGAGATCATCGACGCATTGCCTCCGCAGCAGGTCCACGCGCTCTTGACCCTCCTGGTTCCATCCCAGGCCATCAGTGGTGAGGAGTTCGCCCGCCGCCTCGCAGAGGCACCCGAAGAAGACGTCGATGAAGAGACCACAGCCCGCATCCTGTCCGCCGAAGCCGAACAGGGAGAGAGCATCTCTCACGGAGAATTGAAGCAACGGCTGGGCCTGTGAAACGGCTTCTCTTCTACAAGCCTGCCGTCTCAGCGCGAACTCGCCCACATGGACCGCTCCGACGCGAAACGCATTATTCACGCCTTGGAAGCTTTTGCCGCTGACGGTCGCGGCGACGTCAAGGCGCTGAAGGGCGCGCTGAAAGGCCGGTATCGCCTGCGCATCGGCAAGTGGCGCGTTTTTTTCAGCCTCGATCAGCCTAGTAACGTCGTTGTGACCGGAGTCGACAACCGCAGCCAAGCTTACTGACTGCGCAAATTCCGCCGTCGCAACCATGGGATCGAAAAATCCTTTTACGAATAGGCGACTCTTCGTTGTCTGCTCAACAGACGACCGTGAAAAGCGGGACGGCACTCGCGCACATGTATCTTCTCCGCCCCCGGCACAATCGCTTTGGGCACACTCAGCGGAGGCTATCGCATCATCCCGCACCATGGGCGGCCGTCTCACCAGACTCAAATCCCGCAGTGGCTTCCGCGCCGAAACCGCAGCCGCCATCTCGATTCTGTTCTCCACGACGGCGGCCGGAGCCGCCGCCGGATGGATCTCACTCAAGGCGATCTATTATCTGAAGCATCTGAAGTAACACCCGGCCGGCAAAATCTGTATAATCGGACTGCCATGGCCCAATTCACTTTCCAGGTCAACGGCAAGCGGCAGCGTCTGGACACGGACCCCGAGCGTCCGCTGCTCGAAGTGTTGCGCGAAGACCTGCAACTCACCGGCACAAAGTACGGATGCGGCGAGGGACAGTGCCGCGCCTGCACCGTGTTGCTGGACGGCAAACCCGTCACCTCTTGCCTCACCCCCATTCGCGCCGCCGCAGGCAAGGCGATCACCACCATTGAAGGGCTCGCCGCCCAGGATCGTCTCCATCGCGTGCAGCAGGCCTTTCTCGATGCCGGAGCGATGCAGTGCGGCTACTGCGTTCCCGGCATGATCCTCACCACTTGCGCTCTGCTCAAGAACAACCCTCACCCCAACGATGCACAGATCATCGCCGCGCTGAACGGGAACCTTTGCCGCTGTTGCGGCTACCCCAGTATTATCGCCGCCGTGCGCCTTGCGGCCAAGGAGGACTCCGATGCCTCTGCGCAATGATGCTTTGGAACCGGACCGGTATGAACTCCGCGAGCCTCAGCCCTACAGCTTCGCCCTCGACCGCCGCGAGTTTGGCGGCCTTACCGCCGGGCTGCTTCTGTTCACCACCTCCGCCGCCGATGCTTTGGCGCAAGGCCGCGGCGGAACAGCCGCGCCCGCCATGCTCTCGGCGCGGCTGCACATCGGCGACGACGGCGTCATCACCGTGTTCAGCAGTAAGGTGGAGGTGGGGCAAGGCTCACGGACCCAACTCACGCAGGCCGCGGCGGAAGAGTTAGGCATCCCCGCCAGCCGCATCCGCATGGTCCTTGCCGACACACAGTTAACTCCCGATGACGGGGGAACCGCCGGCAGCCGTACTACCCCTTCCACAGTGCCCGCTATACGCAAGGCAGCGGCGGCTGCGCGGAAAATTCTTGAGTCAAAGCCCGGCGCACGGGCACAGGACCTGCAATCGCTCATTCCCTCCGATGTATTGGTGCGCCGCGTCCAGGACTGGCAAGTACTGGGAACCTCGCTGGCCAAGGTGGACGGCAAGGCTATTGTCAACGGTTCCCATCGCTATCCATCCGATATCGTGCGGCCAGGCATGCTTTACGGCAAGGTTCTTCGCGCGCCAGCCTATAACGCTACGCTAACGTCGGTGGATCTCGATCCAGCCAGGAAGATAGCTCGCGTCATCGCGGTTCGCGATGGAGAATTCGTAGCGTGCGCCGCTCCCACCTCGCACGAGGCGCGCAAAGCCCTGGATGCCATCGCCGCCACCGCGCAGTGGAAGCAGTTGCCGCATCCTTCCAGCAAGACCCTGTTCCGGCACCTCAAGCAGACGGCGGAGTCCGGGCCGGATGCCAAACGCCGTCCCATGATCCGCGGCAAAGGTTCAGTGAACGAGGCCATGGCATCGTCCAGCACCAAACACAGCGCGAGCTATGAGGTGGCATACATACAGCACGTTCCCATGGAGCCCCGAGCGGCCGTAGCGGAATGGACCGGCGACAGTCTCACCGTCTGGACCGGAACCCAGATGCCCCACCGCGTGCGCCAGCAGTTGGCCGAAACATTCCACTTACCCGCGGACAAAGTGCGCGTCATCGTGCCCGACACAGGAGGCGGATTCGGCGGCAAGCACACCGGCGAAGTAGCCATCGAAGCCGCGCGGCTGGCCAAAGAGGCAGGCAAGCCCGTCTCGCTCCGTTGGACCCGTGCCGAGGAGTTCACCTGGGCCTACTTCCGCCCCGCCGGTCTGTTTGAAATTCAAGCTGGACTCGACGCAAACGGCCGACTGACGGCCTGGGATTACACCAACTACAACGCCGGCACAGCAGGCCTGGACAGCCCCTACACCGCGCCTCACTCCCGCACGCGCTTCCTGTACACGGACTCTCCACTCCGCGAAGGCTCCTACCGCGGCATTGCCGCCACCGCCAACCATTTCGCGCGCGAGTTGTTCATGGATGAGCTCGCCGCCGCGGCCCACGCCGACCCGCTCGCTTTTCGCCTTGCCAATCTTGAAGACGCGCGTCTGCGCGCCGTCCTGGAAGCCGCGGCCAACCGGTTCCAATGGACGAGCCGCTGGAAAAAACGCTCCAGCGCCATCGGAGTGGGCATCGCCTGCGGAACCGAAAAAGGCTCCTACGCCGCCACCTGCGTCGAAGTGGAATTGGTCCAGGGCCAGGTCCGTGTGCGTGAGATCTGCCATGCCTACGAATGCGGCGCCATACAGAACCCGGCTAATCTGCGCTCGCAAGTGGAAGGCAGCCTCATCATGGGCCTTGGCGGCGCACTCACTGAGGAGATACAGTTTGAGAACGGCAAGCTGCTCAATGGCCGCATGGCGCAGTACCGTGTCCCGCGCATGTCCGACGTGCCCCGGATGGAACTGGTGCTGCTGGACCGGAAAGATCTGCCATCGGCTGGAGCCGGAGAAACGCCCATCATCGCCGTGGCCCCCGCCATCGCCGCCGCCGTCCATCACGCCGGTGGCGGCAGGGTGCGCTCCATGCCGGTAAAAGTGGGCCTGTAAAAGTGGGCCTGTAAGACCGGGGACTACTTCTCCGGCGGCAACGGGCTGGAAGCGCGGCTGATCTTGCCTTCCATCGCTTCCATGATTTCGATGTTATTCATCTGCAGCGTTTCGCCTGTGACGCGGTACAGGTCCGTCTTGGCTTTCGCATAAGCGTTGAGGGCGGCCACCTCGTTGGATTGAGCCTGCGCCAGATCCCGTTGGTACTGGATCACAAAGAACACCGTCGATGCACCCAGCGTGTACTTTTTCTGCTCGGCGTCCAGCGTCTGTTCCTGCAGCTCGCGTTCTTTGAGGGCGGCCTGGTGGCGCGCGCGCGCCTGCGTCAAGGCCACCACCGAGTTCTGTATGTCCACGCGGAGCTGGTTCAGTTGTTTCTGCTCGTTCAGTTCGGATTGCCGGATGCTCAACTGGTCCAGAATCATATCCGCCTGAGCGGAACGGTTCCGGATGGGAATATTCAACTGGAAACCCAGCGAGTAGTCGGGAAAGTTCCGCCGGGCGATCTGTTCCATCGCACGGGCAAACCCGCCGATAAAGAAGGGATCGACATTCCTGACAAAGTTGGAAGGAGCGTTCGGAAATCTCAACGCGTTGACCTGACCGGCCAGTCCGTTGTTCTGAAACTGCGCTTGCAGGTCCAGCGACGGCAGCAACTGGCTGCGGCTCCCCTTCAACCCGATTTTGGCATTCTCGATGTTAATACGCGTCTGCTGCAGGTCCGGACGCAGTTGCGAGGCAGTCTGATACATTTCGGGAATCGGGCGAATCGTCCCCATATCATCCACACGGATGCGATCGGTGGGCACCACGCGCGCCTCGGCCAGCGACGGGCTGGAAACCCCCGTCCGGCTCAACGCATTCTTCAGAATGGTCTCCTGCTGGATCACCAGCGTTTCGGCGTTGGTCAGTTCCTGCTGCCGCCGCGCCACCTGCGCCTCCGCGCTCACGACCTCAATAGGAGCCAGCGTGCCGATCTCCACCTGCTTCTTATTGTCCTCAAACAGCTTCTGCGACAATTCCAGCGCCTGCTGCTTCACCCTGAGGTCTTCGTTGAAACTCACCAGGTCCCAATACAGATTCGTCACCGCCGACACGGTAACGATCAACTGCAATTGAAACTGCAGCTCGGTGATCTTGACGTTGTTTTGCGCCACTCGGATGTTGCGGTTGTTCACGGCAATGCCGAATCCTTGCAGCAGCCTCTGGCTGAACTGCAACTGCATGTTCGAGGAGTTGGACGGATTCAGATCGCTGAGCGGGTTGTTGGCCTTGAACCAGTCGTTGTTCCAACCGAAGTTCACCGTCGTACCAGTGAGGAAGCTTTTCGAAACTCCGTAGTTATGGCTGAACGTGTCGAAGGTCAGTGCCGTTAGTCCGGTGGTGACCGTATTGCTCTGCGGACGCGTGCGATGCCCCGTGTTGAAGTTGGCCACAAACACCGGGTCCAGATTCTGGAACGCTGTTCCTGTGGCGGTAATGACGGTACCGCCTGTGCCGCCACCAGCTCCACCTCCGCCCGCCGATGCGGCGGCCGCCCCGCCGCCGGCTCCTCCGGTGGCCCCGCCGGTTACCTGCGCCTGCGCGCTGGATGCGCCCTGCTGCACCGTAGGAGGAACGCCGCGCAGCAGACCACCGGCCTGCGCTCGCATCAAACTCGCCCTCGAAATCTCCGGGCCATAGCGCTGCAGTTCGATATCCAGGTTGTTTTCCAGCGCCAGTGCGATGGTGTCCTGCAAGGACAGATACAGCTTGCCCGCCCGCAGCAAGGACTCCAACCGAGGTGAATTGCCCAGCCGGATCGGGGCAGTGTCCCTGGGTTTGAAGGGGTGCGTGAACTTATCCACAAACTTCTTTGACTCCGGCGGCTTGGACAGATCGGCGCTTTGCTGCGCCGGGGCCATCGGCGCCAGAAGCAGAAGAATAGACAGAAGACTCACGTGCGAACGGATGGTGTTCATTGATAGCGTTCCAAATCCTTTTAGACGAGTCACGGGAGGGCGATTGTTCCCTTAAAATTCAATCGTATAGTATGGTGGAAAAGCAGAGCAACTCAGCCCCTCCTCCATGCGCCGCATCAAAATCACCATTGCCTACGATGGAACCGCCTTCCACGGCTGGCAGATACAGCCTGGACTTCCGACCATCCAAGGCGTCCTGGAGGAGCTGCTGGCCGGAATGGAAGGCGCGCCGGTCCCGGTAATCGGCTCTGGACGAACCGACGCCGGGGTGCACGCCCTGGCCCAGGTGGCAGCCTTTGACCTCGCCAATCCGATCCCCGCCGAAAACCTGCGCCGCGCCCTCAACCGGTTGCTGCCCCCATCGATCCGCATCACCGAAGCCGTGGAAACCGCGCCAGACTTTCACCCCCGCTTCCAGGCCGTTTCCAAGACCTATGAGTACCGGATCTGGCGCGGCGAGGTCTGCCCGCCCTTTGAGCGGGCCTACGTGCATCATCACCCCTACCCGCTGGAACTGGCGCCCATGTTGGAACTGGCCACGCTGATCCAGGGTGAACACGACTTCTCCGCATTTGCCGCTGCCGATGAGACCGATGCTCTGGGCCGATCCAAAGTTCGCACTATCTACTCGTCCGCCTTGTGCAGCCATGAAAACCGGCTGATGTACAGAGTCCGCGGTAGCGGTTTCCTCAAACACATGGTGCGCAATATAGCCGGCACGCTGCTCGAGGCGGGTAAGGGGAACCTCACCAGCGAGGAGATGCGCGCCCGCCTGCAGCCCGGTTTTCCCGGCAAAGCCGGACCGTGCGCGCCCGCCCGCGGCCTCTTCCTCATGCACGTGGAGTATCCGTAAGATAGGCCTCCTGACCTGTTGGGATGGGCCTTCGGCCCGGCCGGAGGTCTATCCTACATCAATCAAAATACCGGCATCAATCAAAATACCGGTCCGGCAGCAGCCAGTACACAATCCCGATCGCGAGCGGATGCATGCAGCCGGAGATCCAGAACACCGGCGCGTAAGAGAAATTCGACACCAGATACCCGGTGCCGAGCGTCGCGATCACTCCTCCAATGGCTCCGCCCATGCCCGTGAATCCCGTTGCCGTTCCCACCTCGGATGCCTTGAACAGATCGGTAGGCAACGTCTGTAGATTCGCCACCCACAGCGCGTGCCCCAGCGCCATGAAGCAGGTGGCCGCGATGGCCAACTCCGCCGTCGGCACCATCGGCGCGAGAATCGCCGCCGGCATAAACATCGCGCCCAACAGCATGACACGCTTGCGCGCCTTGGGCAGGCTCCAGCCAGCCTGCATTAGCCGGCCCGAAAGCCATCCGCCGGCCACATACCCTATGTCGCCGAAGATGAACGGCACCCAGGCGTACTTGCCCACCATCGCCAGATCAAAGCCGCGCTCCTTGCGCAGATACTCCGGCAGCCAGAAGATGACGAAGTAGATCACAGGGTCTGTGAAGAATCGCGCGAGAATGAGCGAATAACAGGCGCGCATCGAAATGATCTTTTTCCAGTCGAGTGAACCGCGCGAGGCCGCCCGCGTCTCAACCGGAGGCCGCACATGATCTTTCAACTCCTCATATTCTTCCCGCCGCAGCCAGCGGTTGGTGTGCGGTGGGGAGTATAGGAGGAGCCACAAGGCCAGCCAAACCAGCCCCAGCGACCCTGTGAACACGAACGCCGAGCGCCAGCCGTAGCTCAATGTGAGCCAAGCCACCACCGGCGGCGCAAGCGCCGACCCCATCGAGGAGCCCGCGTTGAAAATCCCCACGCCCAAGGCGCGCTTAGAGGCGGGAAACCATTCCGCCACCGCCTTGGCCGCCGCCGGCCAGTTGCCCGGCTCGGCCAGGCCCAGCGCAAACCGGCATGCTCCCAGGCTCCACTTACCCACCGCCAACGCGTGCATCATCTGCGCCATGCTCCAGGTGAAGATGAAAATCGCGAATCCGCGTTTGGTTCCCAAACGGTCCACCAAGTACCCGGAGCCGGCATACATGATGGCGTAGGCGATCATGAACAACGTCACCACGTGGGAATAATCGCGTTCGTCCATGGCGAACTCACGCCGCAGATCCACGCTCACCACCGCCAGCGCCAACCGGTCGGCGTAGTTGATCATCGTGGCGAGAAATAACAGGGCGGCCACCACCCACTGCATTTTTGGTATTTTCATTGCCGCTCCTGTTTGGGAAATCCGAATCCACCCACCGCGATGCCCAGCACGCGCGGGTCTGTCTTGGATGGCCGGTACTCGGGCTCCACCCGCAATTCGACGCGCACGGGACCCGCGGGCGCATCGGTCACATCAAATGTGGTGCGCCGCCAGCCGTGCCGCGCGTATTCAGCTACGCCGATCTCGCGCCCGTCCAGCAACACATGCACGCGCGAGAGCCGCACATCGCGGATGTATTGCGGACCCACGTTCACATACAACTCGAATTGCCGTGCTCCGGCCGGCCGATGCAGGCGTGCCGACGCCCGCGGACGGGTCCACCGGTAGCCGCCTTCCACCCCATACCAACCCTCCCCCAGTTGCCACACCGGCATGAGCCGCGCCATTTCGATGTAGGAAACATCCGGATCACCCGGCGCGCGTGAGAGGACGGAGAGCGTGCGCCGGGGATTGTCCCAACTGAGCAGCGCCAGCGGCCCGGACTCAAATATCGCGCTCAGGTTCTTGTCCTCCACCGAATGCAGTTTCACATCGCCATCATAGAAGTAGCGCAGCGCCCCTTGAATCCCCCACCATTTCAGCCCCGGCGGGTAGCCGTCGTAGATGAAGCTGCGAATGTCCGGCATCTCCTTTGGCAACGCGCGAAGACGATCCACGTAGGCCCGATTCTCATGGGAGATGGCGATGGCGGCTTTCCGGTTCTGCTTGAGTACCCCGTAATTTGCCGGCAGCCAGAGGGCGAACACGGCCAACAATACCGCCCAGTCTGCCCGCGCAGCGACAGTGGCCGCGGCAATCGTCAGGAAAGCAATGGGTGCGTATAGGTAGGCACCGAAGGTCCGGTTCGGCAGCGCCAGCATTGGGACCATCAGCAGGAAAAACCCGGCAAGCGAGAACCATAACCGGCGGTCGCGGATCCACCAGGCAGCCGCGGGAAGCAAGAGCCATAGCCACGGAAACACCAGCACGTGATTCGCGTAAAATCCCCCCGTAGCCATCAACGACGCCGGAGACAGGCTCAGGTTGTAGTCCCGTCCTATTTCATGATTGGAGAACACGGCCTGCAATCCGAATAGCGCCGACACGGCAAGGAACGGAATCAGCCGTCTCCAGTTTCGTTCGCCCAACCAGTGCTCGAAGGCAAATAACACAGCCGGCAGCATCACCGCGTGCTCCTTCGACTTGTAGGCGAGCCAGAAGAAAAGGAAGCTGAGCAGCCAGCGGCGATTGAGATAGCTCAACATGCTGAGCAGACAGAAGAGCCCGCAGTAGACGTCGAACAGGAACATCGGTTTCCACATGGCGTCGAACAGCGCCATGTGAAAGACGAAAAACAAGGCGCCTGCGGCGGAGGCAAGCGGTGGAAGGCTCAAGCGGCGCAGCAGCAACCACACGAGGAGTGTGTTCACCAGATGGAGGCACTGTATGAGCAGGACGTACCAGCGGAAGTCGA
>JAENWC010000129.1 GCA_016650235.1 Terriglobia bacterium
ACCAGTACGCGATGCGTGACTCAATTCCCCAGATGAGGGAATGGCAGGCTTTGTACTGGCTGTTTTGCGCAGGAGGGGACATTTCTACTTTGCTGGAAAAGGGGACATTTCTACTTTGCCGTGACACCGTACTGAAATTCATTGCAAGTTAATGTTAATGATTATATGGTGCGGATGGGGAGGGTCGAACTCCCAAGCCCTTGCGGGCGCTGGAACCTAAATCCAGTGCGTCTGCCAATTCCGCCACATCCGCGAGGCCACTTCCGCGAGGCCATTTCCGCGAGGCATGATGCGGGCAGTCTTGTCAGGAGGCCCGCGTAGCCATCATAACATCTGGTACGAGCGTGGCCCGTGCTGCTAGAGCCAGGTGGCGGAGGCGCGGGGTGGAGAGACCACAGGGGCATGTGGCGGGGTCGAGGATCCCGGAGATGCCGGTGGCCAGGCGAAGCGTTGGATAGCGCAGATTGGCGAGGCTGGTGAGCAGAAGGTCCGCTCCTTCTGTTTCAAAGACGGCGGAGTCCGGCTGTACGTGGAGGCCCTGATGGCGCGCGCATTCCATGGCCAGGAGCTCACCGTGGAAGCCACGGAACTGCTCATAGACGGGGACCTGAAAAGCGTGCCAGAAGAGGTCGCGGTCGGCTTGGGTCAGGCATGGGCGGCCCACGCTAATGAGAGCGAGGATGCCGTGACGGAGAGAGGGGAGGCGGAAGCCGGTCTCGATTGCCATCGCCGCCAACTGCCTTAGAATGGCTACGGGTGCGGCAATGGATTCCGGCGATGCGGCGGTCAATTGATCCGGCGCAAAGTGGCTCATGTGGACGATACGGGAATCCAAGGGGAACCATGCCTGAACCGCTACCACGCGCGAGGAGCCGGCCCAGGGAGCCTCGATGGTGCGCGGGGTTGGGAGTGGCGCGGCCGGATTATGAAATTCATGAACTTTTTGGTAGAACTCCCGCAGCGCAAGCGGGGCCACGCGTGAAAGCACGGCTCGCGGCGCGGATTTGAGGCACATTTCGATGGAGGCTCGCGAGGGATGGTTTGCGTAGTAGGGCGTTGCCAGCGCCGCGTGGAGCAGAGGTTTCCAGCGGACGTCCTGGCAGGGAGCACTGCGTCCAAACCGTAGCAGAATCCAAGGGAGCGCGTAATCCATCAAAGAGACGGTGGCTGCTCCGGGCCATTTATCTCACTTGGCCGCGGCGGCCAGACGATTTTTGAGGCGCCCGGGATCGTGACAGGTCTGGCAGGCGAGGCTGCTCTTGGCGGCCAGTTCGGGTTTCTCGATCCATTTTTGGGCGCGCGTCTCATACGGAGTGCCAGGGAGGTCTTTGACGATTTTGGCGAGCCATGTGTTGGCGCGTGCCATGTCTCCGGTGCGCTGGGCGGACATGGCGACCCCTGACAGTAATTCGCCGCGCATATGCAAAGGCAGTTTGTCGATCATCTGCGCTTGTGAATCGGCCAGTTCGGTAAAACGCGTGTTGGCCACCTTCCATGCGTCGGCGGTTCGCGGGGCCGGCAGGCGGTCTGCAAACAACAGGTGGGAGCCGGCGGTGACGGCCAGCACTCCGTCGTCCTTGGGAGCGAGCGCGTAGGCACGGTTGAACAACTCGGTTGCCTTGGCGTAGCGGGTTTGGAACTCGGCGGCGTTGCCGGCCTCATGGGCGCGGACGGCTTGGTAAAGTTCTCCGCCCGCGCGCCAGGCCATGGCTGGGGCGCTATCGGGACGGGCGTTGAGCTCGCGGTCAAGCTTGGCGACGCCTTTCTCGAAGCGGTCCAGATCGTTGGCCATCCAGCCGGCGAAAATATCCTCGCGCACCCAGGTGTGTATGCTGAGTTTCTCCGGGCGATCCTGTTGGGCAAAGCAGAAGCCGGAGGCAAGCAGGGCTAGGGGCAGTAGGGGTCTCATCATTTCTCCTGAATTTCTCCTCTTCCTGTGCTCCTCTTTCTGGGAGATATTCTAACAGCTTCCGTATTGCGCCGGGCGATGGTATATTTGAGAAAACATCGCAACCCCTATTCTGGAGCCATGATATGCAATTCGCGACTTTCACCCGGTGTGCAGCCTCAATTCTGTTTTGTGTTTCTCTTCTCGTTCCTGCCTTCGCTCAACGCCCGGCCGAAGGACGGTCCACGCAGTCTCAACCAGTCGAAGTTCCGTTCTTTGCCGTAGTCGAGACGATCGAGTTCAAGGATGTTCCACAGGAAGAGCAGAAGCTTGTTCTCGACCGCATCGGAGTGCGCGTAGGGGATATGCTCACAGTTGAGGTGCGTCATCGGATCGGACGTGAGATCGGCAAAATTCGGAAGGGAATGACCTTCACCTACAAAGCCGGGTCGGCGTGGGGAACCGTGAAACTAGTGATCAGCGCGGATTGCTGAACCAGGTCTTCCTTCCAAAGACGATTCGTTAGCGAGGGCGGACGCTGCCCGCTTTCACCTTCGCCCATGCTCCATCAACATCAAGCGGAAAAGGGCAGGTAGGCGCGTTTGATCACCTTGTGCGGATCGTAGGAAAGCGTATCAGGGCCGAGCTGCTCGAGCGGTCCCATCACGGTGATGAGCTGCATGATTTTCTTCTGCAGATCCTCCGAGCTGGCGACGGTATCGATCAGATAGGGCCACACGCCTTCCCGTCCGGTGATGCCGTGGATGTGGATGCGCTTGCCCTGGTAGTCGAGTTCGAACTCCATTTTGCGGAAAATGATGTCGTTGATGGGGAGGCCGTTGAGCTTGATGGAGGCATCGCCGTAGAGGCCAAAGAGAATGACAGTGCCGCCGTCGCGGACCATTTGCAGGCATTGATCGAGCACGGCGCGGCTACCGCCGGCGATGTCCACCACGGCGTCGAAGCCCTTGCCCCCGGTGAGCGCGGCCACCTGCGCGGAGAGATCGGGGGAACGGGAATCGATGACGCTGTCGGCTCCGAAGGTCCGGGCCTTTTCGATGCGGAGCGGGTCGATCTCAAAGGCCGCCAGTTGCCGCACGCCGAAAGATTTGGCGAACAGTTGCGTGATGAGGCCGTGATAGCCGCAGCCGATCACGGCGACGCGTCCGGTGAGGCGGTTGTCGAACAGGTGCTTGGCCACCAGGCAGTCATTGCCAATGCCTTCGAGCAAAGACGGGAAGAAACCGCTGGCGGCGAGGACGTCGGGGACCAGGTGCGCGCAATAGGTTGGGATGACGACGTATTCGGCATAACCGCCGTTGAGGGGGATCAGATATTGCTCGCCATTGACGCGTGGTCCCCAGAGACCGATGATGCCTTCCTCTTTATAACCGGGCAGAATGTAGTGGGATTCAGCGGCCACCATTTGACCAATCTTGAAGCCGCGGACGTTTTCGCCGATAGCGACGATTTCGCCATAGAGTTCGTGGCCTGGAATGGTGCCGTCGTGGGCGTGCTTGAACTTGCCGCGGAACAAGTCCTCATCCGTGCCGCAGACCGAGGCGCAGTTGACCTTGACCAGCAGTTCGCCTGGTTTGGGCGAGGGCATCTCCACCTGTTCCAGCGAGAGGTGCCCGCCGCCTTGTTGCGGCTCCGCCCGGTAGACCCAGGCGCGCATCGTTTTCGGTTTGCGGGCTGCAACGGAGAGAAAGGGGCCAGGCGTGGATTGCAGCAGGCCTTCCTCGCGAGCGGCGAGGGCGAAGCTCTCGATGCAACGGTCGATTTGCTCTTCTGAGTGGGCGGCGGAAAGTTGGACCCGGATGCGGGCCTGATCCTTGGGTACAACGGGGAAGCTGAAGCCGATGACGTAGACCCCAAGGTCGAGCAGGCGTTCGGCCATGCGGGTGGCGAGGCGCGCGTCACCGAGCATGACCGGAGTGATGGGATGCACCCCATCCGGGATCTTGAAACCAAGCTGGGTCATCGCGGTGCGGAAGCGTGTGGTGTTGCGGCGCAGACGGTCGCGGAGTTCGGCGCCCTCGTCGGACTGCACCACGTCGAGGGCGGCGAGGGCGCCGGCAACCAGGCTGGGGGTGAGGGAGTTGGAGAACAAGTAAGGGCGTGAGGTGTTGCGGAGCCAATCGATGAGCACTTGCCGGCCGGTGGTGAAGCCACCCATTGCCCCGCCCAGCGCTTTTCCCAGTGTTCCGGTGATGACATCGGGCACGACACCGCAGTGTTCGCCGGTACCTTTGCCGTATTCGCCGATGAAGCCGGTGGCGTGGGAGTCGTCCACGACGAGGAGGGCCTCATGTTTTTGAGCGATGGGGGCGAGTTTGTCGAGCGGCGCGAGTATGCCGTCCATCGAGAAAACTCCGTCGGTGACGGCGATTATGGAGCCGCCGGCGGCTTCTGTCAGCGCACGGTTAAAGTCGGCGGGGTCCGATTCCTGGTAGGTGAACTTACGGGCCTTGGCGAGGCGCACGCCATCGATGATGCTGGCGTGGTTGAGGCGGGCGCTGACAATGGCGTCTTCCTCTCCGGCCAGGCTTTCAAACAGCCCTCCGTTGGCATCAAAGCAGGAGCTGTAGAGGATGGTGTCCTCGGTGCCGAGGAACTGCGAGATACGCTCTTCGAGCAGCTTGTGAATGGTCTGCGTGCCGCAGATGAAGCGAACCGAGGAGAGCCCGTAACCGTAGACGTTGACGGCGTGGCGGCAGGCCTCCACTACATGCGGGTGATTGGCCAAGCCGAGGTAGTTATTGGAGCAGAAGTTCAGCACCGGGGCGGTGCCCGATTTCAGGAACAACTCGGCCGATTGGGAAGAGACAATGATGCGCTCGGTTTTGAGGAGGCCGGCGGCGGCGCGTTCGCGCAGGGATTGCTGGAGCTTGTCGTAGAGTTTCATGTTGACGGATACTTTCATTCTAGCTAGTGCCTGTATGATGGGTGCATGACCAGACGTATTTTTGAATTGTTTTCGATGGCCCCGTTATTCCAGGGGCGCATGCCGGCGCAATCGCCGGTGAAGACCGATGAGCGGAACCTGCCGCGCGATTACGCGGCTGCTACTCCCAAGCCGGTGCCGCCGCAGATTGTCGCGGCGGAGGAAAAGGCGTGGCAGCAGGTGCAGCCTGGATTGCGGCGGAAGGCGTGGTTCAATGACAGGTTGACGATGGTGCTGCTCGAGTTCACGCGGCAGCCGGGCGCGAAGCCCGCGCCGCAGCATTATCATGCGCATGATCAAATGAGTTATGTGATGGAGGGGCGGATCAAGGCGATGGTGGGCGGGAAGGCGAGCGAGATCGGCGTTGGAGGGGTATTCATCGCACCGTCGAACACGCGGCATGGGATTGAGATGCTGACCGACCGAGTTGTGTTGTTGGATGTGTTCACGCCGGTACGGGAGGATTTCCGCGCGTGATGGCCGGGGCGGCATTTGTTCTCGCTCTTCAGGCCGACTTCACGAATCTTTACAGGCAGGCCTACGAGGAGCGGCTCCACGCCGATCATCCCAAAACGGCCGAAAGCGCCGCCGATCTTGCGCTCTATCTGGTAAACCGCGGAAGCTTCACTGAGGCCGCCCCGTTTCTGCCGCAGGTCCTGGCCGCGAAAAACCCCGATCCGGCGGCGCTCCACAACTGGGCCGTGGCTCTGGAAGATCAATCGCCCGCTCTTGCGGAACGCCTCTACCGCCGCGCGCTTGCACTGCGTGTGAGTACGCTTCCCCCCGCGGACCCGGAGCTGGCCACGACGCGGCTGAACCTGGGCGCCCTTCTCCTTTCATCCAGTCCCCGGGAATCGGAAACGCTGGCCCGCGCCGCACTGGCCGCTTTTGAAAGATCGCTCGGCGCCACCCACGCCCGCACGGGAGCCGCCTGCGGGACACTGGCCACCGCGCTGGCCACGCAAGGGGACGTCCCCGGCGCGGAGCGTCTCTTCCGGAGGGCTCTCACGATTGCCGGAAAAGCCCACGGCCCCAACTCTCGCGAAACCGCCGCCGCATTGGAGAATCTCGCCGACCTGCTGGAACAGACCGGACGGGAATCAGCGGCCCTGCCTCTTCGCCAGAGGGCGCAGCGGATTCTCGCCGTAAATCCCGATCCAGTGGTTGGCAAACCGCAGCAGAGATGACGGCGCGACATCCGGCATGTGGCAGTTCACGCACGTCTTGCCCGCCGTAGCCGTCCTGTGCCGCGTATTTTCATGGCAGGCCTGGCATCGCGCGCTCGTGTTCACCGGTTGGCTGGTGTGCGGTGGATGGCATGTCAGGCAGCTCAGACGGCCTCCGCTTTTCTGAAAGCACTCCGCCTGGCTCAGGTACACCGGCTGGTGCCGCGCGTTCCAAGGATTCTCCCAGTTTGTCTCCACCCCCACCGCCGGTGGCATCCGGTGACACTCCCCGCAGAGGATGTTGATCTCCGCCGCCTTCATCTTCCCCGGATTTCGCAGTCTGACCCGAGCGGGAGCCTTGGCGTGCTCACCCCCGGGACCGTGGCAGGCCTCGCACCGCACGCCCGGCTCGGCAGGCAAAATCTCGCGCCGGGAAGCTAGCCGCAGCGTTCCCGTCGAATGGCACTGGAAACATCGCAGAATGGCCGCATCGGCGGCGAAGGTCCGATACCGCACGCCTTGGCGGCTTTTGTGCCCGGGCGTCAGATCCAGTCCGTTGGATTTGCGATACCAGCTCAGGCCGTGTTCGAGATAAGTGTCCTCGTCAGCCTGACTGACGTAGGTGATGGCCTGTAGGCCGGATCCAAAGGCCCACCGGCCGGTCTCTCTTTTCAAGGCCCCGGCGTGCCCGGTCTGCGATTGCGAATCAGCGATCCGGGCGTGACAGTTCGCGCAGACGACCGAGCCGGCGAAGGGAACCGCGGCGGCCAGCAGAAAAACAATCACTCCGGCACCCGGCGGCTACCACCTGATGCGGCCGCTATATTGGAACTGACGGCCATTGTATCCGGCCAGTTGCGCCGTGACCTTACCGAAAGCCGAAGTGCCGAAGCCCGTCGACGGCAGCGCCCCGTTAAAGGAATTGGAGGCGTTGTAGGCCTCCATCCGAAGCTCGAATTTCACCTGCTCGGTGAGGGAAAACTCCTTCGCCAGGGTGAGGTCCACATTCTTGAAGGCCATCCCTTTCACCCCGTCATATTGCAGCGGATTGGTACGGCGTGTGAAGGCCGGCAGCGGGCTGAACTTCGTTGTGTCGAACATCCGATCCTTTGCCGGGTTGTCCAGCGACGGATCGCCATTCACCAGATAGCCTCCGAACCGCAGGTACTCGCCGGTGTTAAACGTGAAAATGCCGCTTAACGCCCAGCCTCCAAAGACCGCGTCCGCCGCTTTATTCATCGAAGAGGCGTATTTGCGCCCCTTGCCGAACGGCAATTGATAAATGGCGGCTCCAGTGATGCGCTGGCGCGGATTGACGGCCGGGAAGTAGTTGAGCGTGTCGGTAAAGTTGTCGAGATCGTCGTAGTAGAGCTCATCGCGCTGGCGATTGTAGTTATACCCGATCACCAGGTTGAATCCGTTCCGGAACGGCCGCTGCAACTGCAATTGCAGGGCCTGGTAGCGGGTGGCGGCACGATCGACGAGCCGTTCCTGGAGCCCGCCATACTGAGGATACTGCCGCAGCAACTGGCTCACCGCCACGTTCTGGGTGGTTCTCAACTGCCCCGGCATCTTGGATTCCGGCAGGATATTGAAAAACGGATTCCGAACGGAGCGGGTAACCGCCGAGCCGTTCTGGTAGCCGATTCTGGGGTCCACCTGGTTCACGTCGCGCGTCACCGGCAGGTCACGGCCGAAGTTCACAAAATAAGTGGCATCCAATATCACATGTCCGGGCAATTCACGTTGCAGGGTAAAGTTGATCCGCTCGTTCACCCCGACGCGGAAGTCCTGATGGTACCAGATCGGCGTCGTAGTGCTTCCCAGATTCGTATAGGCGCCGAATCCCTTGCCGGTTACCGGAACCACACCGCCCGGGTAAGGATCTCTTAGCCGCGCTTGGGGGACGCCGGTCAGGAACGGCAGAACGTTCGACTGCGCATCGAAACCAGGATACTGGATGCCCCCCAGCACGTCCAGACCATCGGTCAAACTGGCCGGGATCAAATACCGGGCGTATCCAAACCGGAGAGCCGTGCGGTCGTTCATGCGGTAGGCAAAGCCCACGCGGGGCATAAACAGCGCGCGCTGGGCCTTCCACGAGCCGCGGTTGTTCGAGTCGGTGAAAATCCAGGCCCCGTTATAAACCGGAGGCCCGGTCCTTAAAGCGGTGGCTTCCGGCGGCAGCACAGGCGCGTTCGCGCCTTGGAACTCGGGAATCGGCGCCTTCAGGTCGAGAAAGCGCGAAAGACGATCTTCCGGATCGGTGAGCGGCGCCTCATACTCATAGCGGAGGCCGAGATTCAGCGTCAGGCGCTGCGTAATCTTGAAGTCATCCTGGAAGAAAAAGCTCCAGAAGTTGTAACTGGCTTTCTGAAGCGGCAGCGACCTGGTGAACGAACTGTTGTCAATGGCGCCAATGAGCAAGCTGGCCCAGGCATCTCCGCTGAGGCTGGTGTTCGGACTCAGGAACGTGTTGGCCGTATACTCGGGCCGCAGATCGAAGGTCATGGGCTGCGGCCGGACGGCGATCACCTTGTTATAGCGAAACTCGCCGCCCACCTTGAAGTAGTGCCGGCCGGCCGCTTTCGATACCTTCGACTGGAACGTGTAGGCGTCCGGGTCCTGGAACCAGAAACCAGTCCGGCCGAGGTTGGTTGCAGTCGGGCCACGCCGGATGATGAAACCAGGATAGTAAACCGCTGGAAGGTTGGCGGCGTACGCCTTGTACCAGGTATTCGATCCCCAGATCGACGCCAGTCCGGCCTCTCCGACCTGCGCCGACTGCACGGCGAAAGAATCAAATATTGCGTTGTAGGAGCCCCGGACATTCAGCACCGTGGTCGGATTCAACGTATAGACGGCGTCACCAACCGTGTTCCAGGAGTGACGCTCGCTGCCGTTGGGGGCCTCAGCGACAGAGCCGGAATAGTTGTCCTGCTTGACGAAGGTCTTGAACATCGAGAATCTTCCGAAAATCTTGAGCTTGTCGTTCACGTTCCAATCCGCCCGGTCCGACAGGTTCCAGTATTTCACCCGCTCGGCGAAGCCGGTGCGGAAGTTGTCGACCAGGTCGTTGCCGGTGCCCGGAAGGTTCGCCTTCCAAACGTCGGCTATGATCCGCGTCCCGACCGGATCCAGTTGGGATTGCGGAATGCGGTTGCCGGCAAAGGGCATGCGGACGGCGCTGCCGTCCGGATTCAGACGCGTCGTCCAAGGATCGTGGATCGTCCGGAGTCCGCCCTGCGCGTTGCGGGATTGGGAGAAATCCCCTCCACGCTCCAGGTCAGTAGGCATCGTTGCGGACACCGAACGCGGGTCCTGCGAGCGCCACGCCTCGTAGGAGAAGAAGTTGAAGACCTTGTTCTTGACGATCGCGTTGCCTACTGTTCCGCCGTAAACGTGATTGCGGACGAGGTTAGGCCGCCGTGTCGTATGATCGGCCACGGCGTTGAGCGCGGGATTGCGGCCCAGGTAATAAGCCGTCCCGTGCATCTGGTTCGTACCGGACTTCATCTGCACGCTGAGCACGCCGCCGGCCGAGTGGCCAAATTCGGAGTCCACGGCATTTTGCTGAAGGTTCACTTCCTGCACCGCGTCCATGGAGGGCGTGTAGCTGGATTTCTCCGTAGCCATGGAAGAAGCCCCGTCCACGACGATATCGTTCTTCGTCGACGTGTTGCCGCCGACATCGAGTTGCGTCGCCGCCCAGTGATGATACGGGCTCTGCTCGGTGGTGGATCGGACCACTACTGACGGATTCAACGAAGCAAGCAGGAACGGGTTGCGATGAATAATCGGCAGGTCGTTGGCCATCTTGGTGTCCAGCGTCAGCGCCATCGTGGAGGAATTGAACGAGACGGCAACCGGCGATGCTTCGACAGTAACGGCCTCCCCCACCGCGCCGAGCTCAAGACGCGCGTTTACGGTCACGTCGCCGCGGCTCTGCACCAACACGTTCTTTTGCACGAATTTCCGGAAACCCGCCATCTCCACCGTAACGGTGTAGGTGCCGCCACTGACGAAGTCGAACAGATACTGGCCAATCTCGGAGGTCTCCTTAGTTGCCGAAACATTGGTGGCGTCGTTGGTGAGCGTCACCGCCGCACGCGCTATCACCGCCTGAGACGCGTCGGTCACCAGACCCTGCACCCTCGCGCGGACATCCTGGGCCGCCAGGGAGGAAGCCAAAAAGACCACAGTTATAGAACACCGCATTACCCTGCTGAGCATAAGAAACATCCTTTCGAGTTGCTGCATTATACCATGGGGTGTTCCCGCTTGCTGTTCGAGTCTTGTCAAATTTGTTAATTCCTGTTGGCTTCGTTTTGGCGGCGCTGGGAGCGGAGGATGAAATCAGCGGCTTCGGCTTCGTATTGGGCGACGGAGTAATCGATTGTTGCGTTTGAGGCGATTTGGCTTCGTTTTGCCATTTTGTCGATGGGGACCAGCGGAGAGAAATTGGCTTCGTTTGGATGATTTGCGTTTTCAAGGACGTGCCGGTCTGCCTGGAGGGTGCGGAGTTCGCGAAGAGCGCGGTAGTAGGATTTTTCGGCGCGAGTAAAGTAGCGGGCGTAGCGGTCGCATTGAGGGGCGAGGTTGGGGTCTGAAAGCGGGTCGATGCCGGAATCGGCAAGTTGGGCTTCGAGGCGGCGGACGCGGCGCATGTTCCAGGCGGCGTGTAGGAGGTTGTCGAAGGTAGTGAGTTCGAGCTGGCCATTGGGTTTGATTTGTCCTGTGAGCTCGATTTGGAAATTGAGGAAGTCGTCTTGCTCGTGTGGGAGGATGAGGAGGTCCTTGGAGGTGAGGCCGTGGGTGCGGGCGTTTTGCGCGGAGGCGGCTTTCCCTTGCTCGGTGCGCGGGCCTGTGGAGAGGACGGCGTTGGCGCGATTGGCTTCGATTTGCGATTGCGAGGACATGGGAAGAAACTCCTTTGGGAATAGTCCTGGCAGAAGCCGGCAGGAGGAGGCAGGGCGCGCAGCGGGCCATGCCTCCTTAATTTAAGTATAGCTGGCGTGGCCAAAGGTTACGGTGTGGATTTAGAGTGAAGATTGAGTGTTATGAGATGGTTACAAAGATTTTAATCGCTGTGATCGATAAAGTCTCATCTGCCAATGCAGCAATTTGAAGCCGGTCAAGCTTGGGCCGAGCTCGAAGGGGCTGATCTCAGGGATTCTAAACTAGCGCATGCCGATTTTCGAGGTAACCCTGATGTGGAAACGTCACCAGGGCGCGAATCCCGTCGAAGATTTCCGTTATCACCCGGCCCGCTGCGTCCGGGCTATCTTCCGCTATGTGTTCGCGGATTTCGTCAAGGCCGGCAAACGCTTCCGGATGGAGCGCATAGCCGGTCATTCGGGACGGTGGCGCTGGCGTTGGGTCTCAGTCTTCTCCATCAAAAGCCGATATGCCTCCTCGCCGTCGATCGGCTTCACCGTGCCGCTTTCCAGATCGTCGAAGCGCCGACCGAGCATTTCGCTCACAAGCGCCACTTCGTCAAAGTAACCGATCAAGGCATCTTCAACCAATTCGTCACTCGGGCGTCCGGTCTCGCGGGCCATCTGCTCAAGCTTCGCTTGCACATCGGGTTTGAAAGACACTTCCATTGGGCCTCGACTCCTTCTTCTATAGGCTAGCGCGGCGGCGCTTGGCGGATCAGTGAATGGTAAAGTTGGGGTTCGTTTTGTATGCGTGCATTTCTATTCCTCGCCCTTGCCGCCTTCGCCCAGGTCCGGATCCCGGTGGGGCTGGACGCCTTCGTCCCTGTTCCGGACGACAATCCAATGACCGGCGAAAAAGTGACCCTGGGACGCCGGCTTTTCCTTGAGAAAGCCCTCTCCCGTGACGGGAGCATTTCCTGCGCCACCTGCCACGATCCCGAGCGTGCCTACACCGACGCGAAGCCGTTGTCGGTTGGGGTCGCCGGAAAGCGAGGTTCGCGGCGCGTTCCATCGATTCTGAACCGGGCCTACGGGAAGACATTTTTTTGGGATGGCCGTATCGGCGCGCTGGAGGAACAGGTCCTGCAGCCGATCGTGAATCCTTTGGAGATGGACCTCACCATTGAGGAGGCCCTGGCACGCTTGCGGCAGACCGGCCGGTATCCGGCGCTTGATGAGCGGTCGCTCTCGCACGCCTTGTCCAGCTATGTGCGCAGCATCCTCAGCGGCAACTCTGCCTATGACCGCTATGTGGCCGGCGACCGGCTCGCGCTTCCGGTGGAGGCGCTGGCCGGGCTGCGCTTGTTCCGCGGGAAGGCCAACTGCGCCGCCTGCCACCTGGGCCCGAATCTGAGCGATGAACAGTTCCACAACACAGGGATCGGTTTTCGGGATGGGGTTTTCAGCGACGCCGGGAGGAACCTGGTTACGAAGCGCCCGGAGGATCGCGGCGCCTTCAAGACACCCACCTTGCGGCAGATGGCCGAGCGGGCTCCCTACATGCACAACGGGAGCCTCGCCACCATCGAGGACGTGATTGAGCATTACGACAAGGGCGGCGTAGCCAACCCGCATCTGGATGCCGAACTCCAGCCGCTGCGCCTCACCGTGGAAGAAAAGCGGGCGTTGGGGCAGTTTCTACGGGCCTTGAGCGGCGAGGTGCGCGAAGGGTTGTAGGATCGGATATCATCACCGGATGCGACGCAGAGAGTTTCTATCCGGGATGGCGGGAGTGGCGGGGCTGGGTGCCCAGTCCAATCCGCGTCCGAACATCGTGCTCATCATGGCCGATGACATGGGCTTTTCCGACATCGGCTGCTACGGCGGGGAGATACAGACGCCGAACCTGGATCGTCTGGCAAAGGGCGGAGTGCGATTCACGCACTTCTACAACACGGCGCGGTGCTGCCCGACGCGATCGGCATTGCTGACAGGTCTGTACAATCATCAGGCGGGCGTCGGACACATGGTCGCCGATCGCGGCGCGCCTGCCTATCAAGGCTACTTGAATGACCGGTGCGTGACGATCGCCGAGGCGCTGCGTCCGGCGGGCTATCGCACGTTGATGACGGGGAAATGGCATGTGGGGGAGAAGCGCCCGCACTGGCCCTGCGACCGCGGGTTTGAGCACTACTACGGGCTGATCAGCGGCGGGTCCAACTATTTCCGCCTGGACAAGGGGCGGCAAATGGCCATCGACAATGAGCCGCACATTCCATCCGGGGACCGCTTCTACATGACCGACGCCTTTTCCGATCATGCGGTGAGCTTCGTCGATCAGTATGCCGGGAAGAATGCGGCAACGGCGGATCCTTTCTTTCTCTATCTGGCCTACACTGCGCCGCATTGGCCGCTGCATGCCTGGCCGGAGGACATCGCGCGCTACCGCGGCAAGTACAAGATGGGCTGGGATGAGCTGCGGAAGCGGCGGCATGCGCGGCAGATCGAGATGGGCATAGTGGACAAGCGCTGGCCGCTGACCCCGCGCGACGGGAAGGTACCGGCTTGGAGTGAGGCGGACAATCCCGATGAGTGGGATTTGCGGATGGCTGTGTATGCCGCGCAGATTCATCGCATGGACGTGGGCATCGGGCGCCTGCTGGCGAAGCTGGAGGAGAAAAAGCAACTGGACAACACGCTGATCATGTTTCTGGCCGATAACGGGGGGTGCGCGGAGGAGAATGTGGCGCCGGAGGTTCCGGGACCGCCGGGGCCGGCGGAATCTTTTACGAGCTACCGCACGCCGTGGGCGAATGCGAGCAACACGCCCTTCCGCCTATACAAGCACTGGGTACACGAAGGAGGAATTTCGACGCCGTTCATCGCGCATTGGCCGGATCGCATCCGCAAGGGCGGAGGGCTGACGCACCAGCCAGGGCATTTGATCGATGTCATGGCAACCTGTCTCGATGTGAGTGGCGCGGCTTACCCGTCCGAGCGGAAGGGCAAGAAGATCACGCCGTTTGAGGGACGGGCATTGACCCCTATTTTTGAGGGCCGCACACGCAAGGCGCATCCGGCTCTGTATTGGGAGCACGAGGGAAACCGGGCGGTACGGGAGGGGGACTGGAAACTGGTGTCGCGGCATCCGGGGGATTGGGAGCTGTACGATCTCAAATCGGACCGCACCGAGCTCAGCAATCTGGCCTCGAAGAATCCGGATCGAGTGGCGCGGATGAAGAAAATGTACGAGGCGTGGGCCGCGCGCTGCGGCGTGGTGGAGTGGAACGATCTGCAGCGGGCGCGAAAAGCATAAGATGTTCCCGGTTGGCCATACGTTCTGAGCCGCAACTCGAGATAGTCAGGGCCAACCGGAGGCGATCTGGGGAGGATAACTATCGGTAAGGCGGGCTTCAAACTGAAGTGGTTTTGAGGTAATCTAAAGCCCATGAAACTCCTGCTTGCCGCATCCTTATTGATGGCCTTGTGCTCTGCCCAGGCGGAGGATTTCGGCGTAAGGTTAGTGCTCGGCGTTGCCGATTCCGCCAGCACCACCTGGGATGGTTCTGTCGAGGCGCGGGGCGCGCGGATCACCTCGCTCGAGCCGTGGCGATTTGAGGGCAGCGATGCCATCGTCAACGGCAACGCATGGCGCTGCTCCACGCATGAGATCCGATTGTTTGGGGGACAAGCTCTGGTGCCGCGGCCGGTGGTAGGCAATGGCGTAGTGGTCTGGTTGACCCTCGCCTCGGAGACTTCCTCGCTTGAGGTGAAGACGGCGCAAGGTTCCTTCACCGTTCCGGTGTCGTCCATTCCTTTTGGCAAGAGCATCCACCTGCTTGATGGCCGCGTGATGGCGGACCGCGTGCCGGTGGCCACGGCCGTTGCCAGTTCACCGGACGAACAGGACATGCCCGCCGCTGCCGCCACGGCAAGCGGTGACATCTGGCTGGCGTACCTCCAGTTCCAGCACAGCCCTGACCACAACCGGCTGCGCGCCAACATGCAGAGGCCGCCATCCGATTTTGATCAGTACACACTCCCCACCGGCGGGGACCAGATTGTGGCGCGCCGTTTTTCAGGTGGGCAATGGATGGAGCCTGTCCAGATCACGCCCGCCGGCGGTGACGTCTATCGCCCCGCGGTGGCCGTGGACGGCAAAGGCCGAGCGTGGGTTTTCTGGTCCTCGAACACGCCGGTCTCCGGGAACGCGAACTTTGACCTTTGGGCGCGCGCAGTGGACAACAACAAGGCGGGCCCTGCCGTGCGACTGTCGAGTGCGCCGGGGTCCGATATCGATCCGTCCGCAACAACGGATGCACAGGGCCGCGTGTGGGTGAGCTGGCAGGGCTGGAGAGAAGGCCGCGCCATGATCTTTGCCGCCGTGCAGTCCGGGGATGGATTCTCGCCGGCCGTCACCATCTCAGCATCGAAGGCGAATGAGTGGAACCCGAGCATTGCCGCGGACGGGAAGGGGCGCGTCACAGTTGCGTATGAGTCCTATAGAAACGGCAACTACGACATCTTCTATCGCACCTATAGCGGTAGTGCGTGGGGCAAAGAGGCCGTTGGGGCCGCTTCACCACGCTATGAAGCATACCCGTCCATCGCCTATGAGCGATCGGGCCGTTTATGGCTCGCATACGAGGAAGGGGCCGAGCGATGGGGCAAGGACATGGGCGCGGACGAATCCTCCGGCGTGGCTTTGTATCAGGGCAGGGCGATCAAGCTGCGCGGATGGGAACCGGACGGCCGCACTGTGGAGGCCACCGTGGATGTGGGCACAGTTCTGCCGGGGGTTGCAAGCCCGCGCGTGGATTCCATGGCGCGGCAGAGCGAATCGCAAGGCTGGCACACGCCGCAAGCGGACCGTTGGAAGAAGCGGGATGCCAGCCGCGCCACCCCGAACTATGTGGCCCCGCGCAACACATCGCCGCGATTGCACGTGGATGGCTCGGGCCGCCTCTGGCTGGCCGCGCGCAGCAATCATCCCATCTGGTGGAATCCGCTGGGGACGGTGTGGCATGAGTACGTGGTGTCCTATGATGGAGACCGGTGGACTGGTCCGGTGTACCTGGCGCACTCGGACAACCTGCTGGACAACCGGCCGGCGCTGGTATCGACGGCGCCGGGGCAGCTGACGGTGCTCGGCTCCTCGGATGCGCGCCATCACTTTCATTTGGCCAACGTGCCCGCCATTGGCGGCATCGTCAACGATCCCTACAATAACGACATCTTCACCAATCGCCTGAGTCTTCCCCCCGGATCAGGCAAGTTGGCAACGCGCGAGGCTGCCGCTCCGTCCTCCTCCGGCATAGCGGCCGAGGACGCAGCGGAGCTGGCCGGCGTGACGGCCATGCGGGCGGCCAGAATCAATCAGAAGTACCAGGTGGTCCGCGGGGAGTTTCACAGGCACAGCGAGATCTCGATGGACGGTGGCAATGACGGGTCCATATTGGAGCAATGGCGCTACATGCTGGATGCGGCCCACATGGACTGGGTCGGGTGTTGCGATCACGACAACGGCGGCGGCCGCGAATACTCCTGGTGGATCACGCAAAAGCAGACCGACATTTTCTACACGCCGGGCCGCTTTGTGCCGCTGTTCAGCTACGAGCGCAGCGTGCAATATCCGGAGGGGCATCGTAACGTTGTGTTTTCTCAACGCGGCGTACGGCCCCTACCGCGGATACCCATCTCAAAACCGGAGCAGGCCGTTCGCGCGCCCGATACGCAGATGTTCTACGCCTATCTCAAGAAGTTCAATGGCATTGTGGCCTCACATACTTCAGGCACTAACATGGGCACCGACTGGCGCGACAATGATCCGCTGGTGGAACCGGTGGTGGAGATCTACCAGGGTGAGCGCCAGAACTACGAGATGCCAGGGGCCCCGCGCACTAACAAGGAAGCGGACTCCATTGGCGGCTGGCGGCCGAAGGGCTTTGTGAATCTGGCCCTTGAGATGGGTTACAAGCTTGCCTTCCAGGCGAGTTCGGACCACATCTCCACACATATGAGCTATTGCAACGTCCTGGCGGCGGACAAGACGCGCGAGTCGGTGCTGGAAGGGTTTCAGAAGCGCCATGTCTATGGAGCCACCGACAACATTCTCGCCGAGTTCGGATCCGGAAGCTATATCATGGGCGACGCGTTCCAGACAAACGTGCCTCCGGAATTGTATGTCAAACTGTCGGGAACGGCCCCCTTTGCCAAGGTGCATCTGATCAAAGACAACCAATATGTCTACACCACGCAGCCGGGAAAGGCGAAAGTGGAGTTCCGCTGGCGCGACGCCTCGCCGGTGGCGGGAAAGACCAGTTACTACTATGTACGGGGAGAGCAAGCCGATGGGGAGGTCGTGTGGGTATCGCCGATGTGGATAACCTATAACGGGAAGTAAGTGACATCCGGAGCCGCCTGGATCGAATAATGGAGAATACCATTCAGGATATACGGTTTGCGTTGCGCGGTTGGGGCAAGGCCCCGGGCTTCGCCATCGCTGCGATCGCGACACTCGCGCTTGGGATCGGCGCCAATACGGCGTCCCCACACTCCGATCGCCAGACCTGCTGCGCCTCCGCACAGCGCAAGCAAAAGACTCTCCGTCAGAAACTGCCGCATCAGACGTAAGCGATCCGCGCCGAGCGCCGCTCGAATGGCGATCTCGCGACGCCGGGAAGCCATGCGGGCCAGCAGCAGATGCGCCACGTTCGCGCACGCCACCAGCAGCACCATGCCGGCCGCCGGGTGCTGCGCCTGGTGATGCGCCGCGGTGCTTTGCTAATAGCGCTCGGCCTCGCGCTTGGCATTGGCGGCGCCGCTACGCTCACCAGAGTTTTGCTGGGTCTGCTGTACGGCGTCGCGGCCACAGATCCGGTGACGTTCGGCGCGATGGCGGCGGTGCTGGCCGCAGTGGCGCTGGCAGCGTGTCTGGCGCCGGCGCGCCGGGCGGCGCTGGTGGATCCGGCGGTTGCGCTACGTAGCGAGTAGACGGCGTCGCAAAACGGAATCGTCCCCAAGGCGCGCAACTTGCGGCACACCAAGCGCCCCACGCCTGGCCCGCATCAAAAATGCAGCCGCAGCGTGTACTGCACTTCCCGGCCGTAGTTGACCTGCGAGGTGATGCCTCCGAACTGCGTGCTCGTCACCGACAGGTTCGGATTTCCCGGCATCACCGAGTTGGTCAGATTGTAAGCCTCGAATCGCAACTCCAACTTGAACCGCTCTGTCAGCGTGAAGTTCTTAGATAGGGTGCTGTCCAGGTTCCAGTAGTTCGGTCCCGTTAGTCCTTCATACTGGAAAGGATTGGTCCGCGGCGTAAATGGCGTGGCCTGCTTGAACACCGAAGTGTCGAACCACCGCGACCACTCGCGCGGCGCCGCCCCCGGATCGCCCGATACGTCCAGTTGCCCAAACCGCAGAAACGATCCCGAGTTCCACATGAAAATGCTCGAGGTCGACCATCCCCCCACGATAGCGTTCAGCACCGGGTGCATGGTCGAACCGATCCGCTGCCCGCGTCCGAACGGCAGATCGATCGTCGTCGCCAGCGTCATACGGTGCCGCGGCAACGTGGATGGGATCATCGTCAGCCGGTCGGCGTATTGATCTGGCGCGTTGAAATAATCGCCGGTCGATTCCCTATTGTAGTTGTAGCCCCACACCAGGCTGTATCCGCTGGCAAACCGCCGCTGCACTCGCATTTGCAGGGCTTTGTACCGGTTGTCCACGCCGGGACGAAAACCCTCCGTCAAATCCCCGCCGTACTGCGGATACGGACGCAGCAGGCTCGACAACGGCACCGTGCGCTGGCCCCGCAACTGCCCCGGCATCAGGCTCGCCGGCAGCCCAAAAAACGGATTCGTCACCGCCGTGGTCAGCGACGTCTTGTGCGTGTAGCTCAACTGCGGATCCACCATGTTCAACGCCCGTCCGAATCCGGCATTCCCTCCCTGTCCTTCCGGCACCATGTTGTGCCCGAAGTTCATGAAGAACGTCACGTCCAGCTTCATGCCCGCCACCAGATCGCGCTCCACCGTAAGATTGATACGGTCATTCATCGGCGTGAGCAGGTTCTGTCGCGCCCATGTCGCCGCCCCTCCCAGGTTTGTGTTCCTACCCGTCGTTTTTCCCAGCGGCATCACGAGCGGATTCGTGGCCGGGAACGGATTGCTGAATACGCCTTGCGGTATCCCTTGCAATTGCAGCGGACCGGAAGAGGTGATAGAAAAACCGTCTGTAGCCGGAAGCCGCCAGGAATAACCGAGGATACTCATGATGGGCGCTGCGTACCGGGCGTATCCAATCCGGATCGCTGTACGGTCATTCGCCCGTATCGCGATCCCCGCACGAGGCAGGAAGTTAGTCCGCGGAGCATGGTAGAGACCCTTGTGATCATCGTCTGCGTATATCCACGCCCCGTTGTAGGTAGGCTTGACCGCACCTGGAATGGCGCCCACCTGCGGCGGCATCACCGGCGGGTTGGACTGGAACTCCGGAATCGGATTGGCCAAATCCAGGTACCGCGACAGCCGCCCCAGCCTCTCCGAGGGAGCTGTCTCATACTCCCACCGTAATCCGAGATTCAACGTCACGCGCCGGTTTAATTTGAAGTCATCCTGGAAGAACACTCCATACTGATCCTGCTCCGTGTATCGCGGCGCGACGTAGTTGGCCGCCAGCGAATTATCGATCGCTCCAAGCAGGAAGGTCGCCCACGCGCTGCCCGAGTTCAACAGGTTCGGCGCCAGATATGTGTCCGCCGTCAGGTTCGCCGTGAACGGGAACGATCCCAGGTTCGGCAACTGCGAATACTCAAACCCGTGCCGGTACGCGGTCCCAAACTTCAAGTAGTGCCGCCCGCGGTCGTGGCCCATGCTTCCTTGATAGGAATACTTCCGCGGCCGGTAACTCCACCAGCTCGACTTGCCGAACGCAGCCCCGCCGATGTTCAAGTTCGGATAATACACCGCCGGCATATCCGCCAAGTACGGTTTGTACCAAGGATTCCCGGGCCAATACTTCTCCAGTCCCTTCTCGCCCACCTGTGCCCACTCGGAATCATATTCGTCTTCCGAATACACTACTCCCATCCGGAAATTCACCACCGTGCGCGCGCTCACGGTGTAGACGCTGTCGAAGGCGGCGTTCAAGGCGTCCATCAATCCGCCGTTGTCCGACGTGGTGGCCGGAGAGTTGCCGTAATTATTGTTGTCCAGCCGCGTCCTGATTACGCTGTAGCGTCCGAATGCCTTCCACTTCGGTGTGATGTTCCAATCCGTCCGGTTCGAAAAATTCCAATAGTTGAGGAACCACGCATATCCGGTCCGGTAGTTGTTGATGCCCGTGGCATCGTCGCCCGGGTTGTTGGGGCCCCATATGTCGTTCAGAAAAAGCCGCGAGGTGGCATCCTGCCGCGCGGCGGGAAGCACATTGCCGGCAAACGGCATCCGCGTTACGACGTTAGTGGAGGTATTGGTCTGTGTCGTCAAGGGATCATAGATCGGCCGTATTACCCCCGCCTTGTTCAACGTCCTGGTAAAGTCCCCGGCCCGTTCCAACTCCGTCGGCAGCGTCATCACCTTCGTGTAAGGCTGGCGGTTGTTCCATTTCTCGAATGTGAAGAATGTGAACAGCCGATTCCGCAGGATGGGACCTCCCAGCGTGCCCCCGTATACGTGGTTCCGCACCACATTGGGCGCCCGTGTGAACGCATTCGACACCGCGTTCAATGACGGGTTTCGACCAAAGTAATAGGCGCTCCCGTGATACTCGTTAGTACCCGACTTCATCCCCACGTTCAACACTCCGCCCGCGGAAAATCCTGATTCGGCATCGATCGAGTTTTGCTGCACCGTGAACTCCTGCACAGCGTCCATCGGCGGCGCGTACGATCCGCGCGAGCCCACCCCGACCGGTGTCCCGTCGATCTGAACCTCATTCCGCCCGCTCGTCTGCCCGCCGACATCCACTCCGGTCGTCGAAAGCTGGTAGAACGGATTCCGCTTGCTGACATCCGAGTACCGGTTCACCACCGCCGGATCCAGCAGCGCCAGCGTGAACGGGTTCCGCGCCAACACAGGCAGTTCCTTCAGCATCTTTCCATCGATGGTCTGCGACAGCGTCGTCGTGTTGAACTGGATCTCCACGGCTGTGTCAGCCACCGTTACCGATTGGCTTACGTCGCCCACCTTCAGCACCACGTTCACGGTCAGATCCGAACGGACCAGAACCTGGACGTTCTCATTCACAAAGGTGCCGAACCCCGCGCTGGCCGCCGACAGGCTGTAGGTGCCGGGCTCCACGAAGTCGAACAGGTACCTGCCCCGCTCATCGGTGGCGCGCACCATTGCCGTTTTCGTGCTCATGTTGGTCAGCGTTACCGTGCTCTGCGCGATGGCCGCGTTGGTAGGGTCGGTCACCAGCCCCTGCACCCTGCCACGATAATCCTGCCCGAATCCAAGCCAAACGCTCAACAGCGCGCTGGCTAATAGGAGAACAATCCGGCTCTGTTTCATACTCCCGCCTCCATTCGCGCTACAGTATACACCTTATTTCACTGACTGTGGGTGGCTCGAAGCTCGACGCTACTGCGTCCCGGGCCATGCTGGAGCGTTACTCACCCATTCAGATGCCAAGCGGGATGCGATTGCGAGAGTCAGACTGCACCAAAGGGAGGGGGAACTCGGAGGGAGTCCCTGTGAAAGTTCCTTGGGCAGTCCGCTTTTCTTGAGCGATCTGTAAACGATTGAGAGTTTGGTGACTGTAAAAAAAGTTGCCGCGGCGGGGCCAGAGTTGCCTCTGTGTGAGGGGAAGTGAGGGGAGAGAAGTGAGGGGAGAGGACGTGGAGGTGGTGGAAGTATCCGGGGAGTCGCCGCGCATCGCGGTGACTGTCTAGCGAGTATGGCGGTGGACTACCGCGGACTCCGCGCGCTTACGGCGAAAGAACTGGCCGCAGCGCTGACGCGGGATGGCCGGCG
>JAENWC010000130.1 GCA_016650235.1 Terriglobia bacterium
CAGGGACTGATTCTATCGACGCTGATGCGGCGCGCCTACCGGCGGCCTGTTACCAAGGCCGACGCCGGCGGACCGATGGCCTTCTATCGCCAGGGCCGCACCGAAGGCGATTTTGACTTGGGAATCACCACGGCGCTAACCGCTGTGCTCGCCAACCCGGAGTTCCTGTTCCGGGTGGAAAGCGAACCCAAGAAAGTACCGGACAGCGGTGTCTACCGGATTAGCGGCCTCGAGCTGGCGTCGCGATTATCGTTTTTCCTGTGGAGCAGCATCCCCGACGAGGAGTTGCTCGACGCCGCCGTTCGAGGCGAGCTGCGTGAGCCTGGAGGGATCGAGAAGCAGGCGCGCCGGATGCTGGCCGATCGCCGCTCGATCAATCTCGCGACGAATTTCGCCGGTCAGTGGCTGCGGTTGCGCAATATCGACGCGCTCAATCCAAGCGGCGATCTTTTTCGGGACTTCGACGACAACCTGCGGCAAGCCTTCCGGCAGGAAACCGAGCTTTTTTTCGACAGCGTGCTGCGCGAGGATCGCAGCGCCCTCACTTTCCTCAAGTCGGACTACACGTTCCTCAACGAACGCCTGGCGAAGCATTACGGAGTTGCCGGCGTCTACGGAAGCCGATTCCGCCGCGTGAGGCTCGCTCCGGAAAGCAAGCGCGGCGGACTGCTGCGGCATGGCAGCGTGCTGTCGGTGACGTCGTATGCGACCCGGACATCGCCGGTGCTGCGCGGAGTGTTGGTGCTGAAAAACATGTTGGGCGCGCCGCCGCCAGCTCCACCGCCCGACGTGCCGGCCCTGGAGGAGAGCAAAATGGCGAGCAACCTTCCGATGCGCCAGCGCCTGGATGCGCATCGCAGTAACGCCGTTTGCGCGAGCTGTCACAGGACGATCGATCCGGTGGGCTTTTCGCTCGAGAACTTCGATGCAGTAGGGAAGTGGCGAGACCTGGAGGTGGAAGACCAACCCGTCGACGCGTCGGGGGCTTTGCCCGGGGACAAGGAGTTCCGGGGAGTCGACGGACTCGAAGACGCGCTGCTGCGCCGGCCCGAGCTCTTCACCACAACCCTGACGGGGAATCTCCTGACGTTCGCGCTGGGGCGAGGCGTCGAGTACTATGATGCACCGGCAGTGCGAAAGATCGTGAGGGACGCGGAGCAGGACGGATACCGGTTCTCGTCGCTCATTCTCGGGATCGTGAAGAGCGTTCCGTTTCAAATGCGGCGCGCCGAAATGACATCCGTAGAAGGTAAAATGGCGGATAAGCAGGTGAGCGCCAAGTAGGAGGGGCACGTTATGTTTTTGACGAAGAAGGCGATTCCGAGACGGACGCTTCTGAGAAGCGCGCCGGCCGCGCTGGCCTTGCCGTTGCTCGACGCGATGATACCCGCCGCCACGGCATGGGCCGCGACGCCCGCCAAGCCGGTCAAGAGGATCGGGTTCGTGTTCATCCCGATGGGGAGCGATCAGACGCGATGGACTCCACACGGCCAGGGGAAGCTCGACGAGCTTTCACCCATCCTCAACCCGCTCCAGCCGGTCAAAGATCAGGTGACCGTGATCACCAACATGCGGTTGCCGAACGCCTATCCGGGTACTCATGACACGTCCAACTCGGCTTTTCTGAGCGCGGCGCGCGCCAAACACACCGATAGCTCAGATTATTTTTCGGGCACGACAGCCGACCAGATCGCGGCCAAGCAGATGGGCCGCGAGACGCAAGTTGCCTCGCTCCAACTCGCGATGGATCTGAACCCGGTCGCCGGCGTGTGCAACAACGGCTACTCGTGCGTTTATCAGAATTGCCTCTCATGGTCGTCGCCGACGACGCCGCTCCCGTCGGAGGCGCATCCGCGAGTCGTCTTCGAGCGCCTGTTCGGCGAGGGCGGCAATGCGGGCGCGCGCGGCTCCGCGCTGCGCAGACAGGCAAGCCTGCTGGATTCGTTCACTCAGCACATCGCAACGCTCAAGCGGCGCGTTGGCGCCGCCGATCGGGCGCGCCTGGATCAGTATCTCGACAGCGTGCGCGAGGTGGAGCGCGAGATCCAGCGCGCCGAGCAAGCGGTGGCCGGCAACAAGGCGCCCGATCTGGAGCGGCCGGTGGGCGTTCCCGCCGCGTTCGCCGACCACGCCAAGCTCATGTTCGACTTGCAGATTCTGGCCTTTCAGGCGGACATCACGCGCGTCATCGCCTTCCAGTTCACGCGCGAGCAGAGCAATCGTACGTATCCGGAGATCGGCGTCAGGGATCCGCACCATCCCACCAGCCATCATGGGAACGATCCGGTGAAGGTGGCGCAGATCGCGAAGATCAACACCTATCACGTTTCTCTGTTTTCCGAGTTCCTCCAGCGAATGAAGGCCACTCCGGATGGCGGCGGCTCGCTGCTCGATCACTCGGTCTACTTGTACGGGAGCGGGATGGGGAATCCCAGCCTTCACGATCACGAGAATCTTCCGATCCTGGTGGCCGGCGGCGCCGCAACGGGACTGAAAGGCGGCCGGCACATTCGGTGTGAAAAAGGAACGAACCTGGCGAACCTCCACCTGACGCTGCTGGATCGCGTTGGCGTTCACCTGGATTCGTTCGTGGACAGCACGGGAAAAGTCGAAGACCTCTTCGAGCGGCTCGATGTCGGCTAGGGGACGCGCATGGACTTGCGAAAGATAATTGGAGTCGTCCTGCTGGGAGCCGGCGTGGCCGTTCCGGCCGCTGTGGCGGCGCGCGCCGCACTGGCCGACGCGATGGAACAACGCGACACGGCCGGCGTCCACAAGCTCCTCGGTACCGGCCTGGACGTGAACGCAGCCCAGGTCGATGGGACCACCGCGCTACACTGGGCCGCATATCACGACGACGCCGAGATTGCCGCTCTGCTGGTGCGAGCGGGCGCGAAGGTGAACGCCCTCAATCGCTACGGCGTGCCGCCGCTGGCGCAGGCCTGTACGAACGGCAACGCCGCCATTGTGAAGCTGTTGCTGCAGGCTGGAGCCGATGCGAACGCCACGATGAAGGGCGGGGAATCCGTCCTCATGTTGGCCGCGCGCTTCGGGAATGTCGAGGCGGTGAAGGCGCTGCTCGCGCGCGGCGCCAAGATCGAGTCACGCGAACGGCTGGGCCAGTCGGCGCTGATGTGGGCAGCGGCCGAGGGGCACACTACGGTTGTCCGCGCCCTGATGGAGGCCGGAGCCGACATCAGCGTGACACTCGACTCCGGGTTTCAGGCCTTCCACTTTGCCGTGCGTGGGGGCCACCTCGACACGGTGCGGGCGTTTCTCGCGGCGGACACCGACGTGAATGCGATGATGCAGCGTTCGGCCCGGGCGGGCAGGGGGCGTCCAGGAACGGCCAGAGGATCAGGCACAAGTCCCTTGATGCTCGCGGTGCAGAACGGCCACTTCGAGCTTGCGATCGCGCTGATCGACGCGGGTGCCGATTCGAACGACATACGCACGGGATTCACTCCACTCCACATGGCCGCCATGGTTCGAAGGCCGGACTCGAGCGACACCAGCGATCCGGTGCCGCCGGAGGGCGCGGGCCGCCTCTCGAGCGCCGGCTTCGTGCGCGAATTAGTGAAGCGCGGCGCGAAGGTCAATTTCCGCCTGCCGAAGGGCGCGCCCAAGCAACCCTCATGGTCGAGCGTCGGGTCCGAGGGGGCGACGCCGTTCCTCTTTGCAGCCGATCGGGGCGACCTTGCGATGATGCGCCTGCTCCTGGAATTGGGCGCTGATCCACTACTCGCGAACTTCGACAACACGACACCTCTGATGGCTGCAGCCGGCGTCGGCACCAACGAACCGCAGGAGGAGGCGGGCGAGGAAAGCGAAGCCGTGGAATCTGTGAAGATGTTGCTCGAACTCGGCGCTGACATCAACACCGTGGACAAGAATGGCGATACGGCGATGCACGGAGCCGCGTATAACATCAGCCCGCTGGTTGTGAAGCTGCTGGCTGAGCGTGGAGCCGATCCGCAACTCTGGAAGAATCCCAACAAAGCCGGCGGAACGCCACTATTCATCGCCGAGGGTTTTATCAGCCGTCTCCCGCGGCCCGATGCGCCGACCATTGAAGCCATCACCAAGCTGATGCTTGCCGCGGGCATTTCGACGCAGGGCGAACGTCCGAAGATCGTCGACAGTTACGAGAAGCCCGCCGGACCGCCGAAGTGAGGCGTCCCGGTCCGGATTGAACAAAGTCTTCAGGCGGCGAATCAGACAAGGCGAGCATGGTCGCGTGCCGGTCAAGACGGCGAATGCCGGCCTTGGCCTGCCCGGTCCAAGCATTCCTCCACGCGCCGGTTTTCTTTTAAGGAACACGCGCAAAACGGAGCTGCCCGCCGCGAACCTAAGCCTCGTGTTCCTCTGGGGTTTGGTGGCGCGTCGAGCGCCCTTTGCGCTGTAACCGCTGGGATCCCTGAGGTTGGAGACGGTGAACGGAGTTTGCAATACGGCGGTGGTGTGGCCGTCGACGTAGAACTGGCAGCGCGAGAACCATCCGAGGTTGCCCGGGTCGGCGGCGTCAAACAGGAGCAGCGGGGCCTGGCGGCGGCCTGGTAGCGCACCTGCCTTGGGCGCAGGGGGTCGGGCGTTCCAATCGCCCCGGCCAATCCTGTTTTTTCGGTGTTCTGCTTACACAAATCCGCATTATCGCTCGCCTTTGCTGAGTGCAGTGGACCACCCGGATCAGCATTGGAAACGAAGGACTTTCCGAACGTTTGTGATAAACGGCGGGGTTCATTCGACGCGAACGGCGAACGGCGTGCAACACTGTTTACGGTTGAGGAAGTGCGCTATGACTAATACAAAGTGGCTTGCGTTGGGGCAGGCGTGCTCCACGCAGGCCTTGGTTCCATTGCTTTTCACACTGATGCTTGGGGTTGCAGTTGCTCAAGCTCCGGCTCCGGCAGACCTATACCAAAGCCGAAGACTGATGATGGTAAAAGACCAGATCGAGGCTCGTGGGGTACAGAACCCAGAGGTGCTTGCGGCAATGCGCACTGTCCCGCGGGAGCTGTTTGTGCCGGAGGACGTCCGTCCCCAAGCCTATGAGGATCATCCACTGCCGATTGGCTTCGAACAGACTATTTCTCAGCCCTTCATCGTTGGTCTGATGACAGCATTGTTGGACCCGAAGAAGAATCATCGTGTTCTCGAGATCGGTACTGGATCGGGATACCAAGCCGCGATTCTGTCCCGCCTGGTGGGAGAACTGTATAGCATCGAGATCGTGCCCGCGCTGGCTCGCTCGGCTGCCGGGACGCTGAGGAGCTTGGGCTTTCGCAATGTAACGGTACGGGAAGGAGACGGGTATCGCGGCTGGCCCGAGAAGGGGCCCTTTGACCGGATCATACTAACCGCGGCGCCTCCCGAGATCCCCCAGGTGCTGTTGGATGAGTTGAGGCCAGGGGGCAGGCTGGTCGCACCGGTCGGAGTGGGAGCGCAGAACCTCGTTGTCGTGCGGAAGTCCGCGGACGGCAAAACCACAACTCGGTCAGTGCTTCCGGTGCGCTTCGTGCCGATGATAAAGGGGACGCAATAAACCCCACTCCTGTGATCGCCTTTGGCCTTCTGGAAGACGCGGTTTCCAACTGCGTGTGGTCCGCAAGACAGCGCAAAGCGTGGGGAATTCCTCAAAACGGTCTTTTAAGGAACACGCGCAAAACGGAGCTGCCGCCCGCATCGGCAACTCGCGTGTTTCTGAACAGTTTGGGGGCGCGGACGGCGCCCTTTGCGCTTCACAATTGCGAACTTGAAGATCCGTCCAGCGGCGTTCAGAAAGTGAAGCTGATTCCGGCCGTTCCGACGATGTCGTTTAGGACTCCACTCAGGGTTGCGCCCGGAGCCGCGGCGATCACTTTGGTTGGTTTGGGACTGATGTAGTCGCGGACTTCCACCCGGAAACGTACGGATCTGGTGAGGGAGACTTTGACTCCCGCTCCGACGTCGGCGAATCCGAGCAGCTCGGAGGTGTGTGTGAGCGCGGCGAGGCGTCCGAGTGGTTGCCCGGCGGACTCGATGCCGGTGCCCTGCACGCCCTTGACGCCAGCGCCGAAGGCGATAAACGGGCGGACGCGCGCCCGGCGGGGCGCGAAGTGGCCGAGGAAGTCAGCGTGGATGATGTGGGTGTGGCCGCCGAAACTGACGGTTGTGCCGCCGGAGGAGAGCCTCAGATTGCTGAAGCGGTACAAATACCGGACCTCACCACTCCAGTGTTCGTACATGTCGTTGCCGCCGAAGACCCCAAGGACTCCCCCATTCGCGAAGCCGGCGGTAGCGCTTCCGGCTGGGCCCTTGACCGACACGCCGCGGGCGTAACTAAATCCTCCGAGGGCGCCGACTTCCCACTCCGTCTGGCCCCAGGCCATGCCGGCCGCGAGTCCGAAGGCGATTATGATTCCTTTGATGAGCATTTCATTCTCCTTGCTACGGATTGACCACGCGAACTTGCAGCTCGGTGGTGACTGTACCCTGGGTTATGCCGAGAGTCGTTTGGGCAGCATCCCTGATACCACTAGGGACATAAGCGTCGATTTGGTAGATGCCGACCTGTCCCGGGACAAGCCCCGCGAATGTGACTTCTAATTCAGTGCCCCCGAGGGTAACCGTGGGGGGCGTGGCTGCGATAGCGAGCGGATCGGCGGGAGCGGCATCACCGAGAGGCGCGGGAGGGGAGGTCGGCCCGAGTCCGGTGAGAAAAATTGAGATGCCCTCATCGGGGTGGATCGGATTGGTAAAAGTCACGAGGTCGTTGTTCTTTTGGCGATAGACCGTGGCGATTCCAGTCTGGTCACCCGCTGAACCGCTGCGGAAAATCGCGGGCGCGAAGGAAAGGACGCGGACTGTAAAGGGAGCGCTCAATCCGCCAGGGGAGCGGACGACCATCGGCGCCTCGCCGGTGACACTGAATGGGAGCTGGGCCGTAATCTCGGTGGGCGAAACACGGAACAGAGGCAGCGCGACGTTGTTCACGGTGACGCAGGCGTCGCCGAGGGTGGACGGGAGCGGGAGACCTATGGCGGAGGCCGATGTAGGCGACAGACCTGTCCCGGAGATGGTAATGAGGCCACCGGGGGCGATTGGGGGTTCACCGTCGGCGCTATTGACGACCCCGGAGACGGAGGGAACCTGCGTGGGCGCGTCGAAGTTAGAAGCGAGAACCGTAAGGCCCGACTGCGTGATCAGAATGATGGAACTCTCGTCCGGTGGAACCGCAAGGGTACGGGTGAACGGAGTGATCGTCTGGCCGATTTGCCCTACGCGCGCAGTGGTGAGGGTTGACACGAGCACGGGCGCTTCAATGAACGGCGTCCCATGGAAAGCCTGAAAATTCTCAAGATCGATGCGCTCGATTGTTCCCGCGCCGGAGGGCGTAGCGGTCGTAGTGCGGAGTCCAGCGCCGCCGGCCAAGCCTACGCCGGAAGAGGCGCCGGTGGCAGTGGGGAGCTTCGTCATCGGGAAGAGGGATTGATCGAGCAGATTATTGTCGATGGTGAAGAGGTTGTCACCGAAAGAGCCGTAGGCGCCGCTGAGACCGGGGAGATCCTTCCGTGACACAACCCAGAGGTCGACCGAGGCGTCCCAGAGCAACACGTTGCCATCCGGGATTGCCATGAAGATGCTGTTTGACGAGGGGGACGAGGTTAGGACCGCGGTTGCTGGGACCAGGTTATTGTAAATGCCGAGGGTCGGCGGAACGTTGGCTATGCGCGCGGCGAAATCGACACGGTGCAGCGCCTGCTTCGCCGCTTCCCCTCCCCTCACCGACGCCCAAATCGCTCCCCGCGCGACGGCTATCGATCGCGGATAGGCGTTGTTGAAGAGAATGGGGGCGGACGGCTGGAGTGTTTCGAGATCGAAGACGTTCGCAAGTTGAGAATTGTCATTGCCGACGATCAAATAACGCTGGTCTTCCGTGATCGCCATTCCCGTCGGGGTGTTGCCAGTACGGAGGGAAGCGATCTGTCGGAACGATGTGCTGTCGTATACCAGGACAAGGTTCTTATCCTGGCGAATGAGGTAAACACGGTTCCGGAAGCGATCCGAGATGATATCGGTGATCTTGCCGGGCACGTTCACGATGCGCCCGCGCTGGTTGAAGTCGCGAGTGTTGATGAGGATGCGCGCCGGGACAGGAATATTGACAGAGCCGTTCGACTGGAGGTTGAGCGGGATCGAGGTAGTTCCCTTGGCGTTCTGGTAGACGGTGGGGTCCACTTCGATACGCACGCTGGCCGGCGTGGTGTTCGATGACGGGAACAGCCTCACGCCGCTCGTATTCGGCGGCAGCGAGATACTAAAATCGACTCTGCCTCCGTTCTGCTCCACCACATCGATGGTTTGAGTGATCACGCGGCGGTTGCAGGTGTCGGCGAGGAAAAGGACGTCCTCCTGCAATATGGTGATTCTCGGCAGTCTATCCAGCGAACCGATGGGCAGGACCATCACGCCGCTGTCGGAGGCTGCATAGAGAGTGTCGTTGTCACTCGAAAAGACGGAGCGGCCTGACATCATCTGAGGCAACTGGATGCGCTCGCGTACGGTGAGGTTGTCCGTATCGACGATGTGCATTACGGGGGATTCGTTGGCGACGGTGGGAATGTCGGCGTAGAGGAGGTTGCGGGAATTATCGAAGGCGTGTCCTCCCGCGCGGAACTCGCCAAGCGGGTATGGGAACTGGGCAATGTTGAGTCCGCGGGAATCCAGCAGTATCCAGCCCACCATGAAGCTCGATCCATCCTGGTTCACGCTGACTGCCCGAGGGCCGAGCGGAGGCGAGGAAACGTACTGAATCAGAGTAACCTTATCATCGCCGACCTGGTAGCGGAAAATTGCGTTGGACCCCGCGGCTTCGGCGAGGACGACGATTGTCTTTCGGTCGCCTGAAACTCCGGTCGATGCCTTAATGATGTTTGGCGGGAAGGTTGCAAAAGGAACCGGAAGGGCTGTACTGGAGAGCGTCGTTGTGGTCAGGGACTGCGTGCGGGCACTCTGTGGATCCAGCAGCAGAATTTCGCCCGTCGTGACTACAAGAGCTTGTGTGCCAGAACCGAATGATACGGCGAGGACCGGATTCCCAATCGCAACTTCTTGCTTGAGCCCAGCGTCCAAGTCGAAGATGGTGTAGCCGCCCTTAGCGCTTGCGGTGGCGAATGTGTCGTAATGCCCTACGACAAGGTAGCGATTGTCCGGTGAAAGAGCGACCGCGCTTGGCGGTTTGAATACGGGCATCGGATCGCCCAGCGTACGGCTCGTCGTACTCATCACATCGACGCGGTTAGCGCTGAAGTTGGCGATGTAGAGTTGCAGGCGGCGCTCGTCGAGAGCGATGTCGGAGACGGTGCCGCGAACCGGGACGAGGGTCCCGAACGTGGCAGCCTGGGTTGCAGCCGCGATCGCGAGAGCCGCGAAAGCTCCTAATATCCGATTCCACTTGCTGGATCGCATGTTTCCTCCACGTGGCGTTTCCACGAAACCAACGAACGTAGTTTATATTAGATCATTTTGGGGTTTGCGTCACGAACCTCCAGGCTGGAAAGTACTAGAACTTTCGCCTCTAACGGCCTGCGGTATGAGCTGGATCTCGGTGGGGGGTGCAACGTCAACGAATTAACCAAGGAGGGGCTCACGCATGCCGAATAACACCGCTAAACTCACAATTACCAGTACATGCAACGATTCAGTGGAATCCGGCCGGAACGTCAGGCCCATATACACTCAAGCTGCCTTACGGGGTTTTTGCCGGCTACGAAACCGGCACCGGCACTTTTCCCGTGACCATCGCCGCCGGGGGCGGCTTCCAACCGTCTTCACCGCTGAGGCTGCTACGCGGGATAGCGGGCGAGTGTGCCGATGCCGCCGTAGCGTGATATTCTGAGTTTGCCAACGTGTACAGCCGCAATCATCGTAAGGTCAAACTGTTGCTGGCCCTGGCCGATGTTCTGCTGGCCGCGCTGGCCTTTGAGGCGGCTTATCAGAGCCGTGTGCTGCTTCCCTTGGCGAACCTGTTCTTTCTCTCCATTCGCACCAAAGTGCTGCTGTTGGGAGTTGCGGCGATCCTATGGCCCCTGCTTGGCTACTGGCTGGGCGCCTATGAGCGGCTGGATGCGGCGCACCCACGCGTGGTGCTGCGGGATTCGCTGAAGCAGAGCGCCTACGGGGCCATTGGGATGGTTCTGGTGGACTATCTGGGCAAGTTTGATTTGAGCCGCGCCTTCCTCGGTCTTTTCACGGTTTATAGTTGGGTGCTGCTGTGCCTGTTCCGGTGGAACGCGGCGACCCTGGTGGGCTGGATCCGGAAGGAGTTCGGGGCGCCGCACTACGTGCTGGTGGCAGGCATCGGCGCACGCGCGCAACGGTTGGGGCGGAGCCTGGAGCGATCGGCTGCGCACGGAATCCGGCTGGTGGGTTTCCTGGCGGATCACGCCGGTGAAACGGAGACCTCGATGCGGCTGGAGCGGGACTATGTGGTGTATCCGCTGGCGCAGCTTCCTTCCCTGCTGGAAAGGAATGTGATCGATGAGATCCTGTTCGCGGTGGACAGCCGCCGGTTGGCGGAACTGGAAGAGGTGATGCTGATATGCGATGAAGTTGGCGTCCGGACCCGGGTGGCGGTGGATTTCTTTCCGCACGTCAACAGCGAGGTGTATCTGGACCGCCTGGAGAAGTTGCCGCTCCTCACATTCGCCGCGGCGCCGCACGATGAGATCCTGCTCTTCCTAAAACGTGTGATCGATGTGGCGCTGGCTTCGGCGGCGCTGGTGCTTGTATCTCCACTGATGCTGTTGATCGGTTTGTTGATTCGTCTATCGTCGCCGGGCGCGGTCATCTTCCGGCAGGTTCGTTGCGGGCTCAACGGGCGCCGGTTCGAGTTCTTCAAGTTCCGATCCATGGTCATGAACGCCGAGGAAATGAAGGAATCTCTGCGCCACATGAGCAGCAGGGAGGTGGTGTTCAAGATTCCGGACGACCCCCGGCTCACTTGGATTGGACGCTATATACGGCGCTTCTCGATTGATGAATGGCCTCAATTGTGGAACGTGATCAAGGGCGATATGTCGCTGGTGGGCCCCCGCCCCGCGGTTCCCGAAGAAGTGGAACAATACAAACGATGGCAGCGCCGGCGGTTAAGAATGCGTCCAGGCCTCACCTGCCTGTGGGCTCTCGATGGCCGCGATACGCTGGACTTTGAAACCTGGATGCGGAAAGACATGGAGTACATTGACAACTGGTCTCTGGCGCTGGACTGGAAGATCATGCTGCGGACCATCCCCAGGGTGCTGTCCGGGCAGGGAGCTCACTAACTATGGAACTGGTTCCGACACAAGAGGAAATAGTCAAGCTGCTAAGGGAGACCGGCGCATTGCGCGATGGATTTTTTGAGTATCCGAACGGGCTTTACTCGAACCAGTATCTGCAGATGGCGCTGGCGTTCCGTTACTTCCAGCATCAGAAGATCCTCAGCGTCGGGCTCAGCCGTAAGGTGCGCGCCAATCCCGAGATTCGCGCCATTATCGACGAGCTCTCGATTGTGACTCCAGCGACAGGGGGCCTGCCTGTGGCCTATGGCGTCTGCGAGGCCCTGCGCGCCAAAGAAGTGTACTGGGCCGAGCGTGACAATGAGGGCGAGCCGCTGCGGTTCCGGCAGTTTGTGGAGCCCAAGCGGGGTGAGAAGATCCTGCTGGTGGACGACATTCTGCGTACGGGATCGAAGTTGACGCAGTTGAAGTCGCTCGCCGAGGAGGCCGGTTGCGAGGTGGTTGGATTGGCCGTGATCGTCTATCAACCCACTCCGCAGATGCCGGATTTCGGCGCGCTGCCCCTCTATTACCTTTGCAAACTGGATTCGCTGTACTGCACGGATCGGGACTCGTGCCCGATTCCTACACCCGGCCAGAAGCCGGTGAAGGTTTGGATCTAGCCTGCCGGCTGTAAACGGAGCGCTTTTATGAAACATTTCATCCTGATATTGATTTGCGTCTCTTCGGCGCTGGCGGCGGCGAAACCGGAGTTCCGCGCCGGCACCGCGCGCGTGGATGTGACCCCCGATGGTCCCATCTGGATGTCCGGATATGCCAGCCGCGACCATGCCTCCGAAGGCGTGCTCACGAGACTTTACGCCAAAGCGCTGGCCTTGGAGGATGGCAAGGGGACGCGCGTTGTGATTCTCACGACAGACCTGATCGGGCTGCCGCGCTCCATTACGGA
>JAENWC010000131.1 GCA_016650235.1 Terriglobia bacterium
GATGCCGGGAAATCCGCTTGTCCGGTTCGACGAGGGGAGAGTGGGTCGCACCTTCGGTGTCGCCCTCTCTCCTACTCTACCGAGAACCAGGGCGTATTGGGGAGATGGGGCTGCGGAAGGGTCTCACACAAAGCCGGTATTCCCACGACGCCAAGGCGGACGCCAGGAAGCTGAATGGGGGCTCCACTTCAAGAACGCCGCGACGGGAACCATGTTGGCCACCAATCATCGGTGAGGTATCGAGCAGCGGCCTGTCTGGGAACAAGAAGACCAAACAAGTTGACGGCCAGAGACCGCCGCTTTGATACTGGACTATAGTCCGCGCCAACCGGAGTGTCAATCCATTTCCACAGCACGACGGTCCGATTGGAGTATGGTGGAGGTATGGATGCTTCCACCGATTGGATCAATATTTTCCGTTCCGCCGACAGCGGAGCCACAGAAGAGGCCGCTGTTGTGAGCGGCGTGTTGGAGCAAGCCGGGATTGCCTCGGTTGTGTTGGAGGATGATGCCCCGGATGTGCCGCCCGGCACCGTGGTGGTTCGGGTCGCCGCCGGACAGGAGCAGCGGGCGGAGAGAGCCTTGGCGGCATCGCGCAATCGCGTGCCGGACCCCGTCGATAATTCAGCCAGCCTGAATTTGGTGACGGTCTTTGAAGGAGTGGGCTTAACCGGGGAATTGGAAGCGCTGTCGCTGCGGGGGGTGCTGGATGCCAACAACGTGGCCAGTGTACTGGAGGGCAGTTCGACGATGCCGAACCTGCCGTTTTTGGTGAAAGTGGCCCGGATGCAGGAGGCCGAAGCGTTGCAGATGATAGCGGAGGCAAGGGCAGCCGGTGTAGAAACCGTGGAGGATTAGAACGCCGAACGAGGGGCAAGCCGGGGCTGTGTGGGCAGAGGCCAGGAATAGGTCTGTAATTGGATGCGATGGCCGTCGGAGAAGATGGTGAGTTGACCGTGGAGGTCTGTGCGCCACGTGCTGATGCCTCGCTCGCGCAGGCGCTGCAAGACGTCCGGATGCGGGTGGTGGAAGATGTTGCCGGCGCCATCGCTGATTAATGCGAAGGTGGGCCCGACGGCGTCGATGAACTCTGCCGTGGATGAGGTCTTACTTCCGTGATGGGCTACTTTGAGCACATCTGTTTTTTGGAGAAGCCCCTCGGCCAATAGGCGCAACTCGACCTGGCGCTCCATGTCGCCGGTCAGCAGGAACGAGGTGCGGCCATAGGTAAGGCGGAGCACAAGCGATTCATTGTTGCTTACGCGAGCGGAGGGAATATCCACCTTGGGTGGAGACAACACCTGAACCTGGACGCCTCCCCAAGTCAGATTTTCACCCGCGCGAGGCGAGAGGATCTGGACGCCACGCTGCTGGGCTTTGCGCCGGAGCGCATGCCAGGAAGGCGTATCCGCCAGCGCGCCAATCCAAAGGCGGCGCGGGTGGAGGTTTTCCAGGAGCGCGGCGGCTCCTCCAATGTGATCTTCGTGTGCGTGGGTAATGACAAGAGTATCGATGCTCTGTATGGAGCGGCTCCAAAGATAAGGCGATACGACCTCTTCACCGATGTCGAATGTGCCTGCCTGCTTACGTCCCATGCCGGGGATGCCGCCGGCATCGACAATCATCGTCTGGCCGTTGGGGGACACGACCAGCAGGCTGTCGCCTTGACCCACGTCGATGGCGGTGAGTTCTAAAGCCCCTGGCCGGAGCAGCGGGGGAAAAGGATGGAGCACGAGCACCCCAAGCAGGATGGCGAAGAAAAAGCCGGAGGCCAGCCTCCACAAACGGCCCGCGCGGAGGCCGGCCGCCAATAGCACCAAGGCAATCATGAACGCGGCGATGAGCCAGGCAGGCGGGTCCGGGATGCGCCAGTTGGGATCGAGCGATGCGTGCCATTGGGCGGCGCTGCCGCACCAGGCTACCATGGCGCTGGTCAGGCCGATGAGCGGTTCCCAACCGGAAAGGACCGTCAGAAGGCCCAAGGGGACCAGCAGATTGGTGAGGGGGACAATGATGAGGTTCGCGGTGAGTCCGGCCAGAGAGACGCGGTGGAAGTAGACGATCATCGGCAGCGTGAGTCCAATCTGAACCACGGCGGAGATCAAGATCAATTCCCAGGCAAACAGAGCCACGCGGCAAACCAATGATACGAGCCGCAGGCCCCAGCGAAAGGGCAATCGCGTGAGGAACTGAATGGTTTCCGCCACCAGGCGTAGCTCGATGCGGAAGCTGGCTTGGGCCGGCTCGAGCTTGGCATCGCGATGCGTGCGCTCGGGCCGCGGCAATGCCCGCATGTAGGGAGTGGAGGTTGCATGCAGGGCCGGGACACCGATCGCGCCGATGAGCGCGACGGCAAGAAATGAGAGATGGAAGCTGGGATCGAACAGTTGTTCCGGGTCCGCGATGAGAAAGGCGATAGCGATGGCGGCCAGCAGGTTGAGCACTTGCGGCGTCCTGTAAAAGTATCTTGCCACTGTGTAGAGGGTGAGCCCGGCGGCGGCGCGCAGAACAGGAGTGTTGCCGCCGGCCATGAGTGCGTAGACCCAGGCGATGAGCGTGGTCAGCACGAAGGAAAGTCCGGGGCTGACACGGACCAGGCGGAACAGGAAGAGAAAGCATCCGGCCAGGGTCGTGATGTGAAGCCCGGAGATGACCAGCGCGTGGTATGTACCCGAGCGCCGGAAGTCATCCATCCAGACTTTCTCCAGCCGTGAAATGTCTCCCACGAGCACGGCTCGCGTGAGGCCGATGGCATAAGCGTTGCCGGAATAAATCCGGTCCAGGCGGTCGAGAGTAATTTGGCGCAAGTGGAAGAGGGCGGCGCGCCAACGTGCGCCGCAGGAGACATCGAGGAGGCGCACGGGACTGCCCGGCCGGGCTGAGGCCGTCCAATAGATGTTGCGGCGGGCAAGGTAGCCAACGTAATCGAAGGAGCCGGGATTGCGATAGTTGCGTGGCGCGCGCAGGCGCGCCTCCAGTTCCACCATGCGGCCGTAGGGCAGGCGCGGTGGCTGGTCCCCTTTATTGAAGTAGAGTTGCACGCGTACGCGTGCGCCCGGTTCCAGCTCCATGACAAACTGCTCGCGTTCTGGAAACAGGACCGGAGGCTCCACCACGCATCCAGACAGGATCATTGTCTCGCCCGGTTCGAAATCGATGATTGGGGGCGAGCCGGGCTTGCGCCATAGATCCAGAAGGACGCCGGAGAAGAAAATGGCCGCCAAGGCTGGTACTGTGGCGAGTTTGTTTAGTTGCGGCAAGCAAGCCAGGCAGGTGAGGAAGATCAAGGCGGCCATGCTCAGACCGGCCTCGGCCGGCGTGAACGGCATCAGACGGGAGACAAAGATTCCACCGGCCAAAGCGGCCAGGGGCAGAAGGAGCGGTTCACGAGCGGGCACGGAGAATAAGTGCTTTCCCGGCGGCGGAAGTCTCCAGGCGTCATGCTAGGCTTGTATTTATGCGCAAACTTGCAATCGCGGCCATTTTGAGCGCCGTTTTTTCTTTCTCACTACCTGGGGCAGGAACCCTATCGGGGCGCCGCGCGCCCGGATTTGCCCTGCCGGACCTGAACCTGAACTACCACGACATCTTTGATTATCGGGGCAAAGTTGTGATTCTGGAGATCATTCAGACCAGTTGCCCGGTGTGCAATTCGATGCAAAAGATACTGGAAACCATCCGCCTGAAGCATGGGGGGAAGGTGGCAGTGCTAAGCCTCGTGAACCCGCCCGATACGCAGACCACCGTGAACCAGTTTGTGGTGAAAAACCAGATCAAATCGCCTATTCTGTTTGACTGCGGGCAAGTGTCCGCAGTCTACATGAGGGCCACACCGAAGAACCCGAACATCACACTTCCGCACATTTTCCTGATCGACGGCAAGGGAACCATCCGGAGCGACTATGAGTACGGCGCGGGCTACGAAAAGTACTTCGAATCGCTGGAACCGTTGAGCAAAGAGATCGAGTTACTGGTGAAGGAACTGGCAGGCGTGCCGGCGGCCCCGGCGAAGAAGCTCCCCATAACCAAGTCCAAATAGTGCCGGCGGCGCGGGACGGGGGAGCAGGATAGCGTTGATTGCAATTCCGCTGCTGACCGCGGCTGTTGTATTCCCCGCCATCCGTTTGGCGGCGTTGAAGATCATTGGCCGGGCGCAACAGTGCTCCCTCAGACAGGCTGTGGACAGCTTTGGGGTTATGAAGGACAGGCAAACCCGCTCCCGGGACATCCGGGCGATGGCGCGGCTAATCCGATCCGAGGACGGATTTGATTTGATGAGCACGCGGGACGGGCACTATTGGGTCCCGAAGCGGAATCATGAGACGCTATTCGGCAAGGCGGGGTAGTTCTCGATTGCGGAGCGAACGTCGGGGTCTACACACGCAAGGCGTTGCTCGCGGGAGCCGGGAGGGTGATTGCGGTGGAGCCAGCGCCGGAAAATGTCGAGTGCCTGAGGAGAAATTTTGTTGATGAAATCAGGACAGGCAAGATGACAGTACTTCCGGTGGGCGTCTGGAATGAGACGGCTGAACTGCCGCTAAATATCGACGCCGGCAGCTCGGCCCGGAATAGCTTCGCCGGAACTTTCGGCCGTGATGCGATCCCGGCCGCGATCGCCTCAATGCACTTAGGGTATCGGATCGTATGCGGGCCGTGTCTCGACCTCAAGACCGCAGTGACGCCGGATGTTCTCTATTTCATCCCGAACTCAAGAGAAGGCGCCAACTAATTTAGATCCGCAAACGAGGGGATTGGCGCCGAGGGGATTGCCGCCATTTGGGTAATCCTTTACGCTGAGATTGCGCTCCTTGTAAGATGAAAGTGGACTTGGTGGATCCTAAGAGGGACCCGCGCCGTCCGTTTCTTACTGTAAGGATTAATCATGCCAAACGACACGCTGAGCATTACAGACAACCGCACCGGTAAGACCTACGAGATTCCCGTTGTGGACGACACGATCCGCGCAATGGATTTGCGGCAGATCAAAGTCAACGCCGGAGATTTCGGCCTGATGCCGTACGACCCCGGCTACACCAACACCGCGGCTTGCAAGAGCCGGATCACTTTTATCGATGGGGACAAGGGAATCCTGGAGTATCGTGGATACCCGATTGATCAACTGGCCGAGAAGTCCACTTTCCTGGAAGTGGCCTACCTGCTCTACTACGGAGAACTTCCCACCAAGGAGCAGTTGCAGACCTGGACCAACGCCATCACGACGCACACGCTGCTGCATGAGAACACCAAGGGGTTCATGGGCGGATTTCACCATGATGCGCATCCGATGGGCATGTTCATATCCACTATCGCGGCGCTTTCAACGTTTTATCCGGAAGCCAAGGATATTTTCAATCCGGAAACGCGGCTCAGGCAGATCAACCGGTTGATGGCCAAGGTGCCGACCGTGGCGGCGTTCGCCTTCCGTCATCAGTTGGGGATGCCCTACGCGTACCCGGACAACGACTTGAGCTACAGCGGCAATTTTCTGAACATGCTGTTCAAGAAAACCGAGGTGAAGTTTCAGCCCAACCCCGTGCTCGAGCGCGCTCTGGATGTGCTGTTCATCCTCCACGCCGACCATGAGCAGAGCTGCTCCACCAGTTCCATGCGTCTGGTGGGGAGCGCGCAGACTGACCCCTACTCTTGCCTCGCTGCCGCCGCCGCGGCGCTGTATGGTCCGCTGCACGGCGGCGCAAACGAGGCAGTATTGCTGATGCTGCAGGAGATTGGCAGCAAGGACCGTATTCCGGAGTTCATCCAGAAAATCAAGAACGGCCAAGGCCGCCTGATGGGCTTTGGCCACCGCGTCTACAAAAACTATGATCCGCGCGCGAAGATCATCAAGGAGACCGCCGATCAGGTGTTTGAAGTCACCGGGCGCAATCCGCTGCTCGACATCGCCATTGAGCTCGAGCGAATCGCGCTGCAGGATGAGTACTTCGTGAAGCGCCGCCTGTACCCGAACGTGGACTTCTATTCCGGTATCATTTATCAGGCGATGGGATTCCCCACGGAAATGTTCCCGGTCCTGTTCGCAATTCCGCGGACGATCGGATGGTTGACGCAGTGGGAGGAGATGTTGCTGGATGAGGAGCAGAAGATCGGCCGGCCGCGGCAAGTGTATCTCGGACCCACCCAGCGGGACTATGTGGCAATGCATTTGCGTTCTCAGTAATTCGGTTTTAGTATTTCTCGCACTCTGCCTGCCCGCGGCTGCCCAGCAAGCGGCTGCCCAGCAATATGATTTGCTGATTCGCGGCGGCCGCGTCGTGGATGGAACGGGCAATCCCTCCTACTCCGCCGATATCGGCATCACCACCGGACGTATCAGCGCGATGGGCCGCTTGGCCGGAGCAACGGCCAAGCGTGTGGTGGATGCCGCCGGACTCACCGTCGCGCCCGGATTCATCGATATTCACAATCACTCCGACAACACCGTGCTCACGGACGGCAACGCACAGAGCATGGTGCGGCAGGGTGTCACCTCGATGATCTTCGGCGAAGGCGGCTCGGCCGCGCCGGACAAAGACGGTTTCGCTGATTTTCAAAGTTACTTCGCCGAGCTGCGCAAGCGCGGAATCTCCACGAACATCGGGTCCTACGCCGGTAGCAGCCAGGTTTGGACACAGGTTCGCGGGCCCAAGGCCGGCCCTCCCACGCCGGTTGAGTTGGACCGTATGCGCGCGCTCGTGCGGCAGGCAATGGAGCAGGGCGCGTTGGGAGTTGCCAGCAGTCTGAGCGGCCCGCCCGGCGCATGGATCGATACGGCGACGCTGGTGGCGCTGTGCGAGGTGGCAGGCCAATACGGAGGCATCTATTCGACGCACATGCGGACGGAAGGCTTCGGAGTGTTTGAGTCGGTGGCGGAGGCGATCGAGATCGGGCGTAAAGCGCGCCTGCCGGTGGACATCATTCACCTGAAGATCGCCGAACACAAGCTGTGGGGACAAATGCCGGAGCTGATCCGGACCATTGCCAATGCGCGGCAGAACGGTCAGGAAGTGGAGGCGCACGTTTACCCGTACCGGGCCGGGCAGAATAATCTGTCGAGCATTATTCCGCCGTGGGCGCACGAAGGCGGCAGGGAGGCGCTGCTGGGCCGGCTGCGCGACCCGGCGCTCAAACAGCGGCTGGTGCGCGAGATTGAGAACGGGATACCGGGATCGAACTGGTACAACCACTACACGGCCACCGGCAGTTGGGAAGGGATGCTGCTGGTGAGTCTTTCCAATGCCGCATACAAGAAGTTTGAGGGCCGGCGGATGAACGAGGTGATCCGCGAGCTGGGCGGCGATCCAGTGGATGTGTTGTTCCGTGTGCTGCTGGATAACCGGGGCTCCGTACCGACGGTTTATTTTCATCATTCCGAGGAAGACATGCAGTATGCGCTCAAACAGCCGTTTGTCTCGATCGGCTCGGATGGCACGGCGGTGGCAACGGAGGGCACGCTGGCGCGGGGCAATCCGCATCCACGCTACTACGGGACGTTCCCGCGTGTTCTGGGCCGGTATGTGCGGGAGCTGAAGCTGATATCGCTGGAGGAAGCGGTGCGGAAGATGACGTCCGCTAATGCATCCAAGATTCGCGTTTTTGACCGCGGCCTGTTGCGGCCGGGCATGGCCGCTGACGTGGCGGTGTTTGATGCCGGCCGCATCATCGATCGCTCCACATTCGACAAGCCGCACCAGTATGCCGAAGGGGTCGAGTACGTGGTGGTGAACGGGGTTGTGGTGCTCGACAAGGGCAAGCACACTGGCGCGCGGCCGGGCGTGATTCTACACGGCCCCGGTTTCCGTCCCTGATGAGCCGGGCGATTTGGTTATGCATGGCTGCGCTGCTGCAGGCCGGCGCATTGCACCAAGCCGTGCGCAGCGGAGATATTGCCGAGACCAAGCGGCTGATCGCGCGCGGGGCCAAAGTGGACGAACGGGACTCGCTGGGCGGCACGCCATTGCACGATGCGGCATGGTCGGGAGATGCGGCGATGGTCGGGCTGCTGCTGGACGCGAATGCGAATCCGAATCTTTCGCACAGCGAGGGAGGGTCCACCCCGTTGCACTATGCGGTGATCACCAACCATCCGGCGATTGTGGAACTGCTGGCCGCGCGCGGGGCCAACCTTCGGGCGGTTTCCGGATCGGGGGCCACGGCGCTGCACCTGGCGGCCAATCGTGGATACACGAGCGTGGTGGAACTGTTGCTGCGCCTGGGGCTGGCGGTGGATGTGCGGGACGCGGGCGGAACTACAGCGCTAGCCGAGGCTTGCTGGAAGGGGGAGTTGGACGTGGTGCGGTTGCTGCTGGGCAAGGGCGCCGATGCGAATGCGCGGAACCCGGCGACGGGGGAAACGGCATTGCATGGAGCGGCGGGCAAAGGACACCACCAGGTGGTGGCTGTCTTGCTTGCGGCCGGCGCCGGCTGGGACGTCAAGGACAACGATGGGGAAACACCGCTCGGCGCGGCGCTGCGCTACCAGCATGTACTGTCGGCGCAGGCGCTGCTCGAGAAGGGGGCAAGGCCGGAGGGAGCGCGGGCGTTGGAAGAGGCGGTGTTGCGTGGACAGACCGAGGTGGTCCGGTTATTGCTGGATCATGGAGCGGAGGCGCGGTCGCGATCGGCCGGCGGGTCTACGCTGTTGCATGATGCTTCTTTAAAGGGACACGTCAAAGTTGTCGAGTTGTTATTGAGCCGCGGCGGAGATGTAGTCCAGCGCAACGGGCAGGGGGCCACCGCACTGCACGATGCGGCGCTGGCGGGGCAGTTGGCTGTGGCGGAGATCCTGCTCAAGGCGGGCGCTGGAGTGAATGAACGCGATAGCGCCGGCTCCACACCTCTTCACAACGCGGCTTCCTGGGGCAGGCTGGAGGTGGTCCGGCTGCTGCTGGAGTGGAAGGCAAACGGTGCGCTGCGCAACCAGCAGGGCAAGACGCCCCGCGACCTGGCCGTAGCCAATGAGCACAAGGAAGCGGCGGCGTTGTTGAGAGAGCGGATAGAATAGAACCCGAGGTGAATCCAATGAGGCAGCTTTGGGTTGGGCTGTTCCTGCTGGCAGGGGTTGCCGCGGGGCAATGGAAGCCGTTGTTCAATGGCAGGAACCTGGATGGCTGGGAATCCATTGGTGATGGGAAGTGGAGTGTGATGCAGCCCGGGATCATCGTGGGGGACCGCGTCCCCAAAAGCCGGCATCAGGCCTGGCTCTATACTCGGGAGGAGTTCGGCGACTATGATTTACGGCTGGAGTATTGGACCAGGCTCGGGGGAAACAGCGGCGTCTCCATCCGCGACCAGACTCGCGCCAAGTATGCGGTGGCGCAGGACTACGATGCCAAGCGAACGCCTTCGCACAACGGCTACGAGATCCAGATTTCGGGCGGTCACGCGGACAAGTATCCAACCGGGAGTGTCTATCTTTTCGCCGAAGCTAAAAAAGGGTTTGATAAGCCGGGTGATTGGAATCTGCTCGAGATCAGCTCGCGGAAGGATATGATTCGGGTGAAGTTGAACGGCACATTGGTATGTGAGCATCCTGGCGATCCGAACCGGCCCAAACAAGGGCCCATCGGGTTGCAGCTACATGACGCGGGCAGCGTTGCGATGTTCCGCAATGTACAGATCCGGCAACAGCGTTCCGCGCCGTGACCCCAAGCAGCGGTTCTTCAGCGCCGTCTTTCGAAAAAATCTTGCAGTAGACGCAAGCAGTCCGCAGCGAGCACGCCTTCCACCACCTCCAACTTATGATTGAGGAGGTCGTTGTCGGCGAGGCGGAACTTGCTGCGCACGCCGCCAAAACGGAGGTCGCGGGCGCCAAAGACCAGACGCCGGACCCGCGCGTGCACCAGCGCTCCGGCGCACATGATGCAAGGCTCGAGCGTGGCATAGAGCGTGGTGTCCTCCAGCCTGTAGGAGTTTTCCGCCGAGGCTGCCTGGCGTAGGGCAACAATTTCGGCGTGCGCGGTGGGGTCATTCGAGGAGATGGGGGTATTGAAGCCGCTGCCGATAATGCTGCCGGCGCGCACCAATATTGCGCCGACCGGAACCTCGCCGGCCAACTCGGCCTGCCGTGCCAGGTCCAGGGCGTGGCGCATGAACCGTTCATCGGTGGCGTAAGATTGAGTCATGTTCAGTCACTTGCCGCTTATCTTCAAGAATAGCGTCCGGAACAAGCGGCGGAGCATTCTCACCATTCTGAGCATCAGCGTGTCACTTTGCCTGCTCGGGATGCTGATGGCCCTGTACCACGCTTTTTTTCTGACAGAGGCCACCGCGGATCAGGCGATGAGGCTGCTGGTGCGCAACCGGGTGTCGCTTGCCAATCCCATCCCAGTAAGTTACCAGCAACGGATTGCCGCCGTGCCTGGCGTGCAGGAACTGATGGTCTTTCAGTGGTTCGGCGGGACTTACAAGGATGCGCGCGATCCGGCAAACTTTTTCGGCCGCTTTGCGGTGGAGCCTGAAAAGATGGCGTCCATGTTCCCCGAGTACAAGATTCCGGACGGCCAGAGAAAGGCTTTCCTGGCCGAGCGCACCGCCTGCGTAGTGGGCCGGAAGACGGCCGTACGCCACAATATGAAGATCGGCGACAGGGTTACCATCGTGGGCGACATTTTCCCCATCACCCTGGAATTGACCATCCGTGGTTTCTATGACGCCGGCCGTGACAACGAGAATCTGTTCTTTCACTACAAGTATTTGAATGAAAGCCTGTCCTCGGGGCGCATGGATCAGGTGGGGACCTTCAGCCTGCGTCTGCAGCGTTCTGAAGATGCGGCGCAGGTGGCGCGGGCCGTGGACGAGCTATTCCGCAACGCGACCGTGCAGACCAAGACGGAGACGGAAAAGGCGTTTGAGATGAGCTTTCTGGCGTTTCTTGGAAACGTGAAGGCTTTTCTGCTGCTGGTGTGCGCAGCGGTCACATTCACCATTCTGCTGGTGGCCGGCAACACGATGGCGATGTCTGTGCGGGAACGTGTGCGAGAGGTGGGGATTCTGAAAACGCTCGGCTACACGCCGCGGGCTGTGCTCGGGCTGCTGATGGGGGAATCGGTGGCCCTCTCGCTGATTGGCGGCATGGCCGGGGTCGGACTGGCCTACGGGCTTTGCGCCATGGTTCGCAAGATGCCTTCCACGTTTGCCGATATGAGCCGCATTACGGTTACACCTTCGGTAGCCGCCTTGTGTCTGGCCGTGGCCGCCCTGATTGGACTGGCGAGCTGCTTTATCCCCGCCTACAACGCCTCGCGCAGATCCATTGTCGAGGCGTTGCGTTTCACGGATTGATCCGTCATAGGCGAAACAAAATGGCCATTCCCTTGTCCTACAACCTCCGGAATCTGGTTGCCCGAAAGACCACCACTTTGATGACGGCGCTTGGAATCGCGTTGACGGTGGCGGTGCTGTTGAGCGTATCGGCGCTGGTGGAAGGACTGCGAACATCACTGGAGGCCACGGCGCATCCCCTGCATGTGCTGGTCTTGCGTAAAGGTTCCAACGCCGAGCTCAACTCCAGCACAACACCGCAACTGTTTCAATCCATCAAAGCTAAACCAGGCATTGCGCGCGACAGCAAGGGTGAACCGATGGCGTCTCTCGAGTTGATCACAGTTGTGGTTCTGGAAAGCCCCGATATTCCGAGCGGCATCAACATCACGGTACGGGGGCTGACAGCGGGCGGGTTTCAGATGCGCAGCAATGCCAGGATCGTGGAAGGACGTATGTTCCAGCCCGGGCGGCGGGAGCTTGTGGTGGGCCAAGGCGTCGCCGGGCGTTATCCGATTGCGCGGCTCGGCAAGAAACTGGATTTCGGCCGGGGCCCCTGGGAAGTGGTGGGGGTGGTGGACGCAGGCCGGTCCGCTGCCGGCAGCGAGATTTTTGCGGATTTGAACCAACTCGCCTCGGATCAGAACCGGCAGGAGGCGCTCAGCTCCATTCTGTTGCGGGCCACTGACGCTGTTTCGATGCAGGCGCTGATCAACGATCTGGCCAGCGACCGTGGGTTGAACGTGGATGCGCAGACCGAGTTGGCCTACTACCGGTCACAGACATCGTCGGCTCTCCCGATTCAGGTGATCGGAACCTTCGTCGCCGTCATTATGGCGGTGGGATCCAGTTTCGCGGCTATGAACACGATGTATGCGGCGGTGGCCCGGCGGGCGTCTGAAATCGGGACGCTGCGCGTGTTGGGATTCTCGCGATCGGGCATTCTGCTCAGCTTCTTTTTTGAGTCGCTGCTACTCAGCCTGTTTGGCGGACTGCTGGGCTGTGTGCTGGTGCTTCCTTTGAATAATCTTCAAGCCGGCATCGGCAGCTTTGTTACGTTCAGCGAGATCACCTTTGAGATGCGGGTCACGCCGCAAATCATGGCGATGGGCATAGTTTTCGCGATGATCATGGGCGCGATTGGCGGTCTTTTCCCTGCGGCCTCAGCCGCCCGGAAGCAGATTTTGACGGCGTTGCGGGAGAGCTAGGCGGGTATGGAATCGGACCTCAAAGGCCTGCGCATCGACAAGTCTCAAAAGAGCAGTGGAGAGCCATCCGGCTGGGCGGTGCGGTGGATCATTGGAGGCATCCTTCTGTTTCTGCTATTGGGGGCCGGCAGCACCATTTACCAGCGAATGAACGCGGCCGTGGAGGTAGAGATCCAAAGGGTAGTGAACGCCGCATCCATGGGCGGGGCCGGCGGACGGACAATCTTGAACGCCACCGGGTACATCATCGCGCATCACAAGATACAGCTCGGTTCGAAGGTGATGGGGAAAGTAGCATGGATTGGCGTGGAGAAAGGCGACAAAGTGCGTGAGGGGCAGGTGATTGTCCGCCTGGAGGATGATGAGTACCGCGCGCAATTGCGGCAGGCCAAAGGGAATCTGGCCGCATTGGAGGCGCGGCTGCAGGAGCTTCTCAACGGCTCACGCCCGGAGGAGATTGCCGTGGCCAAGGCCAACCTGGACCAGTCGCGGGCCGATCTGGCCAACGCAAAAGTGAACCTGGAGCGCATCCGGAAGCTGACGGATGCAAAGGTGATGTCGATCCAGGCCTTCGATGACGCCAAGGCGCGCCACGACATTCAGGCGGCTCGCGTAGCGTCGCTGGAGCGCACCTTCGATCTGGTGAAAATCGGACCCCGCCAGGAGCAGATGGACCAGGTGCGCGGCCAGATCGAGCAGGCCAAAGGCCAAACGGCATTTTATGAAACCACCTTATCCAATACGGTGATCCGTGCTCCGGTCACGGGCACCATTCTCGAACGCGCGGTGGAGAAGGGTGAGTTTGTGACCACAGGCTTTGTGGGAGAGCGCGGCGCAAAAGGCTACGTCGTATCTCTCGCCGATCTCAATGACCTGCAGGTGGAGCTGGATATCAATCAGAACGATTTCGCCAAGCTGGGCGCAAAGCAGCGCGCCATCGTCACCACGGACGCCTATCCGGACAAGCGCTACCAGGGTGAGATTGAGGAGATTTCGCCGGAAGCGAACCGGCAGAAGGCGACCGTGCAAGTGAAGGTAAAAGTGATGGATCCGGACGAATTTCTGCGGCCGGAGATGAACGCGAGCGTGGCGTTTGTTGCTGATGAGAAGCAGAAAGCGGGCCAGGCGGCAGAGGCGCGCGCGGTGATTTTTGTTCCGCCCGGAGCGGTGCGCGACAGCGCGGTATTCCTTTTACTGGATGGGCGCGCGGTACGCCGGCCTGTGAAGACTTCCGGCATTACGCCGCAGGGGATGCGTGTGGAGGAGGGGCTGATGGGCGGGGAGGATCTCATCCTGAATCCGGGCGCGGAATTAAAAGACGGCGACAAGGTGCGCCGGAAAGACTGACATGGGCGAAACCGTCATACACACTACGAATCTCACCAAAGAGTTTGTACGCGACCAGTTTCATGTAGTGGCGCTAAGAGATGTCAACCTGCGCGTGGAGAAGGGCGATTTTGTAGCATTGATGGGGCCATCGGGCTCCGGCAAGTCGACGCTGCTGCACCTGATCGCGGCCATGGACCGGCCCACGCGCGGCCAGATCGCTGTGATGGGACACGACATTTCCAGGCTCAGTGAAAGCGCCATGGCCCGCTGGCGCAATACGCACATCGGTTTTGTATTCCAGTCGTTCAACCTGATTCCTGTGTTGAACGCTTTGGAGAACGTGGAACTGCCGCTGAAGCTCACCAAACTAAGCAAGCGCGAGCGCCTGGAACATGCGCGCAAGGCGCTGGATCTGGTGGGGCTCTCGGATCGGATGGATCACACACCGCGCCAGCTTTCCGGTGGTGAGGAGCAGCGCGTGGCCATTGCGCGCGCCATTGTGACTGACCCGGACGTGATTCTGGCGGATGAGCCGACCGGGAATCTGGACGCCGCTTCCGCGCGCGATGTTCTCACACTGCTGGGCCGCTTGAACCAGGAGTTTCAGAAGACGATCGTGATGGTGACGCACGACCCGCACGCGGCGCGCGCGGCCAAGCGCGTACGGTATCTGGATAAAGGAGCGCTGCTGGAAGAA
>JAENWC010000132.1 GCA_016650235.1 Terriglobia bacterium
CCTCAGTGCTGCCGCGGCGTGGAGACTTGGCGGGCAGCTCAAAGCCGCTCATGATGTGCAAGGCGAGGTAGGAGCGGGCCTCCACTTCCCGCGGATTGCGTGCAACAACGGCGCGCAAGCCGGCCACGTATCCAATATTAGTGTCTTTCGCCGAGACATCACGGCGCGCGACAACAGAGGCGATGTAGAGCTTTTCCAGCTCCGTGGCTGCGCCTGGGACGGCGGCCAGTTCCTGTGCCCGTTTGGCGGCCTCGATGGCGCGGGCCGCAGCGCCAACCGGCTGCGAGGTGCGTGCGGAAGGTTTGGGATTGACGCCGTTGACCAGGTCCAATTGGAACCCGGGACGGAAATCGCCGGCGGCCACCATGGCGATGCCCCAGTGCGGCATGGGAGCGGCGGGATCGAGTTTGGCGGCTTGGAGGAAGCTGCGTTCAGCCTCGCGTGCCCAGAAGGAGTGCATCTGGGAGACGCCCTGATTGAAGAAGGCCTGTGCTTGCGGGCTCCTCGTAGTGATCTTGAACTCCACCGCGCCCATGCCGGGGAGCAGTTGCGCCGGCAAGGTGGGCGCGACGCTCCCGGGCGGCGGGGCGCAGTTATCGGCCTTGGGCGTGGTCTGTGCGCCGAGTGCGGCGGCTGTTAGGATTGCGGCGAGGGCGATTCTGATCACGATCTAATCTCCTGATTGAAGGACTTGTTGCACGAGGCTGGCAAGCTGCTCGAGGGGAAAGCTGGAACCTTCCACGAGCGCGGCAAGCCGGCCCTTGCGGTCAATGATGGCGGTATAGGATGAGTGTACGATCACGCCAACTTCTGCCCAGTGTACCAAGCCGAAGGATCTTGCCACAGCGGTGACGGAGGATTCCGAGCCGGTGAGGAAACGCCAGCGATCCGGGTTGGCATGGAGCGAGGCTGCGTACCGGGCCAGGATGGGAGGGCGGTCATGACGCGGGTCGAGCGTAACCGAGAGCAGCATGAGATCGCTGGAGAAGCGGCGCTGCAGACTGGCGAAGGCCGCCGAGAGCCGCGGGCAGACTTCCGGCAGGGGGCATCGCGTATAGATGAAGTTGATGGCTCTCACTTTGCCGTTGGAGCCGGACAGGCGCGTGGGGCGTCCCAGTTGATCAGTGAGCTCGAAGTCGGGCACAGTGGATCCGACGGCCAGTTTCTCGGGGGCTACGGGGATGATGAAATCGCTGTCTGCGGGGGCCGCGGCGGCGAGGCGGAGGGATCGGACGCGGGATCGCGCCTTGTTAACCACGAGGTCAAATTGCACGCGTGCGCCGGGGGAGATGCCTTGGAGCTGACTCGGCGCATCGAGCAGGAATGGCATGGTCATGGCGGGCATAAAGCCGGCGACGGCGCGGTGCGAGATAGTGACGGTGGGAGGATCCGGCCGGACCGCCACCACCATCCCTTCCATCCGGTAGCGCTTGGCGCAGCCTGTCAGAGCGAGACAGCAGAGCAAGGTGGAGGTAGTGAGTCTCAATGGAATAGCAGGATGTCGGGCCGGACGCGCCAGCCCGCTTCGGCGCAGGGGCCGCACAGCATTTGGTAACCGTTCCAGGCGGCTTTGACGGCAAGCGGGACCTCGACGGGATGGTCGTCGGCGTGATAGACCGAGAGCGCCATGCGCGGATGGAATTCGGCAATGGTGGCGCGGCCGCCGTTCAGCGCTTTGACTTCCGCTCCTTCGATATCCATCTTGATAAAGTCGACGCGGGAGAGCTTGAGTTCGGCGGTGAGCTTATCGATGGTGGTGAGCGGCATTTTCTCCTCACCGTGCGATCCCTGGCGGTCGATGATAAAGGAGTCGGCGGCGGAATTTTGCGGGTCGACGTGGAGGGTGAGGAGATTGTCTTTGTCCCAGACGCCTTTCGGATAGACGATCACTTTGCCGGCGGCGATTTCGGCGTGGAAGTTACGGCGGAGGCACTCGATATTTTCCGGCGCCGGCTCGATGGCGACCACCAATCCGGCGCCCTGTTCGAGAGCGCGGCGGGTGTACACGCCGATATTGGCTCCGCAATCGAGGACCGTGTCGCCGGGCCTGATGCGCACCGGGCCGGCCGAGTAGATGTTGCGCTCCTGTTCGGCGAGGTTGAAGGGGAGCACAAAGTGGCTGCCCTTGGGAATCCAGAAACGGCCCTTGGGAGTGTCCCAATGCTCGAAACCCTGCGCGTCGGTGTCGAGCTTCTTGCTGGCGTAGAGGATCTTGTCCTTGCTCTCGATCTGCCGCTTGAGTTCGGCGGGGGCTTCGAGCGCCCGTTCCACCGTGCAGACGGAGCCGCGGCCAATCATGACGAGGGCGAAGATGCGCGCGGGGGCATAGAAGTTGAGTATGGCGGCCAGTGCGGCGAGCGGAAGGAGAAGAGTGAGGATGCGGCGCATGGGGAGTGAGACTCTTATTTTAGTTTAGTGCTATGGAACAAAGCCAACAGAGGCGGAACTGGCGGGAACTGGCAGGTGGCCCCACGTTGTAGCGTGGGAACGCAGGCGCACGGCTCGCGTTCCACGGCTCCAAGGAGTTTTTGCAGTGATGAACAACGACGACAAGCAACCGGTTACACGCGGAGACATCAAAGAACTCGAAGAGCGCATGTTGGGAGGCAATCTGAAAGCGCTCGAAGAGCGCCAGCAGGATTTCGGCTGCGAGCTCCAAAGCGAGATATATTGCGCGGATTCGAAGCCTACTCCTCCGGCCAGGAGTCTGGTTTCGCAAGCTGAAAGCCGGCGTCTCCAACATCGATGCCTACACCGATGAGCAGATCGAAATCATTCGCCGGCGGGATCGCGAAAAGGGATCGGTTCCCCTCGTGCCCTGGTTTGCCAGGCTCGAATCTATTCATGAGGATGACTATAGCGTCGTGCCCAACTTCAAAATTACGCCCGTAATTCGTGACTGTGGGATAAACCGCAGCCTTGACTGAAACGCGATCTCCGCGCAGCACGGTCCCTGATTTTCACACGACCGTCACTGACGCAAAATCACGGACTTCGAAAACACCGAGCAGGAGTCTTCTATGTACTGGTCAACCGGCTGATCTCCTCGGGTAGTCGAAGTCGGAAACTCACGAATCGCCACGCGCAGACGGACCGAACTGGGAGTTTTCGGTATCAACAGCTTCTCGAGCAACGCTGGGTCCTCGATGCGCCAGCGAAACCGCTGACCCGGGTCCACTTTTTTCATGGGCGGCAGCATGTACTGTCCACGATAGGTTCCGTAAATATCGTCGAAGTACCCGTACGTGATGAGTACAGACCGGGTTTGCGGATCCACGCGGTAAGAAGGCAGCGGCTCCGCCGGCACCCATAAAGAGGCCTTGTAGTTATTGATGAATTCTGCTTCCACTCGCGTGTGGCCTGCCTCTTCGAATGCTTCCATTCGAACCGCGGTATTTTGAAGAACTTGACTACACTCCGGTCTCATCTGTCCTCCTTTTTTCTGTTGCCCGGCCTGTGCAAAAATGTGGCTCGCCTCACCCCAGCTGCAGCCAATGAAAAACACGGCAAGACTGATCCGTTGCCGCGACCCTCGGGGCCAGGAAATCATCTCTCCGGGACCTGCCCCATCTCGGTCCGGACCGGATTCGTCAGCGTCCGTACATTCTGCTCCGCTTGTGGACCTCCCGTAGTCTGCGCCGGGTCCCGCGAATTAAGCAGGCTGGCATGTCCTGCCTCGTGAAGAACTAGGCCGTCGGGAGTCTCGGTGTGAGTGTTCCCATCCGTGCCGTTATACGTAATCAGGTGGGCCGGATCGACATAGATTTCGTTGTGACCGCTGACACTGTCTGTCGGGCGAAGGGTGATTCCGCCGCCCGTGTTAGCCAATTGCACCACCCTGCCATGGCGGTCAGTGGAGGACGTGCCGATGCGGAAGTGAGTTGGAGTCGGCGCGGTTTCCAGCCCGTGGATGAGCGCGGCTCCCTGCGGCCCGGAGTTCCGAATGTTATTCAGAATTGCAGCAAGGGTGGCTTGTTCCGCGGGCGAACCCTCAAGTACAATCCCGGGCCCGAAGGTCGGGGCAGCGGCTGCACCAGCGGCTGCGCCAGCCACAGCGCCGCCCGCTCCACCACCGCCGCCCGAGTTACCGATCATGACGGTGGGACACCCAAACACAATCACCCCGCCGTGGGCTGTCGGGTCTCCCAAGCGAGCAGCCATCAGATTCCCAATCAATACTGTGGGCGAGCCCATCACGATAGAGTCTGGAGGGCCCACGCAGACCGCCAAGTCCGACACACGTGCCGCTGGCAGGAATCCGATCAGGACCGTGGGACATCCAGGTGGCATAATTGGCCCGCCGACATGCGGCACGATGCCGGTGACCATCGGACATGTGTGCATGTCGGTGACTCGGGCGGCTGGGGGCATCTGAACTCCGTCTACTGGTGCGATTTAATTCTACAACATAGAGTGCCCAAGATAACGTAGAGCACAAAATAATTCTGCTCAGCTTCTTTGGATGGGCTGTTTGGTACTCCTTGGGAGCTTCGACGATGGGCTGGAAGTGTTGCGGCCCCTTGGTCCAGGTGAACGGCGTCGGATTCTGGCTGTACTTCTTCAAGTATTGAAGCAGAAAATCCTTCAAGTCTTTCTTGTAGCGATGCACGCTCTGCGTCAGCGCCTGTCTGGTGAGAATGTTGAAAAAGCATTCGATCATGTTCATCCAGGAGGCGTGCGCGCGCATTCTCCTTCGAGGCCGGTGCAGTGGTAGTGAACGTAGCGGACTTTCTTCAACTCTCCCACGAGTGCACAGCCGCAGTGGCCGCGCCGAATCTTCCGGAAAAGGCCAACTCATCTTCATCTTGCGCAGTCGGGCTCCCAATTGGATGGCCCCTTCTTCAAAGTGAAAGAACACCCGGTCCTCACAGAGGGTGGGCAACCTCCCGGGAATGATTTCGATGCAAGCCGTCTATCATATCAACCTACCCACTCAAGCGGGGGAAATGACGGTGTGCATTTGACGAAGGTGTTTGGCGGCCTCCGAGTGCAGCTTTCTGGCTTTGGTGGAAGAGTCAGCGCCGGCCAATTCGTTGAGAAGCTTCGCGGGCCAGCCGAGGAGAGGATCCCTATCGAAACTGCTACCAAGGATGAACATGAGCGCGATCCAGGTAAACAGGCCTGAGGTTGCGGTGATGCCAAAAGCGTTCGCGGCGGAGACTCCGCGCCGCATGAGCGCTTCGACGCCGGGTTCGGTTAGAGATTCGTACTTTTGAGGCCAAAACCGATTGAGGCGTTCGCGAATAGCGCCCTCAAACCAGGCTCCGGCGGGAAATCCGTCGATGGTTTCTCCAGCAAGTTGTTTAGCCGCTTCGACCGCGTTCTTGTTGGATGGCCCCAATACCTGATCGAGGAAGTTGTTGGCCTCTTCCTGGAACTTTTGCAGCTTGACCTCGGCATCAGTGAGTTGCGGATCGGAGAGAATGCGGCCCGCCCATTCGATCTGGGGGTCTGTGTCAAAGCCCCAACCAAGACGAAACAAAAGATCGATGTATAGGCGCGCGCCATCCTGATTGGTGAGGCCACGGTGCTTTGCGCGCTCAATGGCGCTTTGAACGGCGCGGCGGACGCCTTCCTCCGTCAGGCGCTCGGATTGATCGGGGAACACTTCCTGAACGTAGATCGTCATGCGCACAGGGAAATGAGGTGCCCCGGCGCTCTGGAAAACCTCCATCTGTTCCTTGCGAATAATGAGCATAAGCCGTCAGCCTCCGATTATGACCGTGGGATAGCCCGCGACAATGACTCCGCCGTGGATAGTAGGGTCTCCGATTCTGGCGGCAGGCAGAAAGCCGATGAGGACAGTGGGGCAACAAGGCGGAAGGATGGGGCCGCCGACGTGCGGCACCAAACCGGTCACCAACGGGCAGGTGTGCATATCGGTCATTCGCGCCGCAGGCGGCATATCAACCTCGTTTCTCCTGCTGCTGCAGGGCACCGCCGGCAAATTGGAAGTTCAGTATGGAGTCCGGCTTCTCCCCCTCCATAAGATAACGCGTTACTGGCCCGAAGAAGACGCCCAGTTCCTCACCTGTGCAGGTGGGCAGGAAGATGCGCAGGACTCTGGGATCGTAATAGCGAAAGCGCATTGGGTTGCCGGCGCTGTCGTGGACGATGAGCAGGCAGCGGAGATGCTGGCGCAGCACAGGCAGGTCCGGGGGGCCGAAAACGAAGACTCCCCAGTGTTTGCCCCACCCTTTCTGGAGCACCCAATCGGTAAAGGGGGTTCCCTTTTCCAGGCGGACGAGATGGGCGGCCACTTCTTCCATGTCCGGTTCGAGGTCGCCCGGGAAAAGGCATTCGTGCTCCGGCTCTTCCTCGAACAGTTTCATGCGCAGATCCTTGACAGATGCGCCGTCGAGGATCGCATAGACACCCCGGTATTGCTCGCCAAAGAGCTCCGCCTCCAACAATTGAGTCATGTCCGCCATGTCAGATGCCTGTGTAGGGCGCGCCCGAGGCGGCCGCGGCGCTGAGGGCGAGCGCCGCCTTGCTGTACTTGGAGGGTTTGACCGGCTTCTTTGCCTTGAGGTCGACGGCCTTGCCGGCTTCGGCGGTGTCGGCCTCCTTGGCGGGCTTCGGGGAGGTAGGGGAACAACCGGCTCCGGCTCCGGCCGCCCCACCGCTATTGATCATGACCAGCGTGCCGGAAATAAAGATGCCGGCTGGATTGATGTTGATGAAATTTCCGCCTACCTTTAAGGTCAAGGTGACGCCGGATTCGATGACGAGATTTATTCCGGCCTTGACGTGGACCGATATTCCCGCATCCAGGGCGTAGTTCATGCCGACCTTCTGCTGGAGGTTCATGCCGGCATTGAGAGAGACAGTGCCCCCTACTTTTTCATTCTGGTTCATGGCCACTTCGAGGTGCTTGTCGCATTTCACCTTCTCGAACTGGTTGGACACCACCAGATGGCGTTCGGCGCCGATGGTTTCAAAGGCCGAGTCCTTCACGCGGATGTCCTGATTTTTCTCCGCGTGAATGAAAATTTGTTCTTTGCCTTTCTTGTCCTCCAAGCGGATCTCGTTGAAGCCGCCGCCTCCCTTGGAGGAATAGGATTTCATGGTGCTTTTTGTCTGCTCGCCCGGCAGGCTGTAGGGAGGCTCCTGATCCGCATTGTAAACGCGGCCTGTAATGATGGGCTGATCCGGGTCGCCTTCGAGGAAATCGACGATCACTTCCTGGCCGATGCGGGGGATGGTCATCCAACCCCAGTTTTTACCGGCCCAAGCCTGGGACACGCGGATCCAGCATGAGCTCTTGTCATCCATGCTTCCTTCGCGGTCCCAATGGAACTGAACCTTCACGCGCCCATATTTATCCACCCAGATTTCCTCGCCCGGCTTTCCGACCACGACGGCGGTTTGCGAACCTTGCACAATCGGCTTTGTGGCTTTTTGCGGCGGCCGGAATGGGGTTTCATGGGGTATGGCCACGAATTCGTTGGTGTAGGTGAATTGTTGGTCATCCCCGGAGAGGTAATTGTTATCGCCCGCGGTATGGGTGACCATCAAGAGGGCATAATCCTTGTTCGTATCCCCACGATAGTGATCGGCGAGGGTGAAGCGGTAGCCGGACGCGAACGTGCGGCAGTTGCCTGTTCCATTGATCGTCAAGTATTTGGACTCACGCTCCTCCAGGCGGTTGCGTGCATACTTGTCGCCGAGACTGCGGACCTTGTAGCGGCCCGGGTAATCATAGTCCTCGCCCTCCTGCTCACCGGGGACGGTAGTTTGCAGATTGAGCTTGGGCTTTTCAAAATCGTAATCGCTCAGGGAGACTTTTCCGACGTGAACGGCTTCCTCGCGCTGAACCGTAAATAGGACGTCTTCGTCTTCCCATATTCCGGAAGTGCCGGCCACGTAGTGGGCCTTGCTTTGCACCTTACAGGGAACAAACTTGGAATTGCTATCGGCCATGACCAAGGTATGTTTGGAATCGGTGTGTTCGAAGAAGTAGAAGATGCCCTCTTCCTCCAGGAGACGGGAGACGAAATTGAAATCGGTCTCGCGATACTGTACACAGTACTCGCGGATGGCCGGGCTCCCTTGGAGGCGAAACTCGAAATCGGTGAAACCGCGGTCGCTGAAGATTTGTTCAATGATATCCTTGGCGGTCTTTTCCTGGAAGATACGGCAGCCGGAGAACAACGTGAGGAACCAGAACCACGGAACAATTTCACCCCGATAGGTGGTGAGTCCCTCGGGGCTTCGATCGATCTGGACCAGCTTGCGAAAACGGCCGTGGATGGGGCGAGCCGATGCGTCCCCGAGTTGGATCGAGAGGAGAACGGGCTGATGGAGCCCGCCTTTGAGGTCCACCGAATCGTTGACGGACACCATTTCCACCTCAAACTCGAATGGAATGGAGACCCCTTCGAAGCCCGAGAAGCGGCGCATCAGAAGTTCGCCGCCACCAGCTCCGGTGGTTACGCGGATCGGTCTACCTGCCTGACTGAAGGCCAATACCAGTCCTCCTTACCGCTCAATTATAGACAAAAGCGCCGTCCGGTCCGAGACTTACCCGAATGGACTGGGGTTTTTCACCGGCCGCCATCCAACTCAACAACTGCCTGGAAATATCAGGCAGCAGCGTATTGGTGAGGATGTTGTCCACATTGCGGGCTCCGCTTTCCACTTCGGTGCATCGGCGGGCCACCTCATCCACCAGTTCCTCATCGTGCATCAACTGGATGCGGTGTGTCTCTTGCAGCCTCCTTTGGATCTTACCGAGCTTGAGCCGGACGATCTGTTTGAGGGCTTCATCGCGGATCGGGAAGTAGGCGATGATCACCAGGCGGCCCAGGAAGGCGGGCTTGAAGATCTTGTTGAGTTCCGGCTTGAGGGCCTGCACGAGCCCCTCCTGGCCCGGCATCGTCTCCGGATCGAGGCACAGCTTCATGAGTGTGTCGGTTCCGGCATTGGAGGTGAGAATAATGATGGAATTTTTGAAATGGATCTGACGGCCCTCGCCATCTTCCATCATCCCTTTGTCAAAAACCTGGAAGAACAGTTCGAGCACGTCGGGGTGCGCCTTTTCGACTTCGTCGAGCAGGACGACGGAATAGGGGCGGCGGCGGACCGCCTCGGTGAGGACGCCACCTTCTCCATAACCGACATAGCCTGGAGGCGAGCCTTTCAGGGTTGAAACGGTGTGCGCCTCCTGAAATTCGGACATGTTGATGGTGATGAGGTTTCTTTCGCCTCCATAGAGGAGGTCGGAGAGAGCCAGAGCGGTTTCCGTCTTGCCGACGCCGCTCGGGCCGACCAGGAGGAAGACGCCGACAGGCTTGACGGGATCGTCCAACTGCGCGCGTGAAGTGCGGATACGCTGGCTGATGCCGGCCAGCGCATGGTCCTGGCCGATGACGCGCTTGCCGAGATGGGATTCCAGGTGGAGCACGGTGGCGACCTCATCCTTGAGCATCTTGCCGACAGGGATGCCGGTCCAGCCGGAGATCACTTCCCCGACAATCTGCGCGTCGACGCAGACACTGATGAGTGGATTCTCTCCCTGCAGGAGCTCGAGTTCGGCATTCAGGGCAGCGAGATCGGCGCGGAGGGTTTCGGGATCGGCGACGGCGGCAGCCTCCGCAGGGGCAGCGCCGGAAGGCTTTTCCGTTGGAGCCGGGGCGGGAGCGCCATCGGAGGCGCTGGTCTCCTCGAGCTTGGCGCGGATCTCGCGAATGCGGGAAACCAGATCGCTCTCCTTTTCCCAACGGGCCGTGAGTGCGGCCAGATTCGCTTCGGTCTGCTCGCGCGAGGAGGCGATCCGGGCGAGGCGCTCGGCATGATCGGTTCCCAGGGCGGCTTCGCGCTCGAGCACGCGCGTCTGCACAGCCAGATCGTCCAATGTCCGCATGGCATCCTCCACCGCGGGCGGAGTGGAATTTTGTCCGAGGGCCAGCCGGGCGCACGCGGTGTCGAGCACACTCACGGCCTTGTCCGGAAGCTGGCGGTCGGCCAGGTAGCGATGCGAGAGACGGACGGCGGCGTCGAGACCTTCATCCAGTACGCGTACGTTGTGGTGATTTTCGAGAGAGGTGACGACGCCGCGCAACATAACGCGGCATTGTTCCTCGATAGGCTCCTCCACCTTGATGAGTTGGAAGCGGCGCGCAAGGGCCGCGTCTTTCTCGAAGTATTTCTTGTACTCGGACCAGGTTGTGGCCGCAATGGTTCTGAGCTCGCCGCGGGCCAGAGCAGGCTTGAGGATATTGGCGGCATCGCCCTGCCCCGCTTGCCCGCCAGCGCCGATCATGGTGTGCGCCTCGTCGATGAACAAGATGATAGGAGTGGGGGAAGACTTGACCTCGGCGATGAGCCCCTTGAGTCTGTTCTCGAACTCGCCCTTGATGCCGGCTCCCGCTTGCAGCAGCGTGAGGTCGAGGGTATGGATGGCAACATTGCGGAGGGGCGGCGGGACGTCACCTTGCGCGACCCGCATCGCAAAACCCTCCACCACAGCCGTTTTCCCTACGCCGGCCTCGCCCACCAGGATGGGATTGTTCTGGCGGCGGCGCGTGAGGATGTCGACCACCTGCCGGATCTCGAAATCGCGTGCGAGCACGGGGTCGATTTTGCCGGCCTTGGCACTGGCGGTGAGATTGACGGTGTATTGATCCAGGTAGGGCGTCTTGCCGCCCTTGGGGCGCGCGCCATCGCCTTGCGGCGCGGCTTGCGCGGATTCCTGGAGCGCGGCGGCCTCCTCAGTGGAACCGGATACGATCTGGAGAAAATCCTTACGCAGGATCTCGGCTTGAATTTTCTGGAGTTCGCGGCTGATTTCGCGGATGATTCTGGACAACTCATCATTGGACACAAGGGCGAGCACGGTGAAGCCGGTGCGAATGCGGCCGGATCCGAAGTCGATGGAACCGATGGTCCAGGCTTCGGTCATCATCTTGAGCAAAGACGGGCTCAGCGCGGGGGTGCGGGCGTTTCCGGATTTGAGTTTGTCCAGGCTCCGGGTGAGCTCGGCGGCAAGCCGGGACTTGTCTATCTCAAAATGATTGGCGATGGAGGCCAGATCGCCATCCGCGGAATCGAGCAGCTTCATCAGGTAGTGCTCAATCTCGACGTCATAATGGGTGCGGGCAAGACATAGGCCCGCCGCGGCTTCCACCGCATTCCGGGTTTCGTCGTTCAGCTTGCCAATCAGGGACTTCAGATTAACGCTCATGAAATAACCTCCTGTTGAAACATTAAGATAGTATCTTCCGGATCCCGGTTGAAGCCCGGGGCCGATTTCATCCAAGTGAGCCAGCCGAGCCGTGGGGCCTCTTCGCCTTCCGTACCAAGCCGGCACAAAGGAACCTGCTCCCGCTGCAACACCAGTTGTACTTCAAAATCCAGCGTGTCGTTGGAGAAGAAATGGATCAGGGCGCGCAGCGGCTGGAAGGAGGAGCCGGTGGGAAGGAAGTCGAGATACTTGCGGCGCGGCATGGGGCCGAGCCGGATGCGCACGCGCGACTGGCGGTCCCAAACAGCGTCGCCAACGACCGCGCCAAGACCGAGCTGCTCCGAGACCGTATCTCCATCCTCCATGCAGCATTGATTATCTTCCGGAAGAGAGCACCATGATCCGACAAACTGTTCGATATCGACCGGCACCTGGAAGTATCCGCGGAGGATGGAACTCAGAGCGGAGGCGGAGCGGGGTTGGAGCGCGAGCAATCCGGAGAAGAACAGAAGAGACTCGTCGGCGACCTCCTGGCGGTCCTGCAAACCCGCGGTTCCCATGCCAATCAAGGAACGGACATAAGGCGCCAGACTGCTCTCGCGATTCAGATGTGGATCGACCTGGGGCCTGTATCTCTGCCAAGCCTGATAAAAAAGGGAAATGAAGCGATGATTAAACAGGTCAAGGAAAGATTCCAGCGTTCGATCCTTGGCGCGCGCGCGTTCAATGGCCAGCTCGGTATAGCAGAGGGGCAACACTCCCGTGGGTCCGGTGAGGCCCATGAAATTGACCCACATGAGCGGGGCTTCCCCATCCTTCCATTCCATCCGTTGGATTTCGCTGGCGGGAAAAGCCAGCGCGTTGTGAGCCCGGAACCGGACCGTTTCGGTTTCCGGGCGCGAGAAGCGGCCAACGGGAGAGCGGCCGGGGGCGAGCATTTCCAACACCCGCACGGCTTGAAAGAAGCGGTACGAGTAGGGGTGGTCGCGGAGGGACCGTTCGACCTCGCCCAGCCTTACATGAGGATCTTGCGCCCAGTTCTCGGTGGCCATTCCCGGAGGACCTCCTTTCTTTGTTTGGTCTTCGCAACCAACTGGCTGAAACTGTTCATTCCGACATACTGCCCCAGAAAATGCTCCAATACGCTGGCAAAGAGATACACTCCACCGCCGACAAACTGGGACTCATCGAACTCGATTTCGACCCGCGTACCGCGGGCAAAAGCGATGCCGTGCTCGGACAGGAGCCGCGCGAAGTGGCGGCGGCTGTCCAACCTGGTGATCCCCTCGATGATCTTCTGGGAAAACAAAGAGCCGGAGGTGTTGTACAGCTTGAGTATTTGCTGGAGCGATTCGCGCCCCTGCCCGACCAGGGAGAGATAGTTCAAGGACAGGTGCGAAATCAAATGCCATTGAATGGACTTGCCAAGCGGCGGCCGTATTGGAGGGGTCGGCTTGGTGAGGGTGATGATTTTGTCGACAGGACTCTTTTCCTCCAATTCGAAATCCCCGTCGGGATTACCGAATGGGAGTTTCGAGGGAAGGTCGCGATTGGTGCAGGTAGTTTTAATGGTGAGCGTGTCGGCATGCGGATGGACGGTACGCATCGAAAGATCGAGGAGAGAAATGGACACTTCCGTGCCGTTGTCGTTTTCCCGGAACGACGGTCTGCGTTTGGCCATCCAATAGGCTTGCCCCTTGTCATCGGGCCCGAAGGAATAGAGCGGTTGAAACTGGACCGTCTCGCGATTTTTCACGTTGATGGCCGATACGGAATCGACGGAAAAGACCTCCGCGCCGAGGGGGCGGCGGGCATCGGCAATCACCGGGTACTCGTACTTTTTCTGATCCAGCAGAATGGGTTCGGCCGTTTGCGGGAAGAGGTTCACGATGGGGCTGCAACCCAGCCGGAACGTGCGAGCGCTTAGGCCCGCTTCCAGGGATTCGCGGCGGTCATCCCCTTCAAAACGTGCGAACAGGAATATGATCTCGGCGCGGTCCTTGAACCCGGATTCCCAAACAGGCGCCAGCCCCTGCAAGGTAAAAAAGAGGAACTTTTCGGGAAAAGTGAAGAACTCCTGGAGTAGCCTGTAGCCGATGAAGCTGCGCCCGCTATCGGGAAGCATGGAGTCTTCCTCATCAAACCCTTCGGGCTTGAGCTGTTCGGCGGAGAGTGTGACGGGGGAAACGCGGGATCCGGGCGTGGGGTCTCTGATAATGATCCGGTTCACGCGGGAGGAGAGGAGTTCATACAACTTGAAAGCGAGTTGGCTCTCACCGGAAAGGTAAAAGCGCAGTTCATCCATCTCCAGCGCGGGGAAAAGCACGTCGGGAGCGCATTGCAGTTCGAGGCGGATGGCTCCGACCGAATCGGAGGCGCGGATGGCGGGCTGGAGACGGTCGGGCGACTTCCATTCCGCCGCCGTGACGGTGGCGGGCCACAGGGTAGTCTCATAACAGGTGTGAAACTTGCATGGCATGCCACCCACGGGCCGGGAGTAGAGCACGGAGCCCCGGCCGATCTTCAGGCCGCTGGTAAGTTTGCCCTGAGTCATCTCCGGCAGAAATTCGACGATGGACATGGAAGGGACCGGGCGGATGAAGTGGGGGTAAACCACATTCAGCAGCGCTTCGGTGATCTCGGGAAACTCGTCGTCCATCTTGAGATGGACCCTTGCGGCGAGAAAGGCGAACGCTTCCAGGAGCCGCTCGACATGGGGATCTTCGCACTTGTCGGGTTCAAGCACAAGGCGGGAGGCAACCTTGGGATACTTGGCGGCAAACTCGACGCCCATCTGGCGGAGGTAGGTCAGTTCACGCTCATAGTAGAGCAAGAGTTCATCCCGCATTAGCTTCGCCTTGCAGGGTGTATGCGGAACTGGTGAGGTCCAGGAAAGTATCGAAGGCGACGAACTCCGGCGCCGGGTCCATCAGGAGCAGACCCTCGATGCGAAACCGCAGCGTCCGGGAACCGGCCTCCTCATTCTTAATCGGGATGATCTGGACATTAGCCAGACGGGGCTCGAAATGCCGGATGGCCCACTGCAGGGATCGAACAAGTTTGCTTTGATCCTTGTGGGAGGCCAGGCTGAAGGCGGTGAAGTCGGGCAAACCGTAAACGTATACGGATTGGGCCAGTTCACGCAAGCCCTCGTCGGGCTCGACCGCGATTCTCCTGGTATTGAGCAGCCATTCGATGTCACGCCGGATGCCGGCCTTCAATTCGCGCACCGATTGAGCCCGAGTGGCGGCTTCTTCGCCCTGGTTGCGGGGATCGCGATCGACAAGCCGGTCGAGCACGGAAAGTGTGACCTGAGACTCGGCGCCGGATTTGCGGGACGGGGGCATGCTACACCTCCAGCGCCCGGGCGGGGCTCAAGCGGCAGATGCGGTCGAAGATTTTCTGTTTTTCCTTGGCGTCCCCTTTGATTCTGGCGCTGGCCTTCATGATGGTAATCAGCGCGCCGGCCACAAGGTCCCGATCTTCCCATTCTTCCAGTTTGTGGTTGTCAATAGCGGCTGACAGATCATCCAGGATGGGCTGCGCGATAGCCTCTTTCCCGCTGGAAACGATCAGCTCGACGAGTTGGAGTTTGCGAAGGAAAGCGCCGCGGCCGGAACGCTGACGCTCGATTTCAGCGTGGAGGATCTCCAGCGCACGGGCTCCCTGCCCTTTGCGGAGAGCCTCGGATGCGAGTTGGTAACTATCGACAAACTGCCGCTTCCATCCAACCTCCTGCTGGCCGCGGGGCGCTGGCTGAGCCCCATCGGAGGAGGGTTCCGGCGCAATGGAAGGCTCTTCCATCAACTCGCGAAGCCAGGCTTGTGTTTCCGCGTTGGCGACGGGAGTGTCGTCCAGCAGGGTGGTGTGCAACAGTTGCGGGAGATCGCGCAGCAGGACTCGCAACTCGGAACGAATTGATTTGGCCACCAGGTTGTAATCACTGCCTAATGCCGCGCAGGCTTCGACGACGAAGCGCTGCAGGTCGAGCCAGGCCCTGCTGCAAGGCAACGACATGGCTTCCTCGGCAACCAGGAGCAACTCCGTCCAATTATTCTTAATGGCAAGGAGCTTGACGTGCTGTCGCAATTCGGTTGGAGGCGCCTCCAGCAGGCGGGGGTCGTTGGCCTCCATGGCTGCTCTGAGTTCTCCCCATCGGAGACCGCGCATCAACAGGTAAGCGGCTGGGTTGCCGGGCTCGCGCTTCCGCAACTGGGCGGCGGCTTGCGCGATGGCCGCCACGGCTTCGCGGCGATCGGCGGGCTCGGAGTAGGCCAGCGCCATGGTGATCGCTATCCTACGTTCCGGAGCGGCTTCCCCATCGGCGGCTCCCTCGCCCGATTCCTCCGGGGCCGCCTCCGGCTCCACGGGGTCGGGTTCGGTTTCGCGCTTCTTATCGAGCAGGCTGTGAACCAGGTGGCGGACATCCTCAATGGAAGATCTCAGTCTGCCAAACGACGGAGCGGCATCTCCAAACTTTTCCGCGCAAACCGTGTCTAAGGCGGCGAGGTTCTGAAGGCACGCGTCAAGGCTCATCTCAGCCTGAGAGTAAAAAGCCTTGGGGGTGTCGGCGAAGGACTTATCAAAAACTTCCGGGGTGAGCTTTCCTTCCTTGATCAGCTTCTCCCTGGTTTTCTTGGCCGCATCACCCTGGACCGCGCTCTCGTATCCGACGCCGCGCGATTCGTTGTACTTAAACCAGCCATGCCCGTCGCGAACCAGGGGAACCATTTTGAGCGGATCGCCGAGCCTGCCGCCGATCCAATCCAGCGGGCCCGCCCTCATTTCCAGATCACCATCTTCGATTTCCGGGTAGAGATGTTCCCAGAACTGACTTACGAGGCCGTGACACAACGCCAAGCCCTCTACAAGACCGGGGAAACCGTTATTGAGGAGCAGGGATTCAGCCAGCCATGCGGCCAGTTGCAGGTCTTTGCTGCGGGTAGAGATGACTTCCTGGGTAAGCTTGATGACCAGCGGATGGTCGGCCACTTTGCGTTCGCGCCGCCAGGCGCCCTGGGCCAAGTCTTCCTCTTCGCGCCGGGCCTCTTTGATCTTGTCGTACACAGGATCATAGCGGAGATTGGCGCCGGACGAATTATCGCCGGCGATGGGGGTTAGCAGATCGTCACGAAGGAGTGGCATGAATCACGTCTCTTTACAAAGCGGGACAAAGGCAAAGCGGGACAAGGGTCAATTGACCGCGGCCTGCTCTGTTTCAAACTCGAGAGACCGGATCTCGAGCAACGGGATCTCTTCGCCATCCGCGATCAGCATTCTCTGCCCGCTGGGATACTCGGTTCCCTGGTCGTCTTCACCCCAAGCCGTGGTCCGCCCCAGCCAAACGGACTCATCGGGATGCTTGTAGGACAGTGGATAAATGACGGGAATCAGGACCTCGCCCAGTTCCGCCCCTTGAAAGGATGGTCCAGTGGTCACGAATGCGGGGATCCACAGAGTGTCCCGCAAGCGCTTGGGTTCCTCGATGCGCACGGAGGAGATATGTTGAAACGGAAGCCACATATAGGAACCGGCGGCGTAAATTTCCAAGCGCGCCCCCATATCCGGATCGGCATCGGTGATGCTGTGGAACGGCTTCCCGTTGATGTTACCGGAAAGCTTGGGGGTGGCCGCGGAGTTGTGTTTGGCGAACTGTTGGTTCTCAAACATCTCCTGCCTGGTTTTCTCCGCATGCAAGGCGGAATAGTAGAGAGTGGCTCCCAGTTCGGCTTCCGTGCTGCCCTGGGCCAGCACGGCCAATTGCTTTTCAGCGCGGGCATACTGGCCGGCAAAGCAGAGCAGCTCGAACAAAAAGATGCGATGTTTGGCGTCGGTGGGATGGTCGCGAAGGTGGGCGCCTAAAGCCTGGATCGCCTCAGACACCTTCCCCTCATCGAAAAGAATTTTCGCAACCATCTCCACCTCGCGTTTTAGGATTGATTCCCGCGGACTACCAGGCCGCCAGTTTGCTGGTATCCCATCCCTTGTCGATAAAGCCGGTCAGTTTGCCCTCGTCGGTTTCCGGATTGTAGCTGACCTTCACCTTTTCGAACGCGAATGAAACAGATTCGGTCGGATTCTCGCTGGAACCGCTGAGCTGAATCGAAGTGATGAGGACATCCTCCATGAGAACCTTGAAATAGTCCTCCTGCTTGTCGCCCATCGGCTTGTCGTAGATCAGTTCGACTTTATCCAGAATGTTGCCCGTCACGCAATCATCAAACAACAGCGGGGAGGTCTTGTCGAGGACCTTCATTATGGTCAGGTTACTCACGTCAGCACGGCCGGCGCGGGATTCTTTTCCGGAAGAGCCTGCTCCGTAATGTGCGGTCATCGAGGCTCCGAAACTGAAAGATAATACGTCGATCGCCTTGTCTTTGCTGCCGCTGGGGCCGGGCCTGTCCGCAATCATCAGGTATGCATTAACAGCCATATAGTTTCTCCTAGTTTTACGATTTTCAAACCAAACAAACTCGCGTTCACGACTTCAACAGCTTACTTCGCCGGCTGGGGTAAATCGGCAACCAGCCGTAAAGAAACTGTCAGCTCATCCAATTGGAAGTGAGGCCGGAGGAAGGCAACGGCGCGATAGCAGCCGGGCTTGCCGGGCAATTCCACAACGTCGATCCGGGCCTCGCGCAACGGGCGGGCCGCCTTGGCGGCCGGCGAGGCGGAATCGTCCGGTGTTACATACTTGGTGATCCAACGATTGAGGAAAGTCTCGGCCTCTTCACGGGACATGAAACTTCCGATTTTGTCGCGCATCATCGCCTTGAGATAGTGGGCGAAACGGGAGACGGCCATGATATAGGGAAGCTGCGTGGACAGCCTGGCGTTGGCGTTGGCCGAATCGGTGTCGTACATCTTGGCCTTTTGGCCGCTCTGCGCGCTAAAGAACGCCGCGTAATCGGTGCCCTTGCAATGGACCAGCGGTATGAAGCCAAGGTCGGCGAGTTCCTTCTCCCTTCTATCGGTGATGGGAGTTTCGGTGGGACATTTCATGACCATGTCGCCATCGTCGGTGTAGAAGTTGTGCACGGGGAGGCCTTCCACCAGTCCGCCGCCTTCCACTCCCCGCATTGCGACGCACATACCGAATTGTGAAAAGGAGTTGGTGAGGCGAGTGCCCATGGAGTAGGCTGCGTTCATCCACAAATACTTGGAGTGATCGGTTCCGTCCACGCCTTCCTCAAACACAAAGCCTTCCACGGGCTTGGTGTCCTTGCCATAGGGGAGGCGCCCGAGAGTACGGGGAAGACACAGTCCAACGTAGCGCGAATCCTCCGATTGACGGAAGCTCTTCCACTTGGCGTATTCGGTGGTGTCGAAAATCTTGGCCAAATCACGCGGAGCGTCCAGATGCGTGTAGCTGTCGAGGTTGAGCATGTCCGGCGCCGCGGCGGAGAAAAACGGAGCGTGCGCGGAAGCGGCTACCTGGGAAACGCGTTCCAGCAACTCAATGTCCTCGGGGTGCTTGCCGAATTCGTAATCGCCGATGAGCGCGCCAAAGGGCGCCCCGCCGAATACCCCATACTCTTCCTCATACACTTTCTTGAACAAGGCGCTTTGATCGAACTCGGGCGCCCGTTGCAAGTCGCGCAACATTTCCTTCTTGCTGCAATTCATCATCCGGATCTTCAGCATGGTGCCGGTTTCGCTCTGGAACACCAGGTGATGCACGCCACGCCAGGAACCTTCGAGTTTCTGAAATTCCTCATGGTGCAGGATTTCACTCAACTGAATGGAGAGAAGATGATCGATCTGCGCGATGCGCGCATTGATCATCATTTCGGCATCCTTGGCGACGGTCATCGAACCGTCCAGGACCTGGGCGACAAACTCCTTGACGAGGTTTTTCCCGCGTTCCCGCGCGGCGGGCTCGGCGGAAAAGCGGCCCTCCTCTACAATC
>JAENWC010000133.1 GCA_016650235.1 Terriglobia bacterium
CTGTTCAGAAACACGCGAGTTGCCGATGCGGGCGGCAGCTCCGTTTTGCGCGTGTTTCTTAAAAATAAAAGTGATAAGCGCTGAGTACTGCGGCGGCCATCGCATCCGGGTAACGTTCCACACAACTCCGAGAAGACGATTGAGTGCCAGGAATCGGTGGAGCGCCTGACTCGTTAGTTTAGTGTAGTGGTTAGCCTTCTCGAAATCCCTTCGCATACTCTTCCCGCATCCGGGCCTCGCCTCGCGCCTGCACCGCCTCCTCCACATCCTCTCTGAAATCCTGCCGGAACCGGCTCCCGGCCAATCCCCGCACTGCCGCTGCCGCAACATCCACCGGTCCATTTCTCACCAGACTCACCAGGAATTCGGCTGCCTCGCGCAGCGGGGATGCGCCCAACGACAATGCGATCACGGTACGCATCTGCGGCGGCAGCCGCTTGTCCCATTCCCCTCTCACCACCGCCAGCGCCTCCGGCTCGCGCGATTGTGCCAGCACACAGCCCGCCTCTATTCGCACCTCCTCATCGTCCCGCTCCAGGAAGCCCGCAACGAATTTCACTCCCTCCCCAGGAGCCAATTGCAGCAGGGAATCGAAGCATTGGCCCACCATCGCCGGATCCAGATCCCCGGTCAGCGCCTTCAATCGTAGGACCAGCGCTCCCTCCGGCGCGCCCAATTGTGCAATCGCCACTGCCGCATCGATGCGGACCGATTTCTCCGCATCCGCCAATCGATCCACCAGGTGTCTGAGGATCTCCAGATCGGGCAGCCGGCAATCCACCAGCGCCAGCGCGCAGGCACCCCGCAGCGTTGCAGCCGAATCGGCGGCGCCGCCCCAGACCGGCTCCGGCTGCACATGTACGATCCCACGCAGAAACACCTCCGTTTCCCAGTGCTCCAGGTCCTTGAGCGCCTTGACAATCGCATTCTTGGCCCAACATTGCGGATCGCTCTTTGCGGCATCCTTGAGAAATCGATCAAAGGCCGCCACCAGATCCGGAGCCAACTCGGAGAGGCTCAACCCCGCGGTCAACGCAGCCGCTTTCGACACGTAGTAGTTGTTACGATCCCCCAACGCTTTGCCGAGCAGCCGGACAGCTTCCTCGCGCCCGGCCTGCCGCACCGCGTCGAGCGCTTCTAACTTTCGATCGAGTGCCTGCTTGCTCAAACTACGATCTTACGCCACTGGTGGCCGTGTCGACTTATGACCTAGAATTGATTCCAATATGAGAAAAAGAATGATCCTCTGGCCGGCTCTGGCCGCAACCGCCGTCTTTGCACAGCTACCTCCGTTGCCCGCGCCGCTCGCCATGCCGAAGCCGGGTCCGGTGACCGATGGCCCCTATGCGCCGCAGTCCATCCTGCCGGGCGGCGTCGTGGTTCCTCTCTACCCGCCCGGCTCGGCATTCCTCAATGCGGACCGCATCCGCGAGGCGGAGCAGTACAACATGAGCCAAGCCGTGCCCGGGCGCATCGGCAGCATCGTCAATATTCACAATCCGTCTATCGAAGTACACACCGTAGACCGCGGCCTCAATACCGGCGCCGCCGTCATCCTTGCTGCTGGTGGTGGGCACAACACTCTGAACGTCGGCACGGAGAGCGCGGATTTCGTTCCGTTTTTCTATAACTACGGTGTCACCACCATCATCCTGCGCAATCGCCTCCGCCGGGACGGCTACAACCCGCAGACCGACGCGGTGAACGATGCCCTGCAAGCCATCCGCCTCGTGCGCGCCTACGCCAAGGAATGGAATATCGATCCGAAAAAAATCGGCATCATGGGCTTTTCCGCTGGCGCCGAGTTATCCGCTCCGGCGGCCGTCTTATTTGAAGAGTTCGACAAAAAGAATAGCGACTCCGCCGATCCTCTGGCCGGCATTACCTCCCGCCCCGACTTCACCGGCATCATCTACCCTGGGCCCACGCCGTTCGCCCGCAACCGCACGCCCCCGCCCATTCCTCGCCACGCCCCGCCCGCCTTCCTCGCCTGCGCCGGCTCGGGCGACCGCGGACATGCTGTCTGGGCCATCGAATACTACAGCGCCATGCTTTCCATCGGCATACCCAACATTGAGATGCACCTGTATGGAAATGGCCGCCACCCCGGTGACGCCTTGCCAAACGGCAATCGCATGACCGGCGGTCTGACCGACCGCAACGGCATCCCCTTCGGCACGTGGCAGTTCCGCTTCATCGACTGGTTCCGCGATCTCGGGTATCTGCAAGCGCCGGGCGTGGAAACAAAAGCCGCCAGGGATACCGCCACGTTTCTGAAGCAGCCGGTCCGAGTGCCCGGCCAAGGCCGCCCGCAAGCCAATGCCGCCCCTGGCAACCCATAGCGTGGTTTGGCGCGAAAACACCTCAAATTTCTGCTTTATAATCTTGCAGATCAAAGTTCACTGCGCTATTTCACCCACCGCCCTTTCACCCTACTCCGCTCAGCGTTTTTTGTTACCCTCCAACCTCTACTGTCAACCGTTCAATGCAATCTTCTTTTCTCAGTGAAGATTCCCGGTCAGACTATCCATTGAGTTGTACTATGTGTGGTACCCGTGTAATTGAATCTGTACTTTAAGAGTTTTTGCTGGGAGGCCTACTTATGAGCACGATACCGATGGAACCCAAGGCGAGCGTACCCACAGGGTTGGTTCAGATCGGATCCTCGCCCGAATCCGCAATCGAGCAGATCATACAGCGGCGGCTGGCTGAGGAACGTGCCCGGCTGGAGCAGGAAGCCGGGGTGCTGCACAAGCCGGTCCACCACTTCCAGAAGCCGGTGGAGCGGTTCTTCACAAAGCAGGAACGCGGCCACACCACGCTCCTGTTCGGCGGCCTCACCTGGAAGCATGAAAAGCTGGTGCATGGGGCCTTTGAGTCGCTCGGCTACAAAGCCGAAATCGTGCCCGCCGCCGATGTTGCCGCCTTCCAGGCAGGCAAAGAGTTCGGCAACAACGGCCAGTGCAATCCCACCTATTTCACCGTCGGCAACCTGGTGAACTTTCTTCAGCGGCTGGAGGCCCAGGGTCTCACCAAGCAGGAGATCATTGACCGCTATGTGTTCCTCACCGCCGGAGCCTGCGGCCCTTGCCGCTTCGGCATGTACGAGGCCGAATATCGCCTGGCGCTGCGCAACTCCGGTTTCGACGGCTTCCGCGTGATGCTGTTCCAGCAGGCCGGCGGGTTGTCCCAGTCCGACTGCGAAGCCGGGCTCGAAATGAACCTCGACTTCTTCCTTGGCATTCTCAACGCACTCAACTGTGGCGACGTGCTCAACGAGGTGGCCTACCAGATCCGTCCTTATGAGGTCCACGCCGACGCCACCGACCAGACGCTGGAACGCGCCATGGATTACATGCACGAGGTTTTCCTGCGCCGCAAACCATGGCAGTTGGAAGACAAGATGGCCGGCTTCCTCGGCGGCTTCAAGGACACCGCCGAATACCTCGGCAAGTTCGTCAACCAGCTCACCAACGACGACCTCACCAGTTCCCTCGTGCGTTGCCGTGAGATGTACAACGAGATCGAAATCGATCGCCTCCGCGTGAAGCCCATCGTCAAGATCACCGGCGAGTTCTGGGCGCAGACCACGGAAGGCGACGGCAACTTCAACATGTTCAAGTTCCTCGAGAAGGAAGGCGCGCAGGTTGTGGTGGAGCCCATCGGAACCTGGATCGTGTACATGATCCATCAAGTGGTGCAGCGCTACAAGGACCAGAAGGGTCTCGAAGAAGGCGCGGTGATGCCTCCGCTGTGGCGGCTGGACAAGCGCGCCAAGATCGAATGGACCTACCGCAACAAGGTGGCCAAGCTCCGCGTCGCCGAAGCCATCTTCAAACGCGAGTACCACAAGCTGCTCGAGTCGCTGGGACCGCTCGGTCACCACCTCATCGACCAATACGAATTGCAGCGCCTCGGCCATCCTTTCTATAACTCGCGCGCCGGCGGCGGAGAAGGCCATCTGGAAGTAGCCAAGAATATCTACTATTCCAACAAGAGCCTCGCGCACATGGTGATCAGCGTGAAGCCGTTCGGTTGTATGCCTTCCACGCAGTCCGATGGCGCGCAAGCCGCCGTTGTGTCTCAATATAAGGACATGATCTACCTGCCCATCGAAACCTCCGGCGAAGGCGAAGTCAACGCGCACTCCCGTGTCCAGATGGCCCTCGGCGAGGCCAAGAACAAGGCCAAGCGCGAGTTTTCCGAAGTGCTCGCCAAGATCGGCATGAGCGTGGACGATCTCAAGCAGTTTGTGGAAGAGCATCCGGAAACCAAGCGGCCCATGTACGAGGTGCCGCATTGTGAAGGAGTGGTTGGCGTCGCCGCCAACTTCGCTTTGCACATCGCCGATCGCGCCAAGAAGGAAAACTGGGCGCCGGCTCAGGTTCTGGCGGCGGTGAACTAGGCGTGAACAATAATATGTCCCGTCAGTTCTCGATTGGCCTCGATGTTGGCTCCACCACCGTGAAGGCCGTCGTCGTCGATGTCGCCACCGACGAGATGGTGTGGAGCGATTACCAGCGCCACGACACCAAGCAACCGGAAAAGTCGCTTGAGTTCCTGCGCCGTATTGAAACCGAGATCCCGGATTTTAAGCGCGAAAACTGCCGCATCTTTATCACAGGCTCGGGCGGCTCCGGCATTGGCAAGATGGTGGGCGCCAAGTTCGTGCAGGAAGTCAATGCCGTCTCGCTCGCCGTCGAGAAGCTCTACCCTGCCTGCGGCTCCGTGATCGAACTCGGCGGCCAGGACGCCAAGATCATCATCTTTAAAGAGGACCCGGAAACGGGCCGTAAGAAGAAGCTCCCGTCAATGAACGACAAGTGCGCCGGCGGCACCGGCGCGGTCATCGACAAGATCAACGCCAAACTTCGCATCCCGTCCGAAGAGCTCTGCAACATGGGCTACGAAGGGATCAAGATCCATCCGGTCGCCGGCAAGTGCGGCGTTTTTGCCGAGACCGACATCAACGGACTACAGAAGTCCGGCGTCCCGCCAACCGAGATGATGGCTTCCTTGTTCGAGGCCATCGTCATGCAGAACCTGTCCGTGCTCACGCGCGGGAATACATTGCGTCCAGAGGTTCTGCTGCTCGGCGGTCCCAACACCTACATCAAGGGCATGCAGGACTGCTGGAAATCCAATATCCCCAAGATCTGGGCCGAAAGAAACTATCCGCTGCCCGAGGGCATCCCGCCGGAAGACCTCATCAAGATCCCGCACAACGCGCAGTATTTCGCCGCGCTCGGCGCAGTGGAATTCGGCAAGGATGAGGACGACTCGATCGGCCGCTACCTTGGTTTTGAAAAGATCGAGTGGTACATCGAATTTGGGCGCGATGAGGAAAAGAAGAAAAAGGGCGGCAACGGCGGGCTTACCAAGAACGCCGCGGACCTGGAAGCGTTCCAGGAAAAGTACCGCCACAAAAAATTCATCGGCGCAACTTTTCAACCCGGCGAGATGGTGGAAGGCTTCATTGGGATCGACGGCGGCTCCACTTCCACCAAGGCTGTGCTCCTTTCCAAGGGCAAGGAACGGCGGATTCTCGCCAAGTCCTATCAGCTCTCCAAGGGCAATCCCATTGAAGACACAATGGAGATTTTCGCGAAGCTCGAACAGCAGATCACCGAACAGGGCGCTACGCTCAAAGTGCTCGGCATGGGCACCACCGGCTATGCCAAGGACATTCTCAAGGATGTCATTGGCGCGGACGCTGCGGTTGTGGAAACCGTCGCCCATACACAGGCCGGCCTGCACTTCTACGACAACGTTGATGTCATCTGTGACGTCGGCGGCCAGGACATCAAGATCATCATTTTGAAGAACGGCCGCGTCAAGGACTTCAAGCTCAACACGCAGTGCTCGGCCGGCAACGGCTATTTCCTCCAATCCACCGCTCAGAACTTCGGCCACGAAGTCGAGGCCTTTGCCGACATTGCCTTCGCCGCGAAAGGCTATCCCAGCTTCGGCTACGGCTGCGCTGTGTTCATGCAGTCCGACATCGTCGACTTCCAGCGCCAGGGATGGAAGCCGGAAGAGATCATGGCCGGACTGTGCAACGTGCTGCCGAAGAACATCTGGCTCTACGTTTCGCAGATCCCGAATATTTCCGCGCTCGGCACCAGGTTCCTGCTGCAAGGCGGGACGCAGTACAATTTGGCCGCCGTCAAATCGCAAGTGGACTTCATCGAGTCGCGCTTCAAGGGCAAGGACCTGCAAGCCGAAGTGATCGTGCACGAGCATTGCGGCGAGGCCGGGGCCATCGGTTGCGCGCTCGAAGCCGGACGCCTCTGGGACAACGGCCGCCAGACCACCTTCATCGGCCTCAAGGCCGTGCAGGAGATCGAGTACACCACAACGCGCTCGGAAGCCACCCGCTGTTACTTCTGCAAGAACAAGTGCCTCCGCACCTTCATTGACGTGACCACCTCGACGCTCAATGAGAACGGTTACCGTCCCTCCAAGACCAAAGTCCCCTTGGCCGCCAACGCGCAGCGGCTCATCATCGCTACTTGTGAAAAAGGCACCGTGGAAGACATTAGCGACATGCGCCAGATCAAGGGCTCGCTGGATACCATCAAGAAAGCCAATCCGAATCTGGTGGAGATCGCCGCCAAGCAGGTCTTCCGCATTCCCGATGCGCCGAACGTGGCCGACCCTCTGCCCAAGCTCCAAATCACCGCCTCGCA
>JAENWC010000134.1 GCA_016650235.1 Terriglobia bacterium
TACATGGAAAATCGAAAAACTTGTAAGCAGATAGAGCGACATGGTGAAACAGGCCAGCGTCAGCAGCCCTGCGCCCGTAATGTTGAGCCTCGCCACCAACCCCCCCGCCAGCAGCGCCCCCGCCATCCCGCCAATCGGGATCGACTGATGGAAGATGCGCCAGTCCGGCGCCAGCGCCAAGGTCGAGCTCAGGCTCAACATCAATAATAAGCAACCGAGGATCCGCGCCCATTGCGCCTCTATCGGGCTCGATCGTATCCATTTCCAAGCCAGTGCCAGCGCCAGAACGGGAACCATAAAGGCGGCCAGCCCAAAGCTCTGCAACAGCAGGTCGGCGATGTGCGCGCCAACGGCGCCGGTCAGGTTCTGCGTCTCACCAATCGTGGCGGCTGTATTCCAGGAGGGGTCCTGTGCTTGATAGGAGACCAAACTGAGGGTAAGAAAAATGACCAGGAAAAGCAAGGCTACACCGACAGCTTCGTTGAGCTTCGGCAACGGGGAGGGACCTAAAATGTTCATTCCGCCGGGTGACGGAAGGCTAGAGCTATTACTATTATGCCTAAAATAATCCTATAGTAAACAAAAAAACGCAGGCTGTGCCGCTTGAGGTGGTTGATCAGGAAGCTAATTGCAAAGCAGCCGCTGATCGCGCTGACGGCGATTCCCACGGCAAGATGCACTCGTAACTCGACCGGAATGCCTCCCTGTTTGCTCAAATCATAGAACGCTTTGGCTGCCGCCGCGGCCACCGCGGGCGTTGCCAGAAGAAAGCTGAAACGGGCTGCCGTGGGCCGGTCCAGGTGCCGGAAAAGGCCCGCTGCTATGGTGATGCCGCTGCGCGATGTCCCCGGCACCAGCGCCAGCACCTGCGCAAATCCGATGGTGATGGTATCGATCATGCTCACGTGGTCAATACTTTTGTGCTGCCGGCCTGCCCTGTCCGCCAGCTCCATCACGAGCGCGACGGCGATCAACATCCCACCCATCACCATTGGCGTTCGCAATGTGGACTCGACGAAATCCTTGAGCAGCAAACCGGCTACCCCAATCGGAATCGATCCGGCTGCCAGCAGCCAGAGCAGGTTCGGGTTCCGCTTCAATTCGGGATCAAAGCCGGTGCGGAAACCCAAGCCCTGGGCGATGATCTGCACCCAGTCCCGGAAAAAATAGAGGAGAACCGCCAGCAGCGTCCCGGCATGGAGCGCGATGTCAAAGGCAAGTCCCTGGTCCTTCCAGCCCAACAACCAGGGCGCCAGCGCCAAATGAGCCGAACTCGAGATCGGAAGAAATTCGGTGATGCCTTGTAGTAAGGCGAGAACCACGACCTGTATCAGCGGCATAATGGAATAGTCTTCTAGCTAGTGGGGCAGCTAATCCTGGTTGCAGCCGCCTTTTCAGGCGGCCTCCGGCGCACTACACTAGTAACGCACATTCCTCATGCGAAACACAAAAATAGTAGCCACGCTGGGACCCTCCAGCACTGACCCGGACACAATCGCCTGGATGATGGACGCCGGTGTGGATGTATTCCGCCTCAACGCTTCCCATGGAAACCAGGCCGAACACGGCGCCCGGCTCGAGACCGTCCGCAAGCTGGAGAAGGAAAGGAATCGCGCCGTCGGCGTTCTTCTCGATTTGCAGGGCCCCAAAATCCGGCTCGGCCAGTTCGAGAACGGAGGGTGCGATCTTCCCGCTGGAGCCTGCTTCACCATCACCACGGAACAGGTGATGGGTACGCCCGTGATCGCCTCAACCACTTATGCCGATTTTGCGAAGGACGTGAAGCCGGGCAACCGTGTCCTGCTGGCCGATGGCAGTGTGGAGCTCAAGGTGCTCTCCAGCGATGGCGTCGCCGCACGCTGCGAGGTGGTGCGCGGCGGATACATTTCCGACCGCAAAGGTATCAACCTGCCCGGCGTTCACGTCTCTACTCCCGCCATGACCAAAAAGGACATGGCCGACCTCCGCTTCGGGATCGAGGCTGGCATCGACATGGTAGCTCTTTCCTTTGTCCGCACGCGCGATGATCTTCTCCGCCTCCGCCATTTTCTTGAAGAGCACGACGCCCGCATCCCGATTGTGGCCAAGATCGAGAAGCCGGAAGCCTGGACGCGCCTCGACGAAATTCTCGATGAGGCCGACGGCGTCATGGTGGCGCGCGGCGATCTCGGCGTCGAAATGGCCCTCGAGAAGGTCCCCTTCATTCAGAAATCCATCATCGAGAAGGCGCGGCAACGCGGCAAGTTCGTCATCACCGCCACGCAAATGCTCGAGTCCATGATCGAGAACCAAACCCCCACCCGCGCCGAAGTCAGCGACGTCGCCAACGCCATTTATGACGGCACCGACGCCGTGATGCTTTCCGCCGAAACCTCAGCCGGAAAATATCCCGTCGCCTCGGTCGCCATGATGGCCACCATTGCGCGCGAGACCGATTCCTCGCACCTCAAGCCAAGGGCCGCGGAGCAGGCTCCGTTTTGCGCCGGTTCATCGGAAGGAGCCCGCCAGAGTTTAGCCGAGGATTCCTCCCAGGTGGAGATCGTCGCCGACGCCGCCTATCACGCCGCCAAGGTGATGCGCGCCGCCGCCATCGTCGTCTTCACCTCCACCGGCGCCACCGCCAGACTCGTCGCGCGGCACCGTCCCAAAGTCCCCATCTACGCCTTCACACCTTCCCTCGCGGTTGCCCGGCAGATGTCCGTGCTCTATGCCGTAAAGGCACTGCAGGAGCCGAACCTGGCTTCCACCGACGAGATGATGGCCCAAATGGACCGCCGGCTCCTCGAACTAGGCTTGGTCAAGCAAGGCGACCGCGTCGTGTTTGTGGCAGGCCAGCCCATAGGCCGCCCCGGCTCGACTAATATGATGAAGCTCCACCAGGTGGACTGAGGGTTTACCCTCGGGCTGCTCAGCATGATGTGCGTGCATTCTTGGATAATGAAGCAGGAGAACAACGATGACCCTCGCGTCAGGTTTAGATATCCCCTCGGAAGCAATCGCGGAGATTTGCCGCCGCTATCATATCGTCGAGATGGCGGTTTTCGGTTCCACCGCACGCGGCGACAGGCGGCCGGATTCTGACATCGATGTTCTCGTGGAGTTCGAGCCAGGAGTCGTATGGGGGTGGGACTACTTCGGGCTGGAACAGGAATTGGCCCAGATCTTCGGCCGCCCTGTGGATCTGGCTACCAAGAAGTGGCTGAAACCCAAGGTTCGAGCTGAAATCCTCCGTGATGCGCGCGTGGTCTATGCGGCGTGACTCCCTGCGTCTGCTGGACATCGTCGGGGCAGCGGACGCCGCGTCTGGGTACGCGATGCAAATCGACCATGAGCAGTTTTTGGCTGGAGGCGTCGGACAGGATGCGATCCTCCGTCAACTGACTGTCGCAGGAGAGGCAGCGTGCAAGCTTTCCCCGGAGTTCCAGTTACGTCATCCCCAAATCCCCTGGCACAAGATCATCGGATTCCGGCATCGTGTTGTGCATGACTACTTCGGTCTCGATCTGGACGCCGTCTGGAAGATCGCCACCGTCGAATTACCCATGTTGCGCGCTCAGGTGTGGAGTTTCCTCAGGAGGCAGATGGCCCGCAAGACGGACCGCCACAAAAAGTCAATCGAGAACCGGCGCCAATTCCTGGAGGTTTCCGGGGACCTTGCAGAGCGGATGGACCCGATCTTTGTACTCCGGCGCGCCCGTGGCTGTTAACAAGGCGTTGTCTATCATATCAGCTAGCCGCCGCGCAAGCGTAACACTCATTGTGGTTTTATCATCTTATTTACTATCATATACTTACGTGGTAACACAACCCAAGAAGCATCCTCCTCCATGAGATAATCATAATTAGGATGGAGGTTCACGATCATGCAGAAATCTATATCACTGGGCGCCGCCTTGGAAACAAAAAAGTCTCTCGCCTCCGGCGGCCCCGTGCCAACCCAGTCGCAGTCTCCCGAACTCGCAGCCACCTCGAAACAAAAAATAGCGAAACGAACCCACCGATTTAATAAGCAGCTTGTCATCAATCACTTGCAGCTTCTCCATGGTCCTGCTCCCACATCCGCCAAACCGCGGCGTCAGCCACAGCTTCCCGCACTCCCGGCGGTCGCGGAACAAAAAATGGCGAAACGAACCCACCGATTTCCTAAACAGCTCGCCATCAACCACTTGCAGATTTCCCATCACCCAACTCCAGCCTCAGCCAAACCGCTGTGTCAGCCACGGTCTGCCGCACTCCCACAAGCCCCGGAACAAAAATGGAGAAACGAACCCACCGATTTCGCAACCCGCTTCCCCCAAACCGCTTCCAGCCTTGCCTTCGCCCGTTCCCCCACTCAGCCACGCCCACTACTCCCACTACTCGCTAACATTGACAGATCCCCGCCGTCTCTTTATGATGTTAGTTCTGAGTTGATCGTGCCTTTCCTTAAGGAAGCCTCGCTAAGGGCGCAACCGGAGAAAGGCGTCAAGTCTCTATTCTGAGAGCCACACTTATGATTAAAGTCGAAGGCCTTACAAAGCGCTACGCTCGCACGGTTGCCGTCGATAATGTCAGCTTCGAGGTCGCCAAGGGCCAGATCGTCGGTTTCCTTGGACCCAACGGAGCCGGCAAGACCACCACCATGCGCGTGCTTACCTGCTTCCTCCCGCCCTCAGCCGGCCAAGCCGAGGTAGCTGGATTCAACGTCACAGCCGACCCCATGGAGGTCAAGAAGCGCATCGGCTATCTGCCGGAAGTCCCTCCGCTCTACCCGGAAATGGAGGTGCTCGAATACCTCACCTTCGTCGGACGCCTCAAGGGTATCCCCAAAGCGGACCTGCCCGCGCGCGTCAAGAGCGTCTCGGAACGCTGCAATATCGCCGACGTCGGCGCCAAGCTCATCGCCAAGCTCTCCAAAGGCTACCGGCAGCGCGTCGGCTTGGCGCAGGCCATCATCCACAACCCCGAGGTCCTCATCCTCGATGAGCCCACTGCCGGCCTCGATCCCAAGCAGATCATCGAGACGCGCGAACTCATCAAGAGCCTCGCCGGCGATCACACCATCATTCTCAGCACTCACATCCTTCCGGAAGTGGAGCAGACCTGCGAAAAGGTCATCATCATCAATAAGGGCAAAGTGGTCGCCATCGACACCGTCAACAACCTCACCAGCCGCCTCCGCGGTTCGGAAGCCGTCGCCGTCGAGGTCTCCGCCAAGAATGGCGAACTCGGAGCCGCCCAGGTCCAACAGAGGCTCGAACAGGTTCCCGGCGTCAGCCGCGTCGTCACTCGCTCCGGCAAGGAGGGCCACTTGCGCTTTGAAGTCGAAAGTCTGCAAGGCCACCACATCCGCCCCGAAATCGCGCGCGGCGTGGTCGACTCCGGCTGGAATCTGCATGAACTCCACGCGGTCGCCTTCAGCCTCGAAGAGGTCTTCCTCGAATTGACCTCGACCGAAACGGTCGCACAAACCAAGGGAGCCGCCCAATGAGCAATATCTGGATCATTTGCCGAAAAGAATTGAAGAGCTATTTCTCCTCGCCCATCGCCTACGGGCTCATGGCGTTCTTCGCTCTCATCTCCGGCTACTTCTTCTACATGGCCACCGCCATCTTCGTGACGCGCGGCCTCGAATCCCAGATGATGGGCCGCGGCATGCCCATGGACGTCAATGAATGGGTCATCCGTCCCGTCCTCATGAACGTCAGCGTCATCGGACTCTTCATGATTCCCATGATCACCATGCGCCTGTTTGCCGAAGAGAAACGCTCCGGCACCATCGAACTGCTGGTCACTTCGCCGGTCCGCGACATCGAAATCATCCTCGGCAAATGGCTCGCCGCGCTGATGATGTATGGCTGCATTCTGCTCACCTCCATGGTCAACCTCGGCCTCCTGTTTGCCTACGGCAAGCCCGACTGGAAGCCCATGCTGGTCGCCTATCTCGGCTTGCTCCTCCAGGGCGGTTGCCTGCTCGCCATCGGCACTTTCCTTTCCACCACCACCAAAAATCAGATTGTGGCCGGCGTCGGAACGTTCGCCATCTGCCTGCTCCTCTGGGTGCTGGATTGGGTCTCCGCCTTTGAAACATCGGCCACTTCCAAAGTCATCTCCTACATGTCCGTGGTCACTCACTTTGAACCCTTTTCCAAAGGCGTCCTCGATAGCAAGGACGTCATTTTCTACGTCTCGGTGATCTTCCTCGGGCTCTTTCTCACCGCCCGCTCGATGGAATCGCTGCGGTGGAGGTCGTAATGAATCTCGATTGGTTGAAAGCAAAGCAAACCAGGTTCGGCGTCTACGTGCTCGTCTACACCCTGGTCGTTATCGCCGTTCTCGGCGCAACAAACTTCCTGGCCAACCGCCACAACAAGAGTCTCGACACCACCTCGAGCAAAAAGTTCAGTCTGTCCGAGCAGACCACCAAGGTGGTCGGCAACCTCAAGGGTGACGTCAAGATCTCTTACTTCGACCAGACCAGCCGCTTCCAGGGAGCCAGGGATCTGCTCGACCGCTACGACAACCTCTCTCCCAAACTCTCCGTTGATTACATCGACCCCGACAAAAAACCCACCCTCGCCAAATCCGCCGGCGTGCGCACCTACGGCACCATCTTTGTCGAAGCCATGGGCCGCAAGGAAGAAGCAAAATCGGTCACCGAGGAAGAACTCACCGGAGCCTTGATTCGCGCCCTCAAAGGCGGACAGCGTACCGTCTGCGCCGTCGGCGGTTCCGGCGAGCATGGCCTCGAAGACACTGGCCGCACCGGCTTCTCCGGGCTCAAGGAAGTTCTCGAACGCAACAATTACAAATCCCAGGCCCTCTCCCTCCTCGAGAAACCCGACGTCCCCTCCACTTGTACCGTCCTCCTGGTAGGCGGCCCGCGGTTCGATTATCTGCAACCCGCCGTCGACGCCATACAGCGCTATGTCGGCGCAGGCGGACGCGCCCTCATCATGCTCGATCCGCCCGTCAAACTGGGCAAGGAAGAGGTCGGCCAGAACGCGGCGCTCGCCAAGTTGCTGCAGGACTGGGGCGTCACCGTCAACAACGACCTCGTCCTCGATACTAGCGGCATTGGCCAGATCTTCGGACTCAGCGAAGTGGTGCCCCTGGTCACCAACTATGAATCGCACGCCATTGTTCGCGACATGAAAGAGATCACCACCGCATTCCCCATGGTGCGCTCACTCGATGCCAAGGCGGGAGCCAAGACCACGGCCGAGAAACTGTTCTCCAGTTCCGGCAACAGCTATGCCACCGCCAAGCTCGACTCGGCCGAAATCAAACTCGATCCAGCCAAGGACAAGAAAGGGCCGTTCGCCCTCGCCGTTGCCGGCACTTACAACACCGGCAACGAGAAAATGCAGGGCCGCTTTGTCGTCACCGGCTCCTCCGGCTGGGCCTCCAATAACATTCTCCGCTTCAACGGCAACCGCGACCTTCTCGCCAATATGCTCAACTGGCTCAGCTCGGATGAAGACCTCATTTCCATCCGTCCCAAAGAGCCGGAAGATCGCCGCCTCTCGCTCACCACCAGCCAGATGCGGACGCTGTTTTTCTATTGCGTCGTCTTCCTGCCGCTGGCCATCGTCGGAGCCGGTGTCAGCGTCTGGTGGCGCAGGAGGTAGGTTTCTCAATGCAATTTCGTGGACTGCTCGTCGGAGTCGCTGTGCTGGCTTTACTGGCCGGCGGCGTCTGGTATTCCAACAAACTCGAAAAGGATAAGGAAGGCAAACCCGCCGCCGATGCCCCTCCTAAGATCCTGGACATCGCATCGGACCGTGTGCAGCAGGTCGAGATCACCAAGGCCGGCGAGACCACCACGCTCAAGCGCGATGGATCAAGCTGGGTCCTAACCACGCCTAAGCCCCTGCGCGCCGACGCCGATGCGGCAACCTCACTTGCCGGTGCATTCGCATCCCTCAATTCGGAGCGCCTCATCGAGGAGAAGGCCGCCGGCCTCGCCGGCTTTGGACTCGCCTCCCCGCGGCTCACCGTCAAGGTCTCTACCAAGGATGGCAAGAACAACGCCAAACTCCTGCTCGGCGATGATACCCCCACAGGCGGAGGCGTCTTCGTCAAGCTCGATGGCGATCCCCGCGTCTTCACTCTCTCCAGTTCCAGTAAGTCAAACCTGGACAAAACTTACATCGACTTACAGGACAAGCGGCTCCTGACATTCGATTCCGACAAACTCAGCCGCCTCGAACTCACCGCCAAAGGCCAGACTGTCGAGTTCGGCAAGAACAACCAGAACGAGTGGCAGATCGTGCGCCCACAACCCCTGCGCGCCGACGGCGGCCAAGTGGAGGATCTCGTCCGTAAAATCAAGGACGCAAAAATGGATACGGCCGTGAGCGCCGAGGAGTCCAAAAAGATCGCCGCCGCCTTTGCCTCCGCCGCCCCCGTCGCCGTGGCCAAGGTGACGGACGCCGCCGGCTCACAGCAGCTCGAAATTCGCCAGGCCAAAGACAACACTTACTACGCCAAGTCCTCCGCCGTGGAAGGTGTACACAAAGCGTCCAGCGACTTAGGCGACGGAGTCAAGAAGACACCATCGGATTTCCGCAACAAGAAACTGTTCGATTTCGGCTGGAACGATCCCAACAAACTGGAAGTTAGAGACGGTGACAAGTCCCGCCAATTGACCAAGGCCGCCGATAAGTGGACAGAGGCAGGCAAGCAGATGGACTCCACCAGCGTCCAGTCGTTAATCGATAAACTGCGCGAATTGTCAGCCGCCGCTTTCCCCACGGCCGGATTCACACAGTCAATGATCGAGGCCACCGTCACCTCGGGCGAAGGCAAGCGAGTCGAAAAAGTGCAAATCGGCAAAAGCGGAGCAAAGTACATAGCCAAGCGCGATAACGAACCAGCCCTGTACGAGCTGGACGCCAAGGTCGTCGAAGACCTGCAAATCGCCGCCGCCGGAGTCAAAGCCCCGCCCCCACCCGCAAAGAAGGACGAAGCCAAAAAGAAGTAAGGCAAGCTTCGATCAGCGCCACGGCGGGAACCGCGAGGACGCCATAAAAAGGCCGGCCATCCACAAGCGCCTTCCCGACCAGAGGCTCACCAAGCCAAACAGCATGAGGCTGACCGCCACCACCACCGTACGCCGGCCTGGCGGCACTGTGCGCGGCACAAACGAAGTGTACTCGTTGAACTCCACCTCTACGTGCATTTGCACATAGGCAGGTGCGCGCGCGGAACTGTTTTCGATCATCACCATGTAGTCGCCCGGCCGGTTGATCAGTTGCCGCAACCGCCCCTTCCGCTCCTCACCGCTCGCGCCGAGCACACTGTAAGGCCGGCCTTTGCTGAAATTCTCCACGTCCTGGCGGCTCATCACCACCACTCGCACCGGCGCGTTCCCGCGCACCACTTCAAAACGGCAATGCACCGTAGCCGGACGCTGGTGCAGACTCACGTGCACCGCGCGCCACTGGCTGCGCGGCAGCCGGACGATCTCGTCAAACAGCGTCAAGGAACTTGGCGCGGCAGCGGCGGCCAGCAATATCAAGCCGGCGATCATGGGTTCTCCTCATACACCACACGGCCGCCGGCCACCGTCATCCTGACGCGCGCGCGCAGGATCTCGGCCGGAGCTATTGTCATGATGTCTTGTGTCAGCAGGACAAAGTCGGCCCCCTTGCCAGGCGCCAGCGTCCCTTTCATCTTCTCCTCGAACCCCGCATAAGCCCCGGATAGCGTCCAACTCCGCAGCGCTTCCTCCCTGCTCATCCGATGCTCCGGCATCCAGCCCCCGGCCGGCGACCCCTGCTGATCCTGCCGCGTAACCGCCGCATAGAACCCCCACAATGGATTTGCGCTTTCCACCGGAAAGTCCGACCCGTTGGCTACCGTCACTCCCAGATCCAAATACTTCCGCCACGCATACGCGCCCCCGATGCGCTGCGGACCCACGCGCAGATGCGCCCAGCGCATGTCGCTGGTGGCGTGCGTGGCCTGCATCGATGCGATCACAGAGTACTGTTGGAACATTGGCATGTCGGTCACCGAAACGATCTGCGCATGTTCCACCCGGAAGCGATGATCGTTCTTCCCTCCCAACGCCTCCGCGTATGCCTCGAGCACGGTGCGGTTGCCGCGATCTCCTATGGCATGTGTGTTCACCTGCAGCCCCGCCTTCACCGCAGCCTTCCCCACGCGCGCAATGTCCTCCTTCCGCAGGAGCAACAGCCCGCGATTGCCCGCCTCATCCGTGTAGGGATCCTTCATCGCCGCGCCGCGCGACCCCAGCGCTCCATCGGCCATCAGCTTGATGCTGCGCACCGTCAGCCACTCGCCCACCTCCGGCCCCCGCCGTAAATATTCCTCCCACAAGCTGCCCTCCCCGCGAATCATCGCGTAAACGTGTACCGGCAGCCGGTTGCTCAAAACCAGTTCGCGATACGCCGCCAGATCCTCGGCGCTGATCCCGGCATCATGCACACTGGTGAGGCCGAGACGCGCGCATTCGGCCGCGGCACGCACCAACCGGGCCTGTATCTGGCCTCGCGTGAGGGCCGGAATCCGCCGCCTCACCAGCTCCTGCGCCCGATCAATCAACACGCCGCTCGGCCGGCCACTCGACTCGCGAATGATCCGCCCGCCTGCCGGATCCGGCGTTGCCGTCTGGATGTCGGCCATCTCCAGCGCTTTCCGGTTCACCCAGGCCGCGTGACCGTCCACTCGCGTCAGAAACACCGGATTGTTGGGTGCCCCGCGCGACAACTCATCTGCGTTGGGAAACTCGCTGCCCGGCCACTGCGTCTGGTCCCAACTCCGGCCGAGAATCCACTCGCCCGGTTTGCGCCTCGCCGCCTCTTTGGCAACCATCGCAGCCACTGCGCCGCTCGACTTGCTGGACCGAAAATCCAGGTTCTCCAGGCTCTCGCCCAGCCCCCGCATATGTCCATGCGAATCGATAAAGCCCGGGACTACCGTCGCCCCCTTGGCATCGATCGTCTTGGTGGACGCGCCCACATGCCGACCCAAATCGTCACCCACCGCAAGAATCTTGCCGCCCTGCACAGCCAGGGCTTTCGCGCGCGGCCGCGACCGCTCACCCGTGTAGATATTCGCGTGGATCACCACTAAATCCGCGGTCTGCGCCGCGCACGAGAGCGCGGCCAGCAACGCTACAATAAAGGGCATGGATGACAGTATCCCATACCAGTCGGTGGAGGCCCCGGCCTGGAAGGCTGCTTCCAGTTGGGTATCGGCCATACTGCTCGCCCTACTGTTTCTGGCCTCCGGAGTCTGGAAAGTGACAGACCCGCTCGGCTGGGCCGCTCGCGTAACCCAACTGCAAGTGCCTTCCATCCTCAGCATGCCGGTAACGCTCGGCGTCGGCGTGACCGAGATCTTTGCCGCCGTCTTGCTGGCCGTGCCACGCTTCCGCCGTTGGGGAGCCTGGCTCACCGGATTCCTGCTGGCCGCCTTCATGATCTACATCGGCTACCACTACAACACGCTGCTCGGGGAAGAGTGCAGTTGCTTTCCCTGGTTGAAGCGCTCGGTAGGCCCGCAGTTTTTCATTGGCGATGGCATTATGCTGGCCATGGCCGCCATCGCCGGATGGTGGACCTCGCCCTCGCACA
>JAENWC010000135.1 GCA_016650235.1 Terriglobia bacterium
GTCAGGATCGTTTACCCCCGCGTGTGGGATTCATCGTGACGAACCTGGAAACGGACAGCCGGGCGGTGGTGCGGTTCTACAACAAGCGGGGGACGGCGGAGCAGTGGATCAAGGAAGGCAAGCAAACGGTGAAAATGACGCGGCTGAGCTGCCACCTGTTCCGGTCAAACGAGGTGCGGCTGTGGCAGAGCGTGATCGCCTACAACCAGGGGAATCTGTGGCGGTGGCTGGTGTTGCCAAACAGGATCGGCAACTGGTCGCTGACGAGCTTACAGCAACGGCTGGTGAAGACCGGCGGACGATTAGTGAAACACGCCCGCTACTACTGCCTACTACTGGCGGAGAGCCACCTGACGCGGCGGCTGTTCGGAGCGATGCTACGGCGCATTGACGCTCTGTCGGCCCCGGCAGGAACTGCCGGTCTGGACCCAGGCTGGGGGCGGCGGCGAGGAAAACTCGCAACGGAAAGGATCGACCTGAGGCGATTGGGTGTATACTGATTCGCAATCGGGAGCAAAATAGAAATCCCGGTTAAGGTTAAGGAAAAGCCAACGTCAAGGAGGAAGAGTATCTCGCGAGGATACTTTGACGACTCCTGGTCAAGTGACCTTATTTGGTCCCACGCGTCTCCCGCCTCCCTCTAAACCGGGTTGCGCAACTCATAGGCAAGTGATTGATGACTTTGGCGCGACTCGTTGCTCTGGGAAGCAAAGGAAGTTAGAAGGGGATTAATTGTGTTGCCAGACTAGCAACGTGGCCGGGCTCCCACCCGCGGCTCCGTTGACGTTGCGCTTGGGCGACAACAGGCCGCCCGCCAATCGCTCCGCAATCTGCATACTGGCGCCATGAGATGGGTTTCATGAGTTCGCATTCACGCCCATCAACACAGATCAGGCAGTGCGGCGGCACCGGCCGCACCAAGCTACGCTAGCCGAGGCTACACTAGCTGAGAAAGCGCAATGCTCGCGGGGGCTAACTGAGTCTTCAACGGGGCCGGGTTACGTCGCAATCTTTGGTCTTCAGGTTGCACTAGTTTTTTGGGAGGTTCTATGAAATATCTTGGCGCCTGGTTTTTGGGTGTTCCCATAAGTCTAATCGTAGTATGGTTTCTGTTCAATCAAACCGGATGCTGAATCCCGGCCTGCCTGACTCAGCAGGCTTTTCCATGACCGTTGGACCGGTCAGGACTGAGGGAGTTGCGCTTCCCTGTTGGCGGAGCGTTTGACAGGATACTTTGACCACCCCCGGTCAATTGACCTAATATCGTCTCTCACGAACTCCTTCCAGCTCCTCTATTCCGAGGGCGCAACTCATCGGTGAGTGAATCGGATCTACTGTTGATGACGTTGGCCCGAAGCGTGCCTCTTGGAAGCGTGCCGCCAGATGAAGGTAACCAACCAAATTCAAGGCGCGCATCTCAAAAAACGATATGAAGGAGAAAGCATATGGCAGGAAAGAATACAGCAGCATTCGGTATCTATTCCGATCGGGTTAAGGTCGAACTGGGAATTGACACCCTGCTTGCAGCAAGATTTAGGAATGAGGACATCTCTGTGCTGTTCCCGGACAACGTCGGAACCAAAGACTTCGCACACGAGAAGAACACCAAGGCTCCTGAAGGCGCTACTGCGGGAGCGGGAGCGGGTGGAGCCATCGGCGGGACGCTTGGCCTTCTGGTTGGGATAGGAGCTCTTACGATTCCCGGCCTCGGCATATTTATCGCGGCGGGACCGATCGTGGCAGCGCTGGCCGGGGTGGGGGTTGGAGGTGCTGTCGGTGGGCTGGTTGGGGCCATGATCGGCATGGGTATCCCGGAATATGAAGCGAAGCGCTATGACGGCCGGGTAAGGCAGGGCGGCATTCTGGTTTCCGTTCACTGCGACAATTCGGAGTGGGTCGGGCGGGCGACGGATATTCTGAAGGAAACCGGCGCCGAAGATATCGCCTCGTCCGGAGAGGCTGGCTCCGACTACGGAAAAACGGACAAGCCGCTCCCGCGATCCGATATCAGCGAAAGTTTACGCTAAACCGCGCACCCCTGCCGGTGCGGCTCAATTTGGATTTATGCTATTGGCCGCTTCGCTTCAGTCGCCGCCGGGGGGCGGCGGCTGGTGGCGCACTTCGTCAAGGGGGCGTCGGTTCAACCGTTGGCTTGCAATTTCGACATGGAGAATCTATGAACTACTTATGCATCGCAGTTATCGCGAGTATGTTTGGAGCAACGTTCGCATCCGCGGCTGACCAGACCTGGACGGGAAAATTGAGCGACAGTATGTGCGGCGCGAAGCACAACACTGCAGCCGAGCATGGCGGCAAGAAGATGTCCGATCGCGACTGCACCTTGGCGTGCGTGAAAGACCACAAGGCCAAATACGTATTCGTCAGCGGCGGTAAGGTGTACAACGTCGGCAATCAGGACTTCGGGGATTTGCAGAAGCACGCCGGTCACACGGTGAAATTGACGGGCGGAATGAGCGGTGACACGATCACCGTCTCGAAAATTGGCATGCCTGCCAAGAAGAAGATCTGATTCTCCGACGGTGGAAAGTCGCTGACCGCCGGCCGCATCGAGTATTGAACACCCAACTGGTTCGCAGCCTCCAGCTTGCGCTCCCGTGCAACTGAACATGGGTTGACCTGGGAGTGCGTCAGTGCCAGCGTCTGTTCCGGCAGTTGGGCTTTCGGTTGCGCAAGCCGCGCCCCTGCCCAAGCCGATCCTGAACGGCAGAAGGCGCATAAAAAAAACTCCAAACGCTGATACAAGACGAGACCGTGGATCTCTGGGCCACGGATGAAGTGCATTTCCAGCAGCAGGGTTCCCGCTGCCAGATGGGGATTCCGCCGGAGACCAAGGAGCGCGACCTTCTTTGCGAGGAGTGGAGAGAAGAGAAGAGCACGCCAAAGACTTTGCTCTGGACTATCTGCCGGCCTACAGCACGGGGTTGAATCCGATCGAGCGCGTTTGGAAACTGACTCGGCGCCGTTGCTTGCACAATCGATGTTTTCCAGACCTCGACAACGTGATTGCTGCAAGTGGAAGGGGAGTTCGATCAATGGACCATCCGCAATGAAACCCTACGGAGAATATACGCAATTACTTTAAGCCGGTTGGTAATCCCAGCGTCGCTCGCAAAGCGTTGTCCGACTCCTCCGGCCGGCTGGTAGCTGTCCGGTTTAATGAGGCAATGCGGCTCGGATTGACTGATGCTCAGCGCATGCTCGAAAAGGAGCATGGACGCCATATCTAGATTAGATTGTGAAGTGGTGGCATCGGCCACACCGCTATGTCCTGGAAAACGCAAACCGCCAAACGAAGCCAATTGGCCTGCATGCTAAAATTGTGAATTCCCATGCAATTGGACAAAGTGTATGAACCCCAGCGGTTTGAACCGCACTGGGCACAGTGGTGGATCGACTCACAAGTCTTTGCGGCCGGTTCCGGCGCGCCTGTTTTTACGCTCGTAATCCCTCCGCCCAACGTCACCGGATCGCTCCATATGGGCCACATGCTGGAGCACACCGAGATCGACGTCACCATGCGCTGGCATCGCATGTTGGGGAAGGCCACGCTGTGGCTGCCGGGCACCGATCACGCCGGCATCGCCACGCAGATGGTGGTGGAGCGGCAATTGGCCGCCGAAGGGCTCTCCCGCCGTGAGATGGGCCGCGAGGCCTTTGAAGCGCGTATCTGGAAATGGAAGGAAGAGTCCGGCGACACCATCAAGAAGCAGATGATCCGCATGGGCGCCTCCTGTGACTGGTCGCGCGAGCGCTTTACGCTGGACCCCGGTTTGTCGCGCGCCGTGCGGGAAGTCTTTGTGCGCCTGTATGAGAAGGGTCTCATCTATCGCGGCGACTACATGGTCAACTGGTGCCCGCGCTGCGGCACCGCGCTGTCGGACCTCGAAGTGGACCACGACGAAACGCAAAGCAGTTTGTGGCAAATCAAGTATCCCGTAAAGGGTTCTCACCATTTTCTGGTAGTGGCTACCACGCGCCCTGAAACAATGTTGGGCGATACTGCCGTAGCCATCAACGCCAAGGATGAGCGCTACCAGGATCTGCACGGCATGACCGTGATGCTTCCGCTGATGGATCGCGAGATCCCCATCATCCTGGACGATCTGGCCGACCCCGAGTTCGGCACCGGCGTGGTGAAGGTTACCCCCGCCCACGATCTCAACGATTTCGAGGCGGGCAAGCGACACAACCTGCCGAAAATCCAGGTCATCGACGAGCGTGCCCAAATGACCCCGGCCGCCGGTGTCTATGCCGGGCTGGACCGGTTCGAGGCCCGCAAACGCGTGGTCGAGGATCTGGAAAAGGCCGGGCTGCTGGTCAAGATTGAACCGTATACGCTGGCCGCCAGCAAGTGCCAGCGCTGCAAGACCATGGTGGAGCCGCTGATTTCGACGCAATGGTTTGTGAAGATGAAGCCGCTCGCCGCCCCCGCCATCGCCGCGGTGGAGGACGGCCGCATACAGTTCATTCCGGAGAACTGGACCAAGACTTATTTTGAGTGGATGCGCAACATCCGAGACTGGTGCATCTCGCGCCAGTTGTGGTGGGGCCATCGCATTCCGGCCTGGCATTGCGCCGGATGCAAAGGCATTACGGTGGCGCGCGAAACGCCCGCTGCCTGCCGGCATTGCGGGTCGGCGGGCATCGAGCAGGATACCGATGTGCTGGACACCTGGTTCAGCTCCGGGCTCTGGCCTTTTTCGACCATGGGCTGGCCGGATGACACCGGGGATCTGCGCCGCTTCTATCCCACCAGCCTGCTCATCACCGGTTTCGACATCCTCTTTTTCTGGGTGGCGCGCATGGTGATGATGGGTCTGGAATGCATGGGTGATGTGCCCTTCCGCCAGGTCTACATACATGGCCTGGTGCGCGATGCCGGCAAGCAGAAGATGTCCAAGACGCGCGGCAACGTGATTGACCCGCTGTTGGTGACGGAGAAATTCGGAACCGACGCGGTGCGTATGGCGTTGCTGCAAGGCGCAGCCCCGGGCACCGATATTGTCCTCACCGAAGACCGTATGGAGAGCGCCCGCGCCTTTGCCAACAAGATCTGGAACGCGGCCCGCTTCGTGTTCCTGAAAATGGAACAATCGGGCGTGGAGCCCTGGGTTCCAGCCCGCGATGCCGGTATTACCGGCTCCTGTCTGGAAGACCGCTGGATCTTTTCCCGCCTCAACCATTGCGCCGGCCTGATGAACAGGGCCATCGAGAACTTCCGTTACCATGAAGCCGCGCAACTGGCCTGGCATTTCATCTGGCACGAGTTCTGCGACTGGTATGTCGAGCTGAAGAAACTGCGCTTCACCGAAAATTCCGGCCTGACGCCGGACTGGCGCAATATGCTCACTGTCTTTGAGGCTTCGCTCCGCCTCTTGCATCCGGTGATGCCCTTCCTGACTGAGGAGCTTTGGCAGCGCCTGGCAGCCAATACAATGGACCGGCCCAACTCCATTGCGCTTGCATCGTACCCGGTCTACCACGCAGAACGGGCCGATCCGGAGGCAGAGCGCGACATGGAACTCTTGCAGGGTGTGATCACCTCCGCGCGGAACCTTCGCGCCGAACTGAAGCTCGACCCTAAGGAACAATTGCAGGGAGCGCTCTACTCCTCCGGCCGCGCCTACGAAGTGGCGCAGTACTTTTCCGAAGCGATTCAGAAACTCGCCGGCATCAGCCTGACGCTGCATCGAGGCCATGCCCCTCAGTCCGGCCCGGGGATGCGCGGGACGCCGGAGTTCGACCTGGCGCTCGTGGTTCCCGCCGCCCAGATGGATGCGCAGCGCAAGCGGCTGGACAAGGAGATTGCGCAACTGGAAAAAAACATCGCCAATTCTCACCGCCAATTGGGTGACGACACTTTCCTCGGCAAGGCTCCCGCAAAAGTGGTGGACAGCATTCGGGCTAAGTTGGCCGAGTACGAAGCGCAGCTTGTGAAGAGCAAGGCGTCGGTGGACAGTCTGGGCAATGTTTGATCTGCGAGAAGTTATAGAGCGAGCCTTGGCCGAGGACATCGGCCCGGGCGACGTGACGACGCTGGCCTGCGTGGAAGCCGGCGTCGAGGCCAGCGGCACATTCTGTACGCGGCAACCAATGGTCCTGGCCGGCGTGGAAATACTCGAGATCCTTTATGAGGGTGAGACTTCCCTTGCATTAGTGGCGCGCACCGGAGAGCGGCTGGTGAGCGGCTCAATCATCGCAACCGTGCGCGGCAGCGCACGCACGCTGTTGACCCGGGAACGAGTGGCGTTGAACTTCCTGCAGCGTTTGAGCGGGATTGCGACGCTGGCCGCGCAATACGTGGACGCAGTGGCCGGCACCGGAACGAAGATACTCGACACACGCAAAACAACACCCGGCCTGCGACGATTGGAAAAAGCGGCAGCGGCAGCCGGTGGCGTCATCAACCATCGCATCGGCCTCTATGATGCCATTCTCATCAAGAATAACCATATCGCCGCGGCAGGCGGCGTGCTCCCCGCGCTGGAGCGTGTGTGCGGCAGCAACCTCAGAGTGGAGATCGAAGTCCGGACGCGGACAGAGATGGAGGAAGCGCTGGCCAGTGGCGCCAAACACCTGCTGCTCGACAACCTCACCCCGGCGGAGGCGCGAGAATGGATCGCCCACATTGCCGGCCGGGCCACGGTGGAACTATCCGGCAACATCACGCTCGACAATATTCGCGCCTATGCCGAGGCCGGCCCTGATTTTATTTCCTCCGGAGCCATTACGCATTCGGCCCCAGCGGTGGACATCAACTTCCGGCTTGAGTTGGGCTAGGCCGTCCGCGGCCGGCGCAGCGCATGTCGCCAACATGACTTACCGCAAGGGCAGGCGCCTCCATTGGGATTGCCGCACCAATAAGGTGAGCGAGGGTTGGCCGCCGCTCGGAGCCCGTGAAACCAGATTCTGGGCTCATCCCTGCGGAGGCGCCGCTTGCCACGCGCAACCTCCGGAAATCCGCCAGCAAAGTCGCGGCGTTCCTGTAATCGTACGGCATCATGGTTCGTAGGCGATGCTTGTGGTCGTGTCGCTTGCGAACTTTCCGCCTGGCCCGCTGTGGACCCGACGGGATGCGCGTTGTCGAAGGAGGCAGGTTTCCGCTCTCCTCGTTCCCAATTGGCCAAAGTGGCTTCGTCACACCGATGAGCCCGGCTCAACCAGGCATGCCAGCTTCGGAAGTGGTTATAGCCAAGAAGGGTGATGATCGCCGGCAGGCAACGCAACGAAGGGGTGGTTGCATTGTTTTCGAGCCGAAGATCAAAACGGACCCAAAGTCATCGCGGATGAGCGATGCGCTTGATATCGAGGATTCGATTGAGCGGTCCTGCGGGCAAGGACTCGCTGGCCCCGTCCGGCCAGTGCACCACGATCGTCACCGCTCCCGCCGAGTCCCCCAAACCTACGTGAACCCTCGGATCGTTGGCGGCCAGATAACTGTATCCTCGTTGAACAGACCGCCAAATGGCCGGTTGTCCGGCGCGCCGGAACTCCAGTCGAGTGCCATCACCAAATCGATTCTCCGGACCGGCATCCACCCTCACCAACAACCAATTGGTGCGCTTGCCGGTCCGATTCATCAGCAACCGGACGGGACCATTGTTGTTGGTGACCAGAATATCGACGCCGCCATCGTTGTCGATATCCCCGAAGACCGCGGCGCGACTGACTTCCTCGAGGCGAAAAACGGCGCCGGCCGCTGCGCTGGCGTCCACCCACTTTCGAGTCGCCACCTGGCGCAGGAACTGGTTTCGTTGGCCATATGGATAAGCGGAACCGGGCGCGGGCCGTTCGAGGCGCACGGCGCCATTGGCGATGAACAGATCCAGCTTGCCACTGTTGGTGGAATCCAGCCACCCCACGCCAAAACCGGTGAAGCCATTCGTCGCGACGTTCACTCCGCTTGGATCCGAAACGTCCATGACGCCATTCCGGTCTCCGTTGACAAACAGTGTGGCGCCCTCGTTGGTTAAGTTGGTGACGATGACATCGAGCCGGCCATCGTGGTCCACGTCGGCCGAGGCCACACCCATTCCGGCCCGGGGCGTGCCGGAGTCGGCTAGCGCCATACCCATCGAGAGGCCCGATTCCACAAAGCGGCCATTTCTCTGGTTCATCCAGAGATGGTTGGGCTCGCCGTCATTGGCAACGTACATGTCCTGCCAACCGTCGCCATCAAAATCCATTGCCGCCACGCCAAGCCCGGGTCCCGGGATTGCGTTCAACCCGGCGTGCCGGGAGACATCCTGAAATTGTCCGCGGCCCAGATTCCGGAACAGACTGCCGGTTTGACCGTTGTAACTTTTGGGGCCGCAGTAGTCCTTTTCGCCCGCTTGGCTGCGGCAATTCTGATGCCGCGCAGGGCTGAAGTCGACGTAGGTGGTCACGAACAGATCGATCCATCCGTCGCGATCATAGTCGAAGAAGGTAGCGCTTGTGGACCAGCGGTCATCCCCTGCGCCGGAGGTTTTCGAGATGTCGGTGAAGCGGCCGCCGTCATTTCGATAGAGGCGATTGGGGCCGTACGCGGTGACGTAAAGGTCCAGATCTCCGTCGTTGTCGATGTCGCCGGTCGCTACTCCCATCCCTACTCCGGTGTGGTTCAGTCCGGAGGCTTCCGTTACATCCACAAAAGCTAACTTTCCCGCCGGAACCAGTTCGTTGCGAAAAAGGCGGCTGCCGGGCTGTTGATCCGCGGGGAGCGGGAACAGGATGGTTTCCCCGGGCTTAGGTGGCACTATGAAATCGCCCTGCACCAGAACAACGTCCAGGTCCCCATCGTTGTCGTAGTCGAACAGAGCAGCTCCCGCGCCGACGATCTCAGGCATATAGTATCCGCCGAGTGCCCCATTGAAATGATGAAAACGCAGCCCGCTTGCCTCCGCAACGTCTTCGAAAACGGCGCCGTCTTCCTGCTTGGCCGGCCGCCCGCAGGAGGAAATGAGTGCGGCAACCAACGAGAAAAACGCCAGCGCCAACAGGCTTTGACGGAAGCACATAGCTACAAGTATCGGCCGGACTTGGAGTATCCTGCAAACATGTGGACCGCCCAGGATATGCTCAGGCGATTCCCGGCGTGCCTCACGGCCCAGCACCGGCGGCGGCTCTTGCCCGTTGTGGTGGCGGCGCTTGTATTTGTGTTTGCCGCGTGCCGCAAGCTTCCGGACATCCCTGTTGTCCAGACAGCTTCAATGCCGGAGGAGGTGCGCCGCCAGATTGAAGAATCGCGGCGGCAGGCCGGCCAACAGCCGAACGATGCCCGCCAGGTGGGCCGCCTGGGGATGATTCTGCATTCCTACGAGCTGATCGATCAGGCCACGGCCTGTTATCAAAGAGCCGGAGAACTCGACAAGAAGGAAGCTCGCTGGCCCTACTATTTGGGCCTCATCCGGCAACAACAGAAACGCCATCGGGAGGCGGTCCCTTTCTTGCGCCGGGCCGCGGAACTTTCCCCTCAAGTTGCGGCCATTCAACTTCGGCTGGCCGACTCGCTCGCCGCCACCGGCGCCGCGGCCGGGTGCCGGACCGTATTGGGCGATGTGCTCCGGGCAGGAAGTTCCCCGGAGCAGGTTCACTATCGGTTGGGGCGGCTTGGGGAAACGGAGGGAAAGTACGATGAGGCCATACAGGAGTATCGGAACGCCCTGGCGGTTTTCCCCGGGTACAAGGACGCGCACTTGTCGCTGGCCCGCGTCTACCGCCGGGTTGGGCGCACCACGGAGTCGGAACGTCTCACAGTGGAGTTCAAGGCCATCGACACGATGCAACCCGTCCTGGTGGACTCGATTGCCAATGAAATGCTAGCTCTCAACATGTCCACGCAGGGACACACGCGGAGAGCGGTCGCCTATGCCGGAGCCGGCCGCCTACGGGAAGCAATCGAGGAGTTTCAGGCCGTCCTGAGAATCGAGCCGGAAAACTTCAATGCCCATGCGAACCTGATTTCTCTGCATGCCCAAAGCGGCGACTGGAAGGAAGCCACCACGCACTACCAGACCGCCGCGCGGCTCAAGTCCTCCGATGCCGTGATCCATCTGGACTATGCCAACGTGCTGGCAGCGCAAGGGCAGATGGCGGAGGCCGCCCGGGCAGTGGAAAAGTCGATTCAGGCCAATCCCGCCCTTGCGGGCGCACACCGCCTGCTGGCGGACCTGTCGGCCGTGCTGGGCGATCGACGGCGGGCGGAAGCCGAATACCGGAACGCTTTGGCAAGCCAGCCCACCGATCGGCTTGCCCATCGAGGACTGGGATTGCTGCTGGCCGGCGGCCATCGCGATCGCGAAGCTCTGCCGCACCTGGAGGACGCACGGTATTGCGCGGAACAAACGCGAAGCCCGGTCCTGCAAGCGTTGTCCCAAGTGCTTCTGCGGCTCGGAGATAAGGCCGCCGCCTTGGAGGTACTCTACGATCTGGAACAAATGCTGATTTTGTATGGCTCGGAGCAGGAGAGGACTTCGGTACGCCGCCAGATTCGATCCCTGGGCGGTAGCGGCCACTGATCGCTTTCTTTCATTTTTCGCATTTTTCGCTTGACATGTAGTAGATCTCACTTGTAACATAACCCATTAGGTTGACTGGAGGGGTTCAATGCGTTCATCGAGAGTCTGTTGCTTCGTCGGGTTTTTGCGCGCCGCGGTCTTGGCGGTGGCATGGATGGTTCCGGCCAGCGCCGCTATCACATTCGATTTCTCAACGGGCGACGGGGGGTTTACCTCAGGGGGCACTCCCGCCTGGGCCTACACGACCAATTGGACGCTGCCCGGTGCCAACAGCGCAAATGCAACTCTGACAAGCCCGACTATGACCGCTTCCGGTGGGGCCGTCACCCTTCAATTCAGCCACTCGCGCAACATGGAAGGCAGCTTTGATGGAGGCGTACTGGAATTCTCGGTTGGCGCGAATCCGTTTCTCTATATTCCCAACTCTCAGTTCACGCAGAATGGCTACAATGGGACGAGTGTTGACACTGGAGTGAACACCGCCCTCGGGACAACCGGGATCACACCCAACTCGATGTTTCAAGGCAATCTCACTAACCAGATTTCCATCGCTCAGTTGGCGGCTAATCTGAACGCCGGCGATCTGTTCAGGTTCCGGTTCCACTACGCAAGTGACCCTAGCGTCATCACTAGCATCAATACTACGTGGGTCATCACTTCCGCAACGGTCGACGGGGTGCCGGAGGCAGTACCGGAACCGGCTACATTGCCCTTGATTCTGGTTGGCGGAATCGCGATTGCCGCGCTTGGCCGTCGTCGCTTCCACAAGCTTCCCGTTCCCCCGGCGCACCGCTAATCGGCGCCCTCAAAACAAAAGCCACCTGGAGTGGGACGCCAAGGCCGAGAAGTTCACCAATCACGCCGCTCCCAGTTGCGAAACGAGGCGGCAGCGAAGCTGGGCGGTATCCTGCGGGGCTGGCAACGCATCGAGCTGAGCCTGGCATTATTCGCTCAGGTTGCGCCCACTGTTCGCAAAAGGGTTGACTAGCCAAGCCCCCATAGCCAAGGGCGTCAACAACAGTTTTCTGTAAAACCCACTGCCGTCTACAACTCGGCAGCGACAGATCTCCAACTACTCCCACGGGCGGTCATTGAGAAAGGATGCATGCTCCGGAAGCGGTTTGTCAGTGCGGAAGTATTTCTTGTACGCCGCAATCCAGTCTCGCGAGATGTCGCGCTGCGCGGTCGCCAAGTCAAGCTTTCCCGCGCAGACGAGCCGGTGCAGGTGGTCCTCCAGCGCATCCTTGAAATGGGCATTCCAGACAATGGCCCCATATGGCTGCGGCCAGAAATTGCGAATGTTGTCGGAACCTCCCAGCGCCGGAGTAATCAGGTAGTCGAGTTCGTAAGCGCGGGGAGGGGGTTCGTGGATGCCATACGCCGCAAAAACCTGCCGGGCCACGTGCGCCGGCACCAGCCGCACGGTGTCAGCCATGCCTGCTTCGCAAACGTCGTCCATGGTGACCGGAAGCGTAACGCCCGGAGTAAGACGGGGATCCGGAATCGCCCGGGCCTCGAACCGCGCGAACGTCGTCCGCGATGCATCGGTTGGCCCGCGGAAACGCAGGACCAAGGCCCCCAGCACTATGAGCGCAAGAATACCGCACGCCAGCGCCGGCCCGCGCAGGTCGAGGAGCACTGAAAACATCTGCCACCACGGCTTCGGAGGTGATGCAGCCGCCAGTTCCGCCATACGCAACTTCAGCAGCGCCCGGGCGCCGTCTGGCGTAGGCAGCCGCGAGTCGAGGCTCTGGTGGTGCACTTGAACGAAGTCCGCGATTGCGCCCTCAAGTTGCCCCATGCCCGTGCGGCAGGTCCAGCACGTGGCCAGGTGTGCCTGGATTTCCAGAATCTGCCGGGCTGGAAGTTCGCCATCAGCAGCCCGGAGCAGGTCTTGGCTGGAGATGTGGGATGCCTCGTGCCGCATGGATGTCAACCTCTGTCCGCGCGGCTGAGACGCGCGAGCGACCGAACAAGGCAAAGCGAAACGGCCCCCAGGGACATTCCCAGCACCTCGGCGATCTCTCTGTAACGGAGCCCTTCGGCTCGCAAATGAAGACAGCAGCGGTCCTGCTCGGGTAAGGCCCGGACCACGGCGAGCAGTCGCTCCTGTCTCTGTTTGGCTGCCAGCGATTCTTCCGGATTGGGATTTGAATCCAGGTTACGCTGCGCCATACTTTCTCCCTGCCCGGCCAGAACGCTCCGGCGCTGAGAACAGCGTTGTTTCAGTGCGAGGTTGTGGGCCACGCGAAACACCCAGCCCCGGAGATTCTGGCGTGACTTGCCCCGCCGCAAATGTTGAAACAGCGACAGGAATACCTCTTGGATCACTTCTTCGCCATCCTGCGGAGGCAAGCCGAAGGAAAGCACGTAACGAAGCAGCGGATTCCGTAGCTGGTCGAACATCCCGGCAACTTCGTCCTCCAGAGGGGAGGGCCGTGGCGAGCGATTCGCGCACGCCGCCGCCAAGAGCGGTATCCCGAGGGACGTATCTGCCGGGCCATTCAACATCGCTTGAGTGATTCTATCCTACATATTCCGCTCGCCCACGTTCCGTTCAGACTTTTTTCGGCAGCCGGATCGAGCCTCGCTAAACTTACGCCAAAAAAGACTGAACAGAATCCCATCCAAAAGAATTTTCAAATAGTTACTTATGACCGTGACAGGATCACCGCTTTCCAAGATGGCGCGACGGTGGACGCCGCGAGCCCGTTCAGGGGTTGTGCTTCTGAGTCTCGCTATCTTGCGTACAGTGTCAGCGCAAATCATGGAGGGCGAGTTGCGCGTGGTGGTTCGGGACCCGGCCGGGCGTGCGGTGGCCGCCCGTGTTGAGCTTGCCAGCCGGAACCCCCAGTTTCGCACCGAAGCGCAGGCGGATTCGATGGGCCGCGCGCGCCTGCCGCGGTTGCCACAAGGCGTCTATCGCCTGAGGGTGACGCACGATGGATTCGAGGAGTTTGTCGACACTATCGAGATCCGCTCCGCGGTGCCCCAGAAAAAGGAGGCGACGCTGAAGATCGGCGCCATCGCGACGTTGATCACCGTGCAGCCGGCCGCCCCCCTGTTGGACCGCTCCCAGCCGGGGCTGGTGATGCAAAGCGGGCGCGAGCAACTGGAGGAGACTCTCGGAACAACCCTCGGCCGCGGCATGATCGACGTTATTACAACTATGCCAGGCTGGCTGCTCGAAGCCAACGCCGTTCTGCACCCGCGGGGCTCCGAATACGACACTCAATATGTCATCGACGGCATGCCGCTCTATGACAACCGTTCCATCGGCTCTGCACCCGCGTTCGAGAACAACGAGTTTGAGGCGGTCAACATCATGACGGCGGGTATCCCGCCGGAATACGGACGGCGGCTGGGCGGTGTTATTTCGCTCGACACGCGGCGGATCAGCCGGCTGGGGCATGCATCCGAAGCCGGCTTTCAGGCGGGAAGCTACGGAACTTACTTCGGCTCGCTGACTCATCAGTATCGCGCGGACCGCACGGCTGTTTCGCTGGGGGTTCATGGCGGCCACACCGGCAGGTACCTGGATCCGCCATCGCTTGAAAACTTCACCAACAAGGCGAGCGCCGGCGGCTTCAACGCCCGGCTGGAGCACGACCATAGCGATCGCGACCGGCTGACCTTCTATCTCCGCTCGAACCGCACAGGTTTTCTGGTTCCCAATGATCTTACGCAGCAGACGGCGGGTCAGCGCCAGGATCGCTCCTCAGAGGAGACCGCCGGCCAGGTCCATTACCAACACACTTTCTCCCCTCGCGCGCTGGGGTCGGTTCGCGGTATGGTGCGGGACCTGACGGCGAAACTATGGAGCAACACGCTGTCTACACCTGTCTATGTGGACCAGAACCGGGGATTTCGGGAAGGCGCTGTCATCGGCAGTTTTACGGTCGAGAGCGAACACCACACCCTGAAATTCGGCGGCGACTTGCGGATCAACGATATCAGGGAGAGCTTTCGTTTCGCGGAGCCTGATAAACTCCCGGAGTTCAACCTTGACTTCAGCGGCCGCCAGCGCAGTACTGAAGCAGCCGCTTTCATCCAGGATCAGATCCGGATTGGAAACTTCGCTGTGACGGCCGGGCTGAGGCTTGACCGCTACAGTTTTCTGGTCAAGGATACGGCGTTGAGCCCCCGCCTCGCCCTGAGCTATTACGTGCCCGGCGCCGGCCTTCTGCTGCGGGCCTCCTACGACCGAATCTTCCAGCCGCCGCCGACGGAAAATCTTCTACTCAGCAGCTCCGCAGCCAGCCTCGACCTCGACGATGTGGAGGGTGCTCTGGCGGTACCGGCCAGCCGGGCGAACTTCTTTGAGGTCGGACTCCGCAAGCCGATCGGCAACCGGTTGCGCCTCGACGTGAACCATTATTGGCGGGCATTCCGCAATTACATCGACGACGATGTATTCCTCAATACCGGCCTCTCCTTTCCCATCACGTTCGACACGGCGCGCATTCAGGGGACCGAAGTCAGGCTGGAAATGCCGCGCTGGCGGGGCATTTCGTCCTTCGCCAGCTATTCCAACATGCTCGGAAAGGCTACCTCTCCCGTGACAGGAGGGCTCTTCATTCAAGGACGAGAGGCCGTGGAGCTACGCGACGTCGTTGAGCGGTTCCCCATCACTCAGGACCAACGCAACACCCTCGCGGCGCAAGTTCGCATCGAGCCGCATCGGCGACTCTGGTTCATGACGGGAATCCGCTATGGCAGCGGCCTGCCAGTCGAACTTGAGGGCGACGAGGAAGACGAGGAAGAAGATGATGAGCACGCTGAACCAATCCCGCAAGCCATCCTTGACAGGGTGAATTTCGAGCGCGGCCGCGTCCGGCCTAACTTCAGCCTGGATTTCGGTGTGGGACTACGGCTATGGGAGCGCGATGCGCGCTCTGTGTCGGCGCAGTTTGACGTGCGCAATGCCACTGACCGGCTGAATGTGATTAACTTTACCGGCTTGTTCTCCGGTACCGCACTCGCGCCGGGGCGCCAGATCACATTTCAGATCAAGACCCGATTCTGAGATCTCGCGAACCAGGTTCCGTGTTCCCCCCTGTTGGGTGGCGCGGCGCGCCGATGATGGCCGCCTGAGGAGTGGACAAATACCGCCGGCATGCGTTGAACTGAAAAGACATGCCGCTTGAGTTAGAGCCGGTACAACGCCGTCTTCCGGATCACACGATACACTGGTTTGCCTCCACCGGTTCCACCATGACCGAAGCGGCCCGTTTGGCTGCGGCCGGTTGCGCCTCCGGCACCGTCGTGGGCGCCGATGAACAGACTGCCGGCATCGGCCGCCAGGGACACCTCTGGCACTCGGAGCCGGGCAACGGTTTATACGTCTCAATTGTGCTGCGCCAACAGTTTCCCGTGGACGCATTTCCCGGGCTGACGCTCGCCATCGGGCTTGCGGTGCGGGAAGCGGTGCTGGAGGCTTCGGGCATACAGTGCGATCTGCGCTGGCCCAACGACCTGCTGGTGGATGGCCGCAAGTGCGCGGGCATACTGCTGCGGATGGAGGCCCCCGCGCTGATTGCGGGGATCGGCATCAACGTGAACCACGCCGCGTTTCCGGAAGATCTGGCCTCGCGAGCCACGTCGCTACGCCTTGCCGGAGGCCGAACCATCGCTCGCGAAGATTTGCTGGTGCAGGTATTGGAGGCTGTGGACCGCTACTGCCGCCTGATCCTCGAGGAAGGTATACAGCCGGTGCTGCGGCTGTTCACGCAGGCCTCCAGTTATGTTTCGGGCCGAAGAGTGATTGTGGATGAGGGCGGTAGTATCCTGAACGGGACCACCGCCGGCCTGGACGCCGCCGGCTTCCTGCTGCTGCGGCGGGATAATGGGAAGCTGGTAAAGATACTGGCGGGCGGCGTGCGTCCGGAGTAAGGAGACCGACACAATGCTATTGGCGCTGGATGCCGGAAACACCAACATCACAATCGGAGTCTTTGAAGGACAGCGGGTCACCAATCGCTGGCGTCTACGCACGGTGGGTGAGCAGACCGAGGACGAATGGGGCGTGCTGCTGCGCAATCTGTTCGCGCTCGACTCGCTGGACTTGTCCCGCGTGGACGGGGTGATCATCGCCAGCGTGGTGCCTCCGTTGAACCCGACGCTCGCCAGCATGGCGCGCCACTATTTCCAGCGGGAACCGATGTTCCTGACGCACGAAACCTTCACCGGCATCACCATCCGCTATGACAATCCGCGTGAGGTGGGGGCGGATCGTATCGTCAACGCCGTCGCCGCGCATGACCACTACGGCGGTCCGTGCGTGGTGGTGGATCTGGGCACGGCCATCACCTTCGATGTGGTGTCGGCGCAGGCGGAATATCTGGGCGGCATCATCTGTCCTGGGATTGGCATCTCGATTGACGCGTTGTTCTCGCGCACCGCGCGGCTCCCCAAAGTGGATTTCCGCGAGCCGGAAAAACTGATTGGCACCAACACGGTGGGCAGCATTCAAAGCGGCCTGTATTATGGAGCCATCGGTATGATCGACGGAATTCTCGAACGTTTAATCGCCGCGTTGGGCCCGGATACACGCACAGTGGCCACAGGCGGGCAGGCGCAACTGATCACAGCCGGCTCGCGCTATCTCAAAGTGGCCGCGGAGAATCTGACTTTGGAAGGGCTGGAGATCATTTGGAGACGCAACCAGAAGGGGTAACCGGAGAGCCTTGGCACCTCAACTACTTTAACTACTTCACGGAAGTGGAGGAGCAATTCCAACGCGCCCGGGGGACGGGGTTGTTTCTCCTGTCGCCCATCGATTGGGCGCTCATTGAGAGTTGGAAGAATGCCGGGATTCCCTTGGAGGCGGTGCTGCGCGGGGTCGTGGCCGCCTTTGAAAAGTACCGCACGCAGAAGCGCCGCGGCCGCGAAGTGAACTCGCTCGCCTATTGCTCACAAGCGGTGATCGAAGAGGCCGAGCGCATGCAGGAGGGCGGCACGGTCCGCGCATCCGCGCCGGCCGAGGCTCCGTTCACCCTCGCGGAACTGCAAACGCACCTGGCTCGCTGCCGGCAGGAGTTGCTGGCGGCGGGAATCGAAGAGCTCGCCGGAACGGCAGCCTCGCTCGCGGATTATCTGGAACAGTCCGAACAACACTACCAGAACCTGGAACAACTGGAAACTTTGCTGGCAGGGCTGGAGGACAAGATGATCGCCGTCGCGCGCGCGCGGCAACCGGACCAGCAGGCGCAACAGGCGCGGAAAGAATTGGAGTCTCAACTGCGCCCGCACCGCGGCCGCATGAGCGCCCCGCAGATTGCGATGCTCGAGCGGCAGTTTCTCGATCGCGATGCGCTCGAACGCCTCCATCTGCCGCGGCTGAGTCTGTTCTACTTGCGGTAACGGCCGGCGGCGAGGCTGCCGGAAGAGGGCCGGTAGCCGAGCTGCACCGAGATCCGCAAGGAGGCTTCCAGCACGTGCCGGACGTACTTGGGAATGTTGCGATCCTTCAGTTCGATTGCCGGCGCGCTGATGCTGATGGCCGCGACCACGGAGCCGGAGTGATCGCGAACCGGGGCCGCGACACATCGCATTCCCAGCCCGCTTTCCTCCTGGTCGATGGCGTAGCCGTGCTTCCGGATCCGCTGCAGTTCCAGCTTCATCCTGCCTGGCTCAGTGATGGTGTGTTCGGTGTATCGCTCGAGTGGAGCGGCAAAGAGCCTGTGAAATTCCTCCTCCGGCCGCCACGCCAGCACCGCTTTGCCCAACCCTGTGCCATGCATCGCTATTCTTTCACCAATTTGGGAAAACAGATTCAACGAATCAGGCGGACCGGCCGCATGCAGGTAGAACAACTCGTTGTCCTCCCAAGCCGCAACGTGGGCCATCATTTGTGACCGGCTGGCCAGATCCTCGATCACCGCGAAACTAGCAAGATAAACCGAGCTGCGCCTCAGATATGCCGTCCCCACCCACAAAAGTTTTGCCGCAATCCGGTATTTGCGGTCGCGCCTATCTTGAGCGATAAAACCGGATTCGAGGAGCGTCGAAAGCACGCGGTGCGTGGTAGTGAGGTTCACCTCGAGTGCCGCGGCGATCTCGGACAAAGTGTAGCCATACGGGGATCGGGCCAGCTTTTCCAGCGCAGCCATGCAGCGCAGGGAGGAGGACATGATGTCGCGGCGGCGTGCGGGACCGGGAAGAACGGGGGCCATCGGGTAACAGTATAGGCGTTGATACAGTGCGGATCAAGCTTCCGCATTGCGGATGTCAAGGCAAAGTAGAAATGTCCGGTACATTGCGGACCATTGCGGACCAGTCAACACCTGCCCTTCGGAAAAACCTTCTGCACCGTAGCGCGCCTTCCCGCGTAAATTCCAAGGCTTCCCGGGGCGCAGTGGTACGCGTTCCCGAAACACATTATTTCTGTGCCACCGTCTCAAGCCATAAGGGGGGAGGAGCCGGCAAATGGGCCGTCGCTTGCACCCGCATGCTATTATTCGTCCGTCAGCTTTTCACCATGGAAGAACCGGAACCGAATGTGGAGATTCTCTCGGGCATGCCGCCGGACCATGTCGTGGAGTCCTATCACGCCCGCAAGCTGGAGGCGTTGAGTGAAACGGAACTCTTTCGCGCCGCAACTCACATTGTGTCGCAGCCAAAGCTGGAGCTGACTAGTTTTCGCCTTCACGCGCCGCTTGAGATCATGGCGCGGTACAACTTACTTCCGTTGGTCTCGACACCAGACCGGGATCTGGCTCGAATACAGCTGGTGGCGACTGCATCGCACTACCAGGCCGGCGGAGAAGGAGTCAGCCCGCCCGAGAGAATACGGATTGCACGTTCCTCGGATGCCGCTGCCCAGCTTCGTCGCGCCGTGCAAGGAGGCGATGTTGAACGCGCTGATGCACTCTGCTTGAGCCTCGCCGGCACCGGCGGCTTGCAGGAACTTCTGGATTCGATTACGGATCTCACGCTCCGCACGCTGACCGGCGCCGCCCATACCCACATCGGCTTGATGCTCATGACCAGGATGTCCAGCGACGCCGGCCCCGCCGCATTGGGTTTGGCTCGAGCCGGCGTGCGATCGCTGGCGCAGGCGCCCGGACTCAATCTCAAGCGCGTCACTGCCCATCGCACGCTGAGAGATCCCGAAACAGAGCTTGCCTCCATCCTGCGAGCTGTACCTGTGGTTTCACCGCGGGGTCCTGGAATGGTGGCAATGATGCAAGCCACCGAGGAAGCCGGCTTGCCCGATCGTCTACTGGGAGATGCACTGCTTTCCAACATGGATGAGGTCGGGTGCGAAAGCGCTTTGAGAACCGCTTGCCGGATTGCAGCTTTGTCTATGCTCGAAGACAAGCCAGAGCCGGCCAAGTATAATTGGACGCACTGTCTGACTCTGCCGCACGCGGCCTGGGCCCTGACTAGGCTCTTGCCCGGACGCTCGTTTGCCGCAGAGGCGGCGCACACTGCAGCCACTTGGGTCATGGCGATCCGGGCGAGTCACGGGAATGGGAATTTGAGACCATTGCCTGAGCTCGAGCCCGTCGAGATGGACCTGACGGAAGCCCTCGTTCACGCACCGCGCGCGGCTGCATCAGTGGCCTGGTTTGCCCGGCAGGACGAGCGTCCTCGTATCGGGCGGGCACTCGCCACAGAAGCATCCATTCGAAACGATGCCCACCTTGTGAAGTACACTTGGGCCTGCCTGGATGCGGCGGCCCAGGACCCGGCACACGCTCCGCTGTTTCA
>JAENWC010000136.1 GCA_016650235.1 Terriglobia bacterium
GCGCGCTGCTGGTGGGCCTCGCTTCGGCGACCGCATGGCCGGCCGGCGTGGACGCACGCGAAATCATCCGCCGCGCCGTCGCAGCCGACGAGCGCAACTGGAAAGTAGCCCGAAATTATGGGTATTCGGAGCGGGTGGACGCGCGCCGATTGGACCCCCAGGGACTGTTGAAATCCAAGGACGTGAAGGCATACGAGGTGTCGCTGCTGGAAGGCTCGCCTTACCGGCGGCTGGCCGGGCGCGACGATCGCCCGTTGCCGCCTGGGGATGAGAAGAAAGAGCAGGAGAAACTCACAAGGAGCACCGCCGAGCGCCAGAAAGAGAACGCAGCGGAGCGGGCGCTCCGTCTGGCCAAGTACGAGAGCCGTCCCGAGTGGCAACGCGAGGCCTGGCACGAGTTACCGGAGGCCTTCGACTTCCGTCTGACCGAGGAAGAGAAGGGAGCCGGCAACAGCCTCTATGTGATCGAAGCCACACCGCGCCCCGGATACCAGCCGCGGTCCAACACAGCGAAAATGCTGGTGCACCTCCAGGCCAAGCTTTGGGTGGACCAGCAGGACTACCACTTGGTGAAAGCGGAAGTGGAAGTGGTCGAAACCATCTCGGTGGGACTGTTTCTGGTCCGCCTGGCCAAGGGCTCGCGCGCGGCCTTTGAACTGACCCGGGTCAATGACGATGTCTGGCTGCCGCGTCGCGTCCAGGTATTCGCCTCGGCCCGTGTGGGATTGCTGAAAGTGCTGCGCATCGAGCAGGAAATCATTTATAGCAAGTGCCGCGAGTTTCAGACTGGTTCCTTAGTCCTCTCCAAGGGTGAAAGCAGAGACCGATTGACCTCAAGTGGTCAAGTGACCAGATAGCGTCATAGCTTCTTGCGAAAGATCCCAACCCCCAAGCTTCCGCGGCATGCGTTCTTACTCGAAATCAGCGGGCGGGGTGCCTAGCGGCGCGCCTGGCATGTTACCGATCATCAGAAAACGCAGTTTTCTGAGCAGTTGGCTCGGACCGAGAGACAACAGCATCAATCATCTAACGGTGTCCATCCTTGAACACACTATTGGCAGCAGCAGTCCGGCGTCGCGTGACGGATCAAAGGTCTCCAAACGGTCACCTGCGTCCACTTGCTCTCTACCCTCTGCACGATCCGCGTCCGGAACAGACGTTTTCTGATGACCGGTAACACCTGGCACGGCGCCAAATCCACACCGCGCGGTTTGGTAGCTGAATTGCCCTTTACAGGCCGGAAGGAATCGATTACAAACATGGAGAAATTTGAAATGAACGGCTACAGAGGTTCCGCACTACCGTTTTTCCTGACCGGGCTGGGAACCGGTATCGCATTGGCGCTCCTGCTTGCCCCACGCAGCGGAGCTGCAACGCGCGGACTCATCGGCCGCAAGGTCAACGAGGGGGAGGACTGGATAAAGGACACGGCGGCCGCGACAGAAGACTACGTTCTGAGCCAGGCAGCGGGATTGCGTGATCGTGTCAACGAGGTGGCTGAGGTGATCGGCCGAAGCACCGCCCGGACCGCGGGAGCCAAGATTTTAGAAAGACAGGAGATATGAGGACACACCCAGGTAGCATGCAGGGATCGTTGGTTTTACATTCGCCGGCCGGCGTGCCCCGAAGTATTTCAACTCACCCGCAACAGGAAGTGTCGCGTCACTCATCCGTGCTTTCACTTCCGGCAATGCCCGCTTTCTTCGACGGTTTTGAAGGCGGCCTCACCGGCGGGCTCTTGTATTGCCTGATATTGGCCTATTTCCATCCCGCCGGGCTCGCGTCCGCCTGGCCGCGCGTTCTGGCTCTTTCGCTGACCTTCGGTGGCTTCGAGATGTGGCGTGTTACACGCAAGCGAACGCTAAGGAGCGTAGGAACATGCATGCTTTGGACCCTGACTGCGAGCATGTTCGTGCTGTGGGCGCTGGGAGCGGTCATTTCCTATCCGGACAGCCCCCGCCACGAGACCCCGCCCCATTTCAACCAAAGCAGCCTCGCGCTAGTCTAACTTAAAGTTAGACTGCGCCCCGCGCGTGGCAAGCGGTCCGGTGATTGAACCTTCCACTAACTAACGAATCCGGTGAAGCCTATTTCTTGAGCTGCGGTGACTTCCGGGTTCGACGGCGGTGCGCTTCGCCTGGAAACTGAACTTTCACTCGTACCGGATCGCCTTCACAGGGTTCAACTCCGCCGCCCTGCGCGCCGGCAGCCAGCAGGCGAGCAGGCCAACCATGGCCAGCAGCAAGCTGACCCCGGTGAACACCATCGGGTCCGATGGGGATACCTGGACCAGTATGGAAGTAGTCATCAGGCGGGCTGCGGGAAACGCCGCCGCCAACCCAATCGCGAGTCCGATCGCTACCTGCCTCAATCCACGGCCCAGTATCAGGTGGAGAATGTTGCCCGATGTAGCGCCCAACGCCATGCGTACTCCAATCTCCTGTGTGCGGCGCGTTGTCGCCTGAGCGATGACCGCGTAGACGCCCACCGATGCGATCAGCAACGCGAACAGCGCGAACACAAAGAAAACGGTCCCAAATACTGCAATGAACCAGGTCTGGCGCGCAATCGCCTCCACCAGCGTTCTCACGTCGAACAACGGCAGGTCCTGATCCAGTTGCTGCACCGCCGCGCGAGCCGCCGATGCGATCCCGGCCAAGTTCCCTTCGGACCGGATCAACACGACCATCGAATCGTACGCCGTTTGCCGGTGGGGCAGGAACAGCAGCGGGTCCGGGGTCGCCTCAAAGGGCCTTTGCACTATATTCGCCGAAACTCCGATGACCGTGATCCATTCGCCGGGCTTGTTGTCCTGGTAAAACCGGAATCGCTTTCCCGCCGCTGTCTTTTTCGGCCAGTGCCTGTCCGCGAATTCCTTGGTCACAATGGCCGATAGCCGGCCCGGCATCCCATCGGTCTCGTTGAAATCGCGGCCCGCCAGTACAGGCAAACGGATAGTCTCCAGGTATCCGGGAGAAAAGGAAACCACCGACGCCGACGGTCCTCGCGCCGGATCCTCGAGCGGCGCGTCTTCAATCTCAATGCGCCGTCCGCGCGCTCCGAGTCCCGGAGGATCTGATCCGAGCGCGACCCTGTTCACGCCCGGGAGAGATCCCAGGCGCGGCAGGAGTTGCTCGTAGAACCGCAGGCGGGCCTCCTCGCTGCCATACTTCGCCTGCGGAAGGTTGATCCGCGCGGTGAGAATTTGACCGGCCGGCACCATGGGATTAAAGGACTGCCACGCCATGAAACCGCGCATGAACACCCCGGCGCCAGTGAGCAACACCACTGTGAGCGCGAACTGGAATACGACCAGCACCGCCGAAATTCTCCCGCCGCGATGCGTGCCCGCGCTTCGCGTACCGTCCTTCAGCGCGCTGTTCAAATCCACACGCGAGGCACGGAACGCCGGCGCCAGCCCGAACAGCAAGCTGCTCAGAACGCAAACCGCCGCCAGGTAGCCGAATACAGTGTAGTCCATCGTGAACTGTACCCAGTAGGGTTTGCCGACATCGGATGATGCCAGCGTGAACGCATGTACCCCCAGCGCCGACAGCGCAAGGCCGAGCGTGCCGCCCAGCGTGCTCAACACCATGCTTTCGATCAAAAGCTGCCGCATTACCCGCCAACGCGACGCGCCCATCGCCATGCGGATCGAGATCTCCTGGCGCCGCACCATCGCCCGGCCCAGCATCATGTTCGCGATGTTGGCGCACACGATCAGCAGCACAAATCCCACCGCCGCCAGCATCAGCGTAAAGACCATCCGGATGGGACCGCCATTAAATCTCTCGTGGAAGGTCTCCACCCGCGCCTCCACATCCTTGTTCTCCTTGGGAAACTGAGCCGCCAGCCGCCGCGCGATGACCTCCAGTTCCGCTCCGGCCTGAGAGATAGTCTTGCCCGGTTTTAGCATTCCAAAAACCTGGATCTGCCGGCGTGTGCGATCCTCCAATTCCGCCGTTGGCACAAGCGGCATCCACAGGTCATGGTTGCTCGGAAATTTGAACCCCTCCGGCATTACGCCGATGACAGTGGCCGGTTTCGAATTTACCCGTACGACCCGGCCAACCATCTCCCTCGAACTCCCATAGCGATCCCGCCATACTCCATAGCCGAGCAAAACCACGGCTTCGGCCCCGGCTTTGACGTCGCCCGGCTGGATTCCGCGGCCCACCACCGGACGGGTACCCATCATCTCGAATAGCCCGGAGGTAACCAGGCTCATGGTGTAACGCTGCGGTGGATTTCCCCGCTCGCTCAAAGTGGCCCCAGCCCCGGAGGAGGCTTCCAGTGCTTCCATCGACGCCGCGCCAGCCCGGTATTCCAGAAAATCAGGATAAGATACGTTCATCCCCCTGCTGCCCTGCTTCACATTCCGGTTGCTGATCGCCACCAGGCGTTCTCCACCGGGGACCGGCACCGGTTTGAACAGCACCGCGTACACCAACGTGAAAACCATGGTGTTGAGGCCGATGCCCAGAGCCAGCGTCGCCACGACGGCGGCGGAAAACCAGCGATGGGACAAGATCATGCGCAAAGCGAACCGGACGTCGGATGTCATCAAGTCCTGATACGGACTTAGTCGTTGGGAAGTTCCTCCCAATTACCCGCTCAACCGCTCATCCTTCACTGGATGCCCGCAGCCAAAGTGATACACCACTTGCCCGCCTTTTTCCTCCAAATCCAAGTACCGATGCACCGCGTCATCAAGAAACGCCCCGATCCCCGTGGACCGGAACAGCCGCTGTCCAATTGCCTCTGCCTCGCGTGGCCGTCGCCAGCAATGTCTCCAACTGCTCCCGCGTAATCGTCTCCCCACGCCCGCGAAAATCAAGCGCGGACCGCCGCTGCCGCACCGCCATCGCAAACGGCATCTCCTCTGCTCTGCGTGTTGCGGGCAATCGTGCCCGCAGCCGGCTTTGCAGCCGGCCCGGGAGGCCGCCTAAAAGGACTAGACTAGCGCAGCAGGTCTTCCAGTTGGACCTTCGCATCCGTCCTAGCATCGCGATACTTCACAATCACCGGCGTATACAGCGAGATACCCCAGTCCTTGCCCGCGCCGCGGGAAACCGCACGCGAGCCGGCCACAACGACGGCCTCTTCCGGAATCACCAGCGGTTGATCATCGGTGGCCGCATGCACGATGCCGCGCACCAGATCATAGACGGGAGTGGACCGGTTCAGGATGACGCCGGTGCCGAGCACGGCGCGGCGCTTGACGATTGCGCCTTCATAGACGCCGCAGTTGCCACCGATGAGCACGTCGTCTTCAATAATGACGGGCATAGCGCCGACCGGCTCCAGCACGCCGCCAATCTGTGCCGCGGCCGAGACGTGGCAGTTACGGCCAATCTGGGCGCAGCTTCCGATCAAGGCATGGGAGTCGACCATGGAGCCGTCGCCGACGTAGGCTCCGGCGTTGATGTACATGGGCGGCATGCAGGTGACGCCCTTGCCGACGAAGCAGCCGTCACGGATGCTGGAGCCGCCCGGGACAATACGCACGCCGCTGGATGCGGTGAACTTCTTGACCGGGTAGGTGGCCTTATCGAAGAAGGGCTGACGGCTGGAGTCCACCGACATGTCGATGATGCCGCCCAAGCGGAAGCCAAGCAGGATTCCTTTCTTCACCCAGGCATTGACGCGCCAGCCGGCGGGGGCGGCCGCGTCCGGTTCGGCGGAGCGGATCTGGCCGGTGTTGAGAGCGTCTTTGAAACGCTGGAACAGGCGGAAGTGATCCTCCGTATAGGCTTCGGGCTTGTTGTCAAATAACGATTCGATTTCAGTCTGCAGCATTCGCGCTCCGGAGTAGTTGAATGTCTGTCAAAACGCGGTCGATCTTGTCCTGACTCGCCTGGGACGGAGGCACCATGGGGAGGCGCCAGACGGCCTCGAGCAGTCCCATGCGCGCCATGGCTGCCTTCACCGGGATCGGATTCGACTCGACGAAGTTGACTTCCATGAGCGGCAGGTAGCGGCGCTGGATGGCTCTGGCCGCGGCGAAGTCGCCTTTGAGACAAAGCTGGGCGAGTTGGGTCATTTCTGAGGGGATTTCATTGGACACCACGCTGATGATGCCGCGGCCGCCCAAGGCGAGGAGCGGAAGCGTGATGGCGTCGTCGCCGGAAAGAACCAGGAAATCTTCGGGCACCAGGTGCACCACGCTCGCCATCTGCCCGATGTTACCGGAGGCCTCTTTGACGCCCACAATGTTGGCGATACCCGACAAGCGCTTCAGTGTGCCCGGCTCGACGTTGACTCCGGTGCGCCCCTGCACGCTGTAGACGACAATGGGCAGGCGCGTGGAGGAGGCGATGGCCTTGTAGTGCTGGTAGAGGCCTTCCTGCGTGGGTTTGTTGTAATAAGGCGTCACCGACAGGAGGCCATCCGCGCCCATCGCTTCCAGTTCCCTGGAAAGCGCACTCACTTCGGCAGTGTTGTAGCCGCCGGCTCCGGCCAATACAGGCACTTTCCCCTTTGCCTCTTCGAGCGTGATCTCGACCACGCGCAGATGCTCGGCGTGGGACAGAGTTGGGCTTTCGCCCGTGGTGCCGCAAGGCACGAGAAAATTGATGCCGGCCTCAATCTGCCGGCGCACCAGGCGCCGCATTCCAGGCTCATCGAGCGATCCATCGCGTAAGAACGGCGTAACCAGCGCGGTGCCGCATCCTATGAACATGTGCCACCTCCAAACAAGACTTCACTGAACTCGTAAAACCCTTTTTTGCCCACGACCCATTGCGCGGCCTTCAAGGCTCCGCGCGCAAAGCCTTCACGGCTCCGGGCGGTGTGGCGCAAGGTGATGGTGTCGGCCATGCAATCGAAACCAATCTCGTGAGTGCCGGGATGAGCTCCGGCGCGATTGGAGCTTTGATCGATGGTCCGGGCATAGCCGGCCTTGCGCATGGCATCCACGAGCTTGAGCAAGGTTCCGCTGGGAGCGTCCTTTTTGGTGTTGTGGTGAATCTCCCAGGCCCATGCGCCGTAGCCGGCCTCATCAGCAAGGAGCCGCGCGGCCTCAGCGGCGAGGCGGGAAAACACGTTGACGCCAATGGAATAGTTAGCGCTCCATACAAGACCGGTGCCATGGTTTTCGACAGCGGCTCTGGCGCGATCCATCTCGCCGAGCCAGCCGGTGGTGCCGATCACGGAGTGCACTCCGAGAGCGGCCAACCTTTCAATGTTTTCGATGGCGGCCTCCGGGATGGAGAACTCGATGGCGGCGTCGATGCCCCGGAAGTTTTCCGGCGTCATACCTTCAAAGTTCGAGTTGTTGAACTCATCCAGCTTGAGAGCCACGTCGAAGCCATAGGCAGGCGCGAGTTGCTCGATCAGCTTTCCCATCTTGCCGTAACCGACCAGTGCCAGTTTCATTGAGATGCTCTTTCGAAGATATTGGGGTCGAGGCTGGCGAACAACTCCTGGTGCAGCGCGCGCACCGCGGAGACGAGGTCCTTGCCGGCAACGACAAAGCTCAAGTTTAGCAGGGACGCTCCCTGGCTGATCATGCGTATGTTGGTGCCGTTCAGCGACTGGAAGATACGCCCGGCGATGCCGGAGGTGGTGGCTACGCTGTCACCGACGAGGCAGATGAGAGCCTGGTCCGGTTCCACGGCGACATCGGAGAAGCTCCGCAGCTCCTCCGTGATCCGCTCCAAATGCTGCGTGTTGTCGATGGTGAGCGAGACGCTGATTTCAGAAGTAGTGACCATATCCACCGGGGTCTGGTTTTGATCGAAGACCTCGAAGATGCGGCGCAGGAATCCGTGCGCCATCAGCATGCGCGTGGACCGTATGTGGACGCTGGTGATGTTCTGTTTGCAGGCGATGGCTTTCACCGGGTTGGCGCATGGAACGGGTTGGGCGACAATCCGGGTGCCGTCCACGTGAGGACGGCGTGAGTTGAGAATCAATACAGGAATGTTCTTCTCGACGGCAGGCAGGACTGTGGACGGGTGCAGGACCTTGGCTCCGAAGTAGGCCAGCTCGGCCGCTTCCGAGAACGAGAGCTGCTTGATACGGTGGACGCCTTGGAGAAGGCGCGGGTCGCAGGTGAGCATGCCGTCCACGTCGGTCCAGATCTGAATTTCCTCCGCATCGATGCCCGCGCCGATGATGGCGGCGGAAAAATCCGAACCACCGCGGCCCAGCGTGCTGGTGATGCCGCGGAGGGTGGAACCGATGAATCCGCCCATGACGACAACCTGTTTAGCGGCGAGGGGCATGAGGCCGGATCGCAAGCGGGCGTAGGTTTCGGGATACAGCGGGGCCGCGTGCGTGTGCCGCTCATCGGTGAGAATGTAGTCGCGGGAATCCTGATGTATGGCGTCGATACCGAGACGCTGGAAGGCGTGGACGACGATGAGGCTGGAGAGCCGTTCGCCAAAGGCGGAAATGGCGTCAATGGACCGCGGGGTGAGTTCGCCGAGGATGGCGAGGCCTTTGACGAGTTCTGTGAGTTCGGCGAAGTGCGCGTCCACCGCGCCGTCGAGCGAGCCTCCTTCCAGGAGATGGAACGCCTCCAACTCCCGTAATTGGGCGATGGCGGCGTCGCGCCGCCCGGCCACTGCTTCATCAGCGATGGCGAGCAGGCGGTTGGTGGTCTTGCCCATGGCGGAGACGACCACCACCGGGTGACGATGGGCATGAGCGGCAACGATGCCTGCCACGCGCTCGATTGCCTCAATCGATTCGACCGAGGAGCCGCCAAACTTCATGACGATCATAAGCTGAGCAATCCTTCCGAACGCATGAGTTCGGCGTTGAGCACGGCCGCACCGGCCGCGCCGCGCACCGTGTTGTGGCCGAGAGCGACAAACTTGTGCTGGAGCACGGGGCAGTTCCGCAGGCGGCCGACGAAAACGGCCATGCCGCGCTCGCGCTCGACGTCACGGCGGGGCTGGGGCCGGTTATCTTCGTCGAGGTAAATGACCGGGCGCGCGGGAGCGCTGGGCAGTTCGCGCTCCTGCGGGGCGCCGCGGAACTTGGCGAAGGCATCGAGAATATCCTCGCGGGTGGGGCGGGAGGAAAACCCGACGGAAACGGTTTCGGTGTGACCATCCAGCACAGGGACGCGATTGCAGTGGGCGCTCACCGATGCGGCCAGCGGATGGAACTGTCCCGCGCCGAAGGATCCGAGAATCTTCTGCGTTTCGGTTTCCATCTTTTCCTCTTCGCCGCCGATGAAGGGGAGGACGTTAGCGTTGATGTCCATGGAGGAGACGCCCGGATAGCCCGCTCCGGAAATGGCCTGCATGGTGGTAACGATAACGCGTTGAATGCCGAACTGCTTGAGTGCGCCGAGCGCCAGGCTAAGCACGATGGTGGAGCAGTTGGGATTGGTGGCAATCTGCCCTTTCCAGCCGCGATTGGCTTTCTGCAACGGAAGCACCTGCAGGTGGTCCGGATTGACTTCCGGCACCAGCAGTGGCACGTCGGGCTCCATACGGTGGTTCCGCGAGTTGGAAACCACGGAGTGACCGGCCGCTGCAAAGGCCTGCTCGATCCCGGTGGCGACACTGGAATCCATGGCGGAGAAGACCAGGTGCGGGGCATTGCCGGGCACGCAGTTCTCGACGGTAAGATCGCCAACGCCATCCGGCATTGCGCCTTCGAGCCGCCAGGAGGTGGCGTCGCGATACTTCATGGCCGCCGAGCGGCCGCTGGCTCCCACCCACTTCAAATCAAACCAGGGATGGCCGGCGAGGAACTTGACGAAATGCTGGCCTACCATTCCGGTGGCTCCCATGACTCCTACTTCTATTTTGCGTTGCATATAATCCTTATTACTGTTAGCTCGCCAGCAGCGACTTCACCATGTGTTGATAGAGTTCGATGGCTTGCACCAATTCTTTCTTGGGAACGCGTTCTTCGCTGGTATGGGCAACGTGAATGGTGCCCGGTCCGATGAGGTAAGGCTTGCCCCAGGCTCCGTTGAAGGCGGGAATGTCGGTGGTGTAGCTGACGACGGTGGTTTCGATTCCCTCGATGGCTCCCAGGCGGATGGCCGGAATGCAGAGGACCTCGCTGGCTTCGGCTTTTCCGGAGACGGCATATTGAATGGCGGCACGCGTGGATGCGGGATCGCCCACCAGGCGGATCATGACTTCGGCATTGGCCTGGTCTGGAATGATATTGGGAGCGCGGCCGCCGGAGATGGTTCCAATGTTGAGCGTGCTGGCTCCGAGGACCGGGTCCACCGGCAGACTTACTTGCCGTACTTTTGCGAGCGCATCGAGGAGCTTCTCGATGGCCGATTCGCCCAGTTCCGGGTAAGCCGAATGGGCCATGCGGCCGGAGGCCTTGATCTCGAAACGGAGCGCGCCTTTGCTGCCGAGGGCAAGGCGGTTTTCCGTGGGCTCGCCGTTGATGAGGAAGCGGGAGCCACGCCCGTCGCGGCCAGCGGCATAAGCGCCGGCTGAGTTTCGTTCCTCACCCACAACAAAGAGCAGAGCAAAGTTGCGCGTTCCTCCGGCCAACAGCCGCTCGGCGGCGAGCAACATGGACGCGATGATGCCTTTGACGTCGCATGCGCCGCGTCCCCAGACGAATTCATCATCTTCACTGGAGGGGATGAACGGCGGAACGGTGTCCTGATGGGTGGAGAGGGTAACGAGCGGATCGCCCCAATGGGCGAGAATATTGAACCGGTCCGGCTCAACTTGGATGCGCTCGAGGCGTCCATGGTAGCGCTCGACCAGAGGTTTGAGGTACGCGGCGAGGTAATCGCCAACGGCGCGCTCGTTGGGCGTGATGGACTCAATATCGATGAGAGTGCGGGTGAGCTGAAACACATTCATAAAAAAATCACCAGAGGCATAAAAAATCACCAGAGGCATAAAAAAATCACCAGGGGATGGAAGGCAGGAAGGAGGAAGGGTAAACGAATACCGCTTGTCTCCTCGGCTAGCGCTCCATCCAATCGTTCGGATGACAGTGGGCAGGATTTAACCTGACCCCCCAACCATCGCGCCAAAGACCGTGCACGATGATTTCGGCGGCGTATTCTACTGCCCCTTTCGCTGGATGTCCGGGGCGATCCGGAACAACGCACCCAGCTACTGATGGCTACCGCTCCTCTACCGGGAAACCTATACGATAGCGAAGGCGGAGGGGAATAGTCAAACGCATTGGCAAAAACCGCTCCCTTTGATTGCGGCTCAGCCTGGGCCTCTATGCTAGTCATGATTTCAGCCCATTTGGAATGTTGTCCGATGGAAGGTGTGCGGCCTGGGATGGGGAAGGGGGTTGATAGGAGTTTGGAACCGGTTTGAATGGTGAATCAACAGGCTGGGAGGCTGGCGGGGGGACAAGAGACGGAACAACGGGCGCAGCAAGTGGTTGAGCAGTAGGAGGTTGGGGGGCTGGTGGGTTCGTTTCGTCATTTTTTGTAATGGGGTCCGGCGGGAGAGCCGTGGGCTGAGGTTGGGGGCGCAGTTGCTGGATTTTGAGCAGGTCTGAGAGGGCGCGCGAGTAATGGCGGCGGAGGCGGGATTCGAGGCGATGGTAGAACTCCAAGGTTCGCTGGGGCTCGGAGGTGAAGTGAGTGATGGCGCAGGAGAGACGGCCGGGTTCCGAGATGTTGACGAATTCCCTTTCGAGGTCTGGTTGCTGGCGGAGCATCTCCAGATCGATGGTGGCGGATTCGGCGAACCAATAGCGGCGTATGCGCCAGTGAGCGGCGGCCATTTCCTCGACAAGGCCGAGCTCGACCTTGCCGTTGGGTTGGAAGCGGGCGATGAAGTCGAGGAGAAGCTCTTCCCAGTCAGCGGGCTTTTCATTGCAAAGGAGGAGTGCCGTGGCGTAGCAGCCGTGGCGGATGGCGTTTTGGGAAGAGCGGGCTTTGCCGGCGGCCGAGAGTGGACCTTGGGATTTTGCGCCATTGGCGCGGGCGGCGGCTGCTTTTTTATCCGACGCGGGGCGCGGGGTACGTTTTTCAGACATGGTCAAGGAACCTCCGTGAAGTGATTGGGAAAAGAAAAGGGCGGGCGACGGCATGACAGCCGTTGCCCACCCGTGCTGATTATGGCATGTGGATTAGGGGGTAACGGGCGGGGATGGTGGGGAAGTTATTGGAAATAATGGGAATATATTTGTGGAATGGGCGTGATGATGGACGCAGATGAACGCGGATTCCGGACAGCAGCTTGGTAGTCAACGGAGAGGTGAATGAAAAAGGTTCTCCCGGCTGAGCGAACACGAAAACCCAGGGAGCAACAGAGAGCCCAAGCCCCTCGGCCGTTCAGTCAGCAAACCGGACTTTGGAGTATGGGCTGTCTGATTGCTGGAGGCTATGCGGCGCTGTTCCTACTCACTTCTTCGCGGATAATACGGCGGAGAGTCTCTTCCCACTTCGGGGTTTTCCCCTCGACGTATTCGCGCAGGGCCGAATTGATCAACGTTTGGTAGCCCACTTTGCCACCAGACCGATCGGCGATGGCGCCGAAATAGTCGACCAAGTCTTCATCCAGCCGGATGGTGATTCTCACCTTTCCAGGTTCTGGAGGCGGCTCGACCACAACGCGGCCTCGCCTACCCTTGCTGAAATCGTAGGTATCCTTCATCGTTGCACCTCATATTCTTCGCATTCGGACCGTCCGGCCGTCCGAGCTGAGATGATCCGGATGTTTTCGCCGCTGTAGCAGTAGACAACGACCAGAACGCGTCCTTTGATTCCCATACCGAGAGCCACAAACCGTTGCTCATCCGTTTCGCTTTCATCGTCAGTAATTGTGATCGCGTAGTCGTCGCCGAATACGCCAAGCGCTTCCGAGAACTGCACTCCATGCTTTCGAACGTTCGCCGCCGCTTGGTTGGGTCCCATGCGAACATCACGGCTTAAGTGTACATATGATTGTATGTACGGTCAACCCCCGGTGGGCTGAGCGGAATCACGCGTGACTTGCGTTTACCTCCACAAGCGGCCAGCGCACCGTCGTTCCGCGGTACAGAATCCATCTCGAACAGAAGCCGTTCGCACCAACGAGAATCATTGGCATCGAGGTGCTCGGAGCGAGCCATTTGTTTCAAGACCCGGAAGCGCCACTAGTGGAGTTGAAGCACTTGCTGCCGAAAGTGGCCGCTTAGGGAATTTTTGGTTTTTGCGTATCCATTCGACAATGCGATACGAATCAGCCCGCTGAACTATCTTTCACGCAGGATTCGGATATCGGACAACGCTTGTTTCAAAATCGGGAGGTTCTGGAAATCATACAATGAGGGGTATCATGATCAGACGAGTCGAAACAGTGTATGAGAACGGCATCCTCCGGCCATTAGAGCCGCTGCCGCTTGAAGAGCACCAACACGTAACGGTTATGATTACCGAGGTGGATCTCTCCCTGATCTAAGCCACCCGGACGCGGATTGTCTGGCTGCGGTTAGGGAAGAAGTTGCGACCATGGGCCGCATCCCAACGCTCGACGAGATTCACAAGATCACTTCAAAGGATCCAAGCTGTTGGGCTGACGCCATCAGCGCGGAGCGCGAAAAACCGTTCTAGAGTTGGCGGCCTACTGGGGGACGTGGATGGGAGTGCGAACAGCCTGTTTGAGCACTGAACTTCCGGTGAATAACGAGCGTATGATGATGAAGCTGTCGACGATCTGAGAACCGAGGATCGCAAGTTATAGATCTAGAGAGGTTTAGTTTTCCTTGCCACGGAGGCGCACTGGACTGGATAATGAAGAGATCCGGGTTAAGCACCTGTGGATTGAAACTGTCACGAGTTGACGCATAGGGACATTCCCGGACCTTCGCGAGAGCAGGTCCGGGACTTCTTTTGCAGTTAACTCTTGACAGAATAGTGATGATGGTGATAATCTTCCTGCGAGGAGGAAGAGGTGGTTATGGTGCTATCCAGATACGAAGTCCAGTTGGAGATCGCCGGGCCTGCGGCGATGTTCTCCCGTCCCGACACCGGAGGAAGTTTTGTTTCCTATCCGGCACCTACGCATTCGGCTGCGAAAGGGATTTTCGAATCCATTGCACGGCTGAGGACTGCCTACATCCGGCCCACCAGGGTCGAGATCTGCCGTCCAATTCAATTCCATCGCTACGCCACGAATTATCGCGGCCCGCTCCGAAAGGGGAACCAACTAAAAAAAGATGCGAGCTATCAGCTCATCGCCGTAATCCTCGTGGATGTTTGCTACAGACTCTACGGGGTGGTCGAAGAGGTGTCGTCCGCGCCGGGCCCCACGAACCACCTGCATGCCCTGCAGGAGATGTTTGAACGCCGGTTGAAGAACGGGCAATGCTTTAGCACGCCGTGTCTGGGGTGGAAAGAATTCACGCCGTCATACGTAGGTCCCTTCCGCGAATCGACCGTAGTTGAGGAGTCCATAACGCTGGAGGTGCCATCGATGCTGCACTCCGTTTTCGACAAGCCTGTGGGTGGGGCTTGGCAGCCGCGTTTTGTTCAGAACACGCGCATCGAGAGGGGGGTCCTCGATTATGCTCAATGAACTCTACACACTGGAGTGTTCGCTCAAGCGATTCAACGTAGTTGTTGAAGAGTCGCATCCCTGGGTGAAGCGACTGGGACGGGCGAATCTCCTAATCGCAGGCGTTGATTCTTCGGGCTTAGTCACCACGATTGAGCACGTGGATAAACAAGACGCTGTGAAGCTATTCAAGATTCAGGAAAGCAATCACTCGAATTTTCCAGCGGTGAACTGGCCTTCGCCGATCTGGCACCTAGATCCCCAGTCACCTGCTGTTCAGGACTGGTTAGCGTGTTCCGTTGGGGATGTGAGACGCCGGATCGAGTTGCTGCGTAACGCGTGCGATACGTCGGAAACATCGCCAGGGCAGGATAGAGCATTGTTTCGCATCTTGGAGTTCAGCCGCGAGTTGGCACCGCGATTTAAGGGGGCCAGCCAAAGCGACTTTGCTGCCTTCCCGACGCTCATGGAACGTCTGGGTGGCGTGACCACCCCGGCGGCTGAATGGTTGCGAATCCTATCGAACGCTGCCCTTGATGCTGCCGAAGCGGGCCCTCCAGCGATGCTAGTAACCGTGGAAACTTTGCTTGGGGGAAAGCTCGATAAGAAAACAGCGCAGATCGATGAGGCGAAGGTTTCGATCTTGTTTGACCTGGCGGATTGCACCCGCTTCCGCTATCGAGTCGGCAACCCGAAGATGGGCGTCTTCTTCAGCGAAAGACTGAATGCGACGGAGGCCGTTGTGACCGGCAGCGGCCGGTGTGCACTCACAGGCTTGGATATGCCTCTCGAGATCGATAAGATGCCGAGCCCGCGATTGCCTGTCCTCGGCGACACCGTTCTGATGTCGATGAACCCAGATACGCCATGCCAAACCCGTTACGGACGAATTGGGAGTGATATATTTCCGCTTGGGAAGAAGACCGCCTCAAGCCTCAACGCGGCTTTGATTCATTTGACCGCCGCCGAGCGAGAAGGAAAGAACTGGAAGCGCATTCCGGGGAGAACCAGAAAGAAGTTCAGTCTGCTGTTGGTGTACCTGGAATCAGACCCGTTGCTCGAAGAAGCCATTGCCGAGATGTTCACCGGCGGCGAGGAGTCCGACCAGCTATACACGACTGTGTGCACCAATGTGTGCAAAGCGCTCAGCGGCCGGAAGGCTTCGGAGAGTGACCTCCTTCATTTGTTCGTTTTGAACAAGATAGATCCGGGGCGAGTGCAAGTGGAACTCAGCGACACCTTCACTGCAGAGCAAGTGATTCAAGGTGGCGAAGATTGGCGAAGGGGCGCAAGTAACCGGCCACCGCTGCCGCTCTGGAATGATGATTTGATTCCATCGCCCTTTGATGTGATGCGTTGCCTTCAGATGAAGTGGGAACGCGGCGGCGCATCTTACTCCGACGCGCCCGCGTGCCGCCTTGCGGACGTCTACGACGTACTGGTCGCAAACAAGCGAAGTGCGGAATCGTCGGCGCGGCTGTTGTTGCGGCTGACCTTGCAGCGGACGTTGGACTTGCTGCTGGCGATCGGCCATGCTGCACATCGCGGCGGCAAGGAAGGGTGGAAGAGCATTTCGCGCGAGGCCGGAAATAACCCGGTGGTAGCCGTGTCGTTGCTGGGCATTACGTTGAACAAGCTTGGACATAGAAAGGAGAGTTACATGCAGGAACCTGCATTCTTGGTCGGACGCTTCTTGTCGCTCGCTGACACGTTGCATGCCGAATATTCAAAGGCGCACTCTCATCCGAAGGATCCGGGGGAGGCTGTGCGGAGTGACTTGCCGCCGCAACTGCTGGGCAACGCACTGATCCCGACAGCGATCAGTAATCTGAACAAAGGTCTCGCGAGAACCAGTCAGCGACTTCGTGTGTATCAGGCGTGGGCGCGTGGAAAGAAAGGTACAGGGCTAGCCCGGTGGTCATGCAGTGAGATGGGCAAGATTGCGAGTGAGTTAGCGCCACAACTGTTCAATCGCAGGTTGAATGAGGCTGAACAGGCGCAGTTGCTATTGGGATACCTGGCGAGGGAAGAGAAGAAAGAGGACAAGGACAGTGCGGAAGGAGTGAATCAATGATGGAGACGACAGATCAAGCAAAACTAGTGCGAGCCACCGGTTTGTTGGTGATCGAGGTGGTCAATTCGAATCCGAATGGCGACCCCGACAATGAAAGCGAGCCACGCACGCGAGTTGGCGAGCGCGGAGAAATCTCACCAGTCTCCTTCAAGCGGAAATTGCGGGACCTTGTTGAACAGAAGGACGGCCCCGTATGGCAGGAGATTGCCGGAAAATTCAAGCCGAGGCTCTTGGACGAAGAATTCGCCCTTCTGGAGAGCAAAGGCAAGACTGCTCGGATGAAGGAGATCCGGGCCGAGATCAATGACGGGCGCTTCAGCAAGCGATATTGGGACGCAAGGCTGTTCGGTAACACGTTCATCCAGGAGAGGGAATCATCCAGTCACGTAAGCACTGGTGTTGTGCAGTTCGGAATGGGAATCTCTGTGGCCCCAGTCGAGATTCAAAGGCACACTCTCACAAGCAAGGCGGGCGTCGAACAGGACAAAGATCGCGGAATGGCCCCCCTGGGTTACCGGGTTGTGCAACACGGTGTGTATTGCATGCCGTTTTTCGTGAATCCGAGCGCGGCGTCTAAATCGGGATGCACGCGCACGGATCTCGACTTGATGTTACGGACAATGCCTTACGCGTACACTCATACGGCATCATTCGTGCGGCCAGATGTGCGCATCCGCCACGCTTGGTACATCGAGCACAAGACGCGCCTGGGGTCTTGCCCGGACTCGATGTTGATTGACGCTCTGACACCGATTAAGAAGGGTGACACGGGGGCTCCTTCACAGAGTTGGGGTGACTACGAGGCTTCAACGGGTCTTGGAGAAGGTTTACTGAAGCGAGTCGCCTCGTGTATCGACTTGGTTGACCATGACTGGAAAACCGCTAGCACATAGCGCGCGGCCGAAGCGCGGCATCCTGGCGCAGGGATTCTGGGAGCATATCAACCGCGTGGCAAATGGCGCGGCAGAATCCGCCCGTAACGCGGTCACTTTCTGGTCAGGGAATCGGGAATCGTTTTGTGCCGAAGTGGAGGCGGCCGCACGCTTTCATGATTGCGGGAAATTGGCACCGGAAAACCAGGAGGTACTGGCCCGTTCCTCAAAGGATCGCCTGCCGATTCGCCACGAGGACGGTGGGACCGCGTGGCTCCTTGCAGAGAAGCGGAGGCAAGCCGCTTTGCTGGTGGCGAGCCATCATGCAGGGCTGCCGTCTAAAAGCGAGGAAAGCGCGAAGCGGTTATATAAACCTGCTGGCGAGATGTATCGTTTCACTGATGTGATCGAACATACTGAGCGCCATCTTGCCAACTATGCCGCTCAATATGGAGAGGCGGGGCTAGCCACTGGCCCCGCACCCCCAGATTCCGGGAAGTGGTCCGGACTGGCGCATCGTGTCGCGCTCTCATGCCTAGTGGATGCAGATCACAGCGATACAGCTCGCCATTACTCGGAGGCTGTGCCGAAGAAACCGGCTGACTGCCGTTGGGCCGAACGAGTGAAGGCGCTCGATGTTTATGTGGAAGGACTGTCGGCCAGACGCTCCAAAGAAGCCCGCAATCAGGACCGCCGGGATGTATATGAACAATGCCGCGATCAAGACGGTTCCGGCAGCATCATGTCGTGCGACGCCGCCGTTGGCACGGGCAAAACGACGGCGGTGATGGCGCACTTGCTCCGTGTTGCCGCCGAGAGAGAACTACGTCACATCTTCGTCGTCCTGCCGTACACAAATATCATCCAGCAATCAGTTGATGTGTATCGAAAGGCGCTTGTGCTTCCTGGTGAAGATCCGACGGAGGTGGTTGCGGAAGTCCACCATAGGGCAGAGTTCCAGAGCCCGGAGTTGCGCGAGATGTCGGTGCTGTGGGACGCGCCTATCACAGTGACGACTGCTGTTCAATTCTTTGAAACGCTGGCGGGAAACAAGCCCGCGCGTGTTCGAAAGTTGCACGAGCTGCCGGGGTCGGCGGTGTTCGTTGATGAGGCGCACGCCGCCATTCCGATCTGGCTATGGCCTCAAACGTGGCTGTGGTTAAAGGAATTGGCAAATGAGTGGGGATGCCATTTCGTGCTTGCATCGGGGTCGCTCGCGAAGTTTTGGGAGATTCCCGGAATTGTTCAAGCGCCCGAGACGGTCCCTGATCTGCTAACGCCCGAGATTCGAACCCGTTTGGGGGCGGTAGAGCAACAGCGCATAAAGGTCGAGAGCCACCCGGTTCTGCTGAACTGCGACGAGCTTGCGCAGTTTGTCGCAGAAAAACCTGGACCGCGGCTCGTGATTCTGAACACGGTGCAATCGGCGGCTGTACTGGCGAACTCAATGAGGAAGAAGGGGTATGATGTGCTGCACCTTTCAACTGCTCTTGCGCCAGATCATCGAGAAATAATCTTGAGGCGGATCCAAGCGCGACTCAAGTTTCGGAATTGCTTCGATTGGACACTGGTTGCTACGAGTTGTGTAGAAGCTGGCGTAGACTTTTCATTTCGGAACGCGGTCCGTGAGAGTTGCAGCGTGGCGAGCATGATCCAGACCGGGGGCAGGGTGAATCGCCACAGCGAATGGGCGGACTCTGAAGTTTGGGATGTCCGTTTACAAGACCCTATGTTCAATTGGCACCCCGCGTTTGAAGCATCACGGTGCGTGCTGGGCGAGATGTTGCAGAACAGAGAAATTGGGGTTGACGCGTCCGGTTCGGTGACGGAGGCGCTCCGGAGGGAGTTAGTTCGGCGGGATGTTGGCGAGAAATCCGAGAAACTGCTAAAGGCTGAAGCTGCCGAGGAATTCCCTGGTGTGGAGGAGTTGTACAGCGTTATCGATTCGGATACTCAAACAGTTGTCGTCGATCCGGAACTCGTGAGGCGGTTGGAAGATGGCGAACGCCTTCAATGGCGCGATCTGCTGCGGGGCAGTATCCAAGTGTGGCGGCACAAGGTCCAGGATCTGGCGGTGAAACGTCTGGATTACGATGATGATCTTTTCGTCTGGACGGGGGTCTACGATCCTGACTTTCTGGGCTACATGGCGGGGGTACTCCCACTGATCGAGGGGAGGGCTACGGGGGTATTCGGGTAGTGTACACAGAGGATGACCTTCTTCCTATTTCAGGACTACAGCACCTTCAGTTTTGCGAACGACAGTGGGGGCTGATTCATATCGAGCAGCAGTGGGAAGAGAACCGGCTCACGGCGGAGGGACGAATCCTCCACGATCGGGTCCATGAAGCGGGCACGGAGTCGCGTCCCGGCATTATCGTGGCGCGCGGCTTGCGCCTTCGCTCCCTCCGGTTGGGACTCACGGGTCAGGCCGATGTCGTGGAGTTCCATGGCGGCGAGACTGGTGTCGAACTGCCCGGCCGCAAGGGGCGCTGGCGTCCCTTCCCCGTCGAATACAAGCGTGGACGGCCCAAGGCCGATTCGTGCGATCGGGTCCAGCTTTGTGCCCAAGCGCTTTGTCTTGAAGAGACCTTCGGTGCCATGATTGAGTCCGGAGCCTTGTTTTACGGGGCGAGCCGGCGGCGCACTGATGTTCGATTCGATGCAGTGCTCAGGAAGCGGACCGAGGACATCGCCCAGCGCATGCACGAGTTGTACTCGGCTGGGGTTACGCCTCACGCAGTCTACGCGAAGAAGTGCGAGAACTGCTCGTTGTACAACCGTTGCCTGCCGCGGATGGCTTCAAAGCGAGCAACCGTTGAACGCTACATGGCGGGCGCTTTGAAGGATCTGGAAACCGCTCCGTGAAGCAACTGCTGAACACGCTGTATGTGACCACTCAGGGCGCCCATCTGGCGAAGGA
>JAENWC010000137.1 GCA_016650235.1 Terriglobia bacterium
AGCTGGCAGCCGTCAACTGCCTGTGCAAGCCTGCGGCGAGAGTTTTCAGGAGAGCCGGATGCCGGGAAATCCGCTTGTCCGGTTCGACGAGGGGAGAGTGGGTCGCACCTTCGGTGTCGCCCTCTCTCCTACTCTACCGAAGTTCGGATCGCGGCGGTTGACTACGAGCGATGTGTTTGAACCCAGCTTCGGTGAGACCTTCAAAGCTCTTGAGGCCATCGGTGTAGATGGTCGAGCCGGGAGAGACGTTCTGGTTGAGGAAGGGGATGATGGTCTTGGCCTTGAAATCTGGGATCACTTTCATTCGGACGCGCCCCGAGCCCCTGCCACGCCTTTCCACCGCGACCAGAACCAGCGCCGCTCGTCGCCCCTTGAGCTGTCGGCTTCCGAGGAGACCGGCCTGCTCGCCGCCAACCCACGTCTCATCAACTTCCACCTCGCCGTGCAACGGCTCCCGAGCCCATTCACCATGGCCCGGCGGAGCTTGTGAAGCATCATCCAGGCGGTCTCATAACAGGACAGACCGAGTTGTCGCTGGACCAGCAAGGCAGACACGCCGCGCTTGTCGGTGGTCATCAGATACGCGGCCCAGAACCAATGGGTCAGCGGGATCTTGGTCCTGTGAAGCACCGTCCCGGCAGTCAGGGAGACTTGGTGACGGCAACCGGCACACTGCCACCGTCGTTGGGGCGAGGTACCGTTGGCAGGCCTCCTCGGTGGCGAAATCACTTTGAAACTGCCGCAGCGTCTTGGGGAACGGCGGCCTGGGCACCCCCTCTACACTACCTATTGGGGCTTGCTGAGTCAACCAGATAAGCCAGTCATGCGGTCGCGCTGGTGGTCGTGATTCCCACCTCGATTGTGGCGGCCAGTTCGCGCAGCAACCCGGCGCCATTGCCACGATAAGCGCTTCCGTGTTGACAGGCGAGCATCGACGGATGGAGATCCGCCAAGCGCTCTAACGTAGCTGAAGTATTCGTTGCGTGCGCGTAATAGTCCATCATCCCGCGCATTCCTTCGCTTGCGGTGAGCACCTCCGATTCGGTCACCGGCGGCATGTTCGCGCCCGGTTGCGTGAACAGATCCCCGCAGAGCAACGTCCGGGTGGACAGTTCGAAGAGAATGCCGCAATCCCAGCCGTGCGGAACGTGCGGGGTGTAGAGCCACTTCATGCGGCGGCTGCCGATGGAAAACTCTTCGCCATCCCGGAACCCGCGGGCGGGCCGGGCGGCAAAGTCGCTGAGCGATGTCAGCACACCGATTTCGGCGCCAAACGGCGTCGCTTCAGGTGAGACTGCCAGGAAGTCGTTCAGCGCGCCAAATTCGTCGCTTTCAAAGTGCGATCCTCCAATCCAGCGCAGCTTCTCGACCGGCATTACCTTCCCGATGGCTTCCAGGGTGATTGGGAACAACTTCCGCAATCCCGCGTGGAACAACAGGGGTTCGTCGTCATCAATCAGGTATGAATTGAACGTGAATCCCCCAGGAATCACGTCCAGCGGCGTACTGATGCGATAGATCCCAGCCGCCACTTCGTCAACCCGAGTTCCTGTTTCTTTATTTGCGATCACTTTGCGTTTCTCCTTCTCTGGGCGGATGTGTAACGGACAGCCTCCCCGTTACACATAAACGGCGATTATCGACGACCCGTTTGCGTTACTCCGCGCCGATCCGCGCTTGAGCCGGTTCGGTATCGTTGCTACTGAGTGTCGGCGGAAGGACCGTAGATCCCCGGGACCTTACCGCCCATCGGGCGCAGATAGGTGCTGAGCTGGCCGCGGTGGTGGACAGAATGCTTGACCGCCATCGCAAGAAAGTTGACTCCGGGCGCTTTGATCATACCGAACAAGTCGATGACGTTGACTAGTTTCTCGCCTGACATGGCGCGTACGCGATCAAGGGCAACGGGAACTTTTTCTTTGTAACGGGCGACGGCGCCGGCCGAATTCATGATGCCGCAGGCGTCCGAATCGTCGGGCGGAGGCGTGAATTCACCGTTCGCGATACAGTTCAGCAGCCACTCGTCTTCAAGAGTGATGTGCCGGACGATTCCCAGACCAGTCTTGGACTTCGAGTCCGGCCGGTAGTCGAGATGGCCGTTGGGAACCGCCTCGATGACGCGCAGGGTCGTCTGCATTTCGTTTTCGAAATCGGCGATGAGAAAATCAGCTACAGTCTTGGCTTCTTTGGAATCCATAGGATGCTCCTCTTCTTTGATCAATTTGCGTTCTCCATGTCTGTGGGCGGACCTCCTTGTGTACCATGGTCCGCGTTTGATACCGGGATGTGTAACGAGCAGCCTCCCCGTTACACATAAAATATATATTTATGGACATTGAACTGAACGATGCTGAGTTGGTGCGGCAAATCGGCTCCGGAAGCGGCCGCGAAGCCGAAGCCGAGCTGTTCCGCCGGATGGCACCGCGCATTCGGCTTTATGGTTTACGTCACTTGAGAGACGAACATGCCTCGGAGGACCTAACGCAGCAAGTTCTGATCACGACGCTGGAAGCTCTTCGGGCGGGTCGCCTGCGTGAACCGGAAAAGCTCGCATCATTCGTGCTGGGAACGTGCCGTATGGCGGTGCTCGACCTGCGCCGCGGCGCACAAAGAAAAGCACGCCTCCTCGAACAGTTTGGGGCGGATCTGCTGCCGCCGGTCCAGCCGTCGATGCCACACCTCGACCATGACCAGCTCACACGCTGTGTGGAGCGTCTGAAAGAGCGCGAACGCGCGGTAATCGTGATGACTTTCTATGACGAGCAGACAGGAGCGGACGCCGCCGGCTTCCTGGGCGTTTCTGAAGCCAACTTACGGGTGATTCGCCACCGTGCGATCCACCAGTTGCGGGAGTGCATGGGGGTTGCAGTATGAGTGTTGGAAACCAGGGTGACCCAGGAAACTGCCCGAATCCTATCGACGCGGCAGTTCTTGCGGACTATTGGCTAGCCGCGCTGGCAAAATCCGAAGAAGAAGCCGTCGAGGAGCATCTGCTGGGCTGCGACGGATGCGGGGCGCGGCTCACCGAAGTGATCGCGCTTGCCGGGGGAGTCCGCAACCTGGCGCGCAAGGGATGTCTGCGAATGGTTGTGAGCGAAGCATTTCTTAAGCGCGCCGCGGAGGACGGCTTGCGTGTCCGCGAATACGCCCCACCCCCTGGAGGCGGCGTCGAGTGCACCGTGACAGCGGATGACGACATTCTCATCGGGCGCCTTGCGGTGAGCTTAAGCGGGGCAAGTCGAGTCGATCTCTGCTTCTGTGATGAGCGCGGCCTCGAACAGTTCCGGTTGCCGGACATCCCCGTTCAGGACGGGGCAAGCAGCGTTGTCTACCAGGAGTCGATCACATTCGCGAAGGCCGCGCCTACGACCACTATGATCGTGCGTCTGGTGACCTTCGATGAAGCAGGGAGCGAACGTATGCTCGGTGAATATACGTTCCACCACACGCGATCTTTGCCCGGCCCAGGTGCCTGGTAGTCTGTCAAACCACCAGCCGCGGACCGCCTGTTGTATACTGCAATGGATCGGGAACCAAAGCGGAAAGACCGGTCACCATAATCTTGTATTCTTCTCGGGCATTTATACTAATACTGCTCTCCGCGTTGGCGGTGCCGGTACGGGCGCAGCACCGTGTGAGGGCCACTCGTATTGATCAGCCGCCCGTCTTCGACGGTTTGGTGAACGAACCCCTCTGGCAGCAGATCGAGCCCGCCACAGGATTCAACCAGCAGCAGCCCGACACCGGCGCGCCGGCCAGCGAACAAACCGAAGTCCGCATCGCCTTCGACGATGACAACCTTTACATTGGAATCATCTGCCTCGATTCCGAGCCCGGCAAGATCGTCGTCACGCAGAACCGCCGCGACGCCTCCCTCATCGACACTGACTCGGTGGTCATCCTGCTCGATACCTTCCACGACCGCCAGAATGCGTTTCTGTTCGGCACCAGCCCCACCGGGATCGAATACGACGGCCAGGTATCAAAGGCCGGACAGAGCCGGGGCGGGGTGGGCACTCCGGCCCGCGCCGGTGGCCAGGGCGGGGGCGGCGGGGCGCAGCAGGCGGGTGCGGCGGCGTTCAACCTGAACTGGGACGGGGTGTGGAAGGTGCGGTCGCAGATCACCGGGCGCGGCTGGGAAAGCGAGATGATCATTCCGTTCAAAACGCTGCGCTACAACCCCGGGGACATGAGCGCGTGGGGATTCAACGTCACGCGCAACTTGCGCCGCCGCAACGAACAGTCCTACTGGACCCGCGTGACGCGCAACTTCACCATCAACCAGGTCGAGGCCGCCGGTGAACTGGAGGGCCTGGACCTGCGCACGCACCGCAATCTTAAGCTGTTGCCGTTTGTGCTCGGCGGGTTCAAGCAGAACCGCGCGCTCGCCGACAAGCAGTCGAAGGCCGTTCACGACGCCGGTCTCGACCTGAAGTACAGCCTCACGCCGTCATTGACGCTCGACGCCACGTTGAACACCGACTTCGCCCAGGTGGAAGTAGATGAGGAGCAGGTGAACCTCACGCGCTTCGATCTGTTCTTCCCGGAAAAGCGCCCCTTCTTTCTCGAGAACTCCGGCACCTTCGAGTTTGGCTCCGCGCGCGAGGTGGAGATCTTCTTTTCGCGGCGCATCGGCATCGATCCCTCGGGCACGCAAGTCCCTATCGCGGGCGGCGTGCGGCTGAGCGGCAAGGCTGGCAAGTACGACATCGGCGTGTTGAACATGCAGACGCGCGAAGTCGGCGCCATCGTGCCCGCCAACAACTTCAGCGTGCTGCGGGTGAGCCGCGAGTTTGCGAACCGCTCCTCGGTCGGCGTCATCGGCGTCAACCGCAATTCGATCAGCCGGTTCGATGGCGCCCGCCCGTGGAACCGCACGTTCGGGACCGACCTGAACCTCGGCTTCGGCAAGTACGCCAACTGGTTCAGCTACTTCGCCAAGAGCCAGACGCCGGGGCGCGGCGGCAGTGACCACGCCGGCGCTTCCAGCTTCGCTTACGACGACCAGCACCACCGGCTGGACTTTGCCTACACCGAGGTGGGGCGGAACTTCAATCCCGAAGTGGGTTTTGTGCGGCGCGTGGGGTACCGCAAGCCGAACTTCGGCTACCGCTACACCCACTACCCCCAGGGCCACCGCCTGCGCAGTATTTTTCCGCACTTCCAGTGGAACCGCTGGTACACCCTTGAGACCAACGACAAGGAGTCCGGATTCGAACACTATCACCTGGACAGCCGATGGCAGGACGGCTCAACCCTCGGCTTGGCCTGGAACCGCAATTTCGAGCGCCTCGACAAGCCCTTCGAGGTTTTCCCCGGTATCCTCATCCCGCCTGGCCGCTACGGGTACAGCGAGATGGTAGTGAATTACGGCACCGACCAGACGGCCAAGATGTTCGCCACGGGCAACGCCTCTGCCGGTCGATTCTACGGCGGCACCATCAGAACCATCAACTTCAACGGCGGCGTTCGCAAAGGCCAGAACATCACGTGGACCGGAAGCTACATCCGCAACTTCATCACGCTGCCCGAGGGGGCCTTCACCACCGACCTGATCGGGCTGCGCTTCAACTGGTCGTTCACGCCGAAGAGTTACTTGCAGGCGTTCACGCAGTACAACAGCCGGTCGAACCTCGTGGGCGCGAACATCCGTCTCGCCGTGCTGTCCACCTCGAGCACCGGCTTTTTCCTCGTCTACAACACGCGTGTAGCGACGGTGGACTATTTCGATCCGCACGAGGTGGAGCGCCGTGTCCTGAGCCAGGCTCTGTTTTTCAAGTTCAACTACCTGTTCGATTTTTAAACTGGGTGCGGCAAGGCGAGGCCGGCCGTGCAGCGGACCGTTTGCAGAGGTTCGCACCGCATGACGCCGCGGCCAACCCGATGCGCGAGGCTGTCCGTTCTTGACGGCTTGTTCCACTTCGCGCTGCAAATCGAAGACGCCGGGTTGCGGCTACAAGTCGCTCCATAGCAGCCGGATGAAGACGCCGGTGATCTGGCCGCTGCGCCACGATGCGTCCATGGTGGCTTCGTTATTCGCGCCACGGCTGAGCACCTTGCTGCTATATCCGCGCAGAGCCGGTTCGGCATTGCCGGGGCAGGTGTAAGCGTTCCGCCGCGAGCGGGCAGCGGGATACGAATCATCGCTCGCTGGAATGATTTGGCAGAAGCGTAAGGAGGCGCATGTTTAGATCGAGTACTCCAAAGACACAGCGCCGGTTCCGTGTACCTTGTGACCGGTCAGCTTCAGCTTCGATCGAATCGCTCCGCCTGGCACGAGTGGAATGCCTGCGCCGAGAAGCACGGGGACGACGGTGACCTCGACCGTGTCCACCAGCCCATGTTCGAGCAGACTGCGAAAAAGTGATCCGCCGCCAAACAGCCAGATGTCCTTGCCGGGGCTTGCCCGCAGCGTGGCCAGCAGCTCCTCCGGCTTGTCCGCCACGATGGTCACGTCCGGATAGTCGCGCTGTTGCAGTGTTGTCGAGAAGACGAACATCTTCATGCCGGGCATTGCACCGCCGCCGGAACCGGCCATCCCTTCATAGGTGCGGCGTCCCACCAGGACGGTGTCGAACTGGGCCCAGAGGGCACCGAAGTCAAACTCGGGGTCCATGGGGATCCAATCGTATTCCCCGTTCGGACCAGCAATGTAACCGTCCAGGCTACAGGCAACCGCGTATCGAACCCGCCGCATGGGTTGCTCCTTTTCAGTGTCCTATGATAATCGACACGGCGCCGGGGTCGGAAGAGGCTACGTTGATTTGATACACGCCGGCCAAGCCCGGGGCCAGCCCGGAGAACAACACCTGTGCCGGGGATCCACCGATGGTTACCACAGGCTCAAGAGTAGTTACAGAGAGAGGTTGGAATGGAGCGGCTGCGCCTGTCGGTACCGCGGGCTGTACCGGGCCGAGGCCTGTGCAATAGATGGTCACGATGCCGGACCCGCGGACCACGGCGAAGATTTCCGGCGCTGACGCGGCAACTCTTACCTTGCGGATTGCGCCTCCTGACACGCTGCCCGAAACAACCCTCAGCTCGGCTGAATCCAGAGCCGTCCCAAACGGGACTTGCATCCACAGACGCTTTGGTGTTGCCGAGACCAGCGGCGCCGGCGTTCCGTTGATGTGCACCATGGTGCCGCCAAGTTTCACCGGTAAGGGCAGGCTGGCCGCGGTCAAGGAGGAGCCGCTGGTGAGGCCTTCGCCGTCGAGGGCCATGAGTGCCCCGGGGGCGACGCTATCCCGCACATTGCCAACAACGGGCACGCTGACGCGGACACTGGCATCGCCTTCCAACTCTTTGGTCAACCAGAGCAGGGCCTGTTCCAGAGTTTTCTGGAAGCGCGAATCGAGCCAGGTTTCGTCGAAATGGCCGAGTGCTGAATAGAAGACTCGGCCTGTCCCGTAGTTGCGGCACCACGCAAGGGCGAAATCCTCGTCGGTCCGGTTGACTCCAGGCGCGTGCAGATTCACCGTCCGCGTATCCAGCGTCATCAACACGCGCACGCGATCGCGTGAAAATGCCCGAAACTGGTAGAACTCCTCGAACAGCCGTAAAGAGGGTCCGAGATGCTTTGTAGTGGGATGGTCCGGATCTTCGACGTCGATAGCGGCCTCATGCACCCAGGGGTGGCCGTCAAAGTATCCGCCGATCAAGTCGCCATACTCGGGCCAGTTGTAGAGGGTGTCGGTGGCGCTGTGAACGCCTCCGAAGCCCTTGCCGGACCGGACAAACTCGAGCAGGTCACGCTTCTGGGCATCGGTAAGGGGCAACTCGCCGCTCGTGAAGAAGAAGACGGCATCAAAGCCGCGCAGTGTTTCCGCGGTAATACGGGTGAGGTCTTCGGTAGCCGTCACTTCGATGGCGCCGCTACGGCGCGCGATGGAATCCATCACTTGGCCCGAGACGGCAATGCTGCCGTGACGGAATCCGGCCGAGTGAGTAAGATAGAGCACACGCTTGGGCGCGGCAAGGCACACGACGCTGAAGACCAACAGGAGCAAGACCACAAAGGGGCGTCCCGGCCCTCGATACACACGGGAAACAGCCGGACTCCACGCTGAAACGAGCTCCGTTTTGCGGGTGGTTACAAAGAAGGCCCGTGTTGAGTTGCGCGCCGGGTGCACAGCTTTATCCTAACCCGGCGCAGCCGGCGGCTTTGCGTGAGAGCCTTCCGCGACCCCATCTCCCCAATACGCCCTGGTTCTCGGTATTCCGAAGCCGCAAAGCCGCAGGGCTCTCAGTTTCAACCAAGCGCGCCTGGAACCAGACAGGCAGTAATGCCAAAATCGGGCGCTCCGTAGAAGTGCCTTCGAAGGCCCGTGGATACTGGTCGCGATGCAGGGCGCCAAAAAAATTCCGCCAGAAACATGCAGGCTCCGGATGTAAAGGTACTAAACTGAAACAATCCATGATGAAAAGGAAAACACGTATTCGCAGAAGAGAGTTTGTCGCCACGATGGCCTCGGCCGTATTGCCGGCCGCTCAGGCTGCCCCGGTGTTCAAGAGCAACTGGGCTGGGCCGGGTATGCTTTGGCCGGGTCCTGAATACTGGGCGAATCCTTTGCAGGACTGGCGTGTGGAAGGCGGGCGGCTGGAATGCATCGTGGCCGGCGGGGACCGCAACGTGTTCCTGCTTACGCGCGAAGTGGGCGGGGCGGCGGGCACGCTACGGATGAGTGTGCGTTTGGGCCGGATGGAGCAGGACACCGGGGTGTTGAAGGAGGGCTTTGCGGGCTTTCGCGTTGGGATACACGGACATTTCAAGGACTATCGCGACAGCGCCGTGCGCGGTGTGGGGCTGAATGCCGGTGTGACCGCCGATGGACGGCTCTTTATTGAGAGTGCGCAGCCGGGAGCACCTCGTGTTGCCCCTCTTGCAGACGTGCGGCTTCGTTTCCAGGCCATCCCGTCCGGCGCTGGATACACGCTTACGTTGGAGGCGCAGGATACAACGGGGAAAACCCTGGCGGAGGTAAAACGCGAGCAGGCGCCGGCCGAGTGGCTTGCCGGCGGGTTGGCGCTGGTGTGCAGTTCTGGTGTTTTTGAGAACGGTCGAGGGCAGCTCGAACCATTGCAGCCGAGCGGGGGCGCCAAGCGCGGCACCCAGCGCGGGGGCACGCTGCGCTTCTGGTTCAAAGACTGGACGGTGGAAGGCACCAAAGTCATGGCACAGGAAGACCGGGCGTTCGGCCCCATCCTTTGGGCGATGCACACGCTCAGCCGCGGCGTGCTGAAGTTGACGGCGCAAATGGCGCCTGTTCCGGAGGCAGGTCCGAATGCCCAACTGCAGGTTCGCGAAGGCGGGAGGTGGCGGACCGTGGCCTCAAGCGCCGTGGACACGATGGCCCGCACGGCCACCTTCCGAATCGGGAAATGGAACGCGGAGCGGGAGACACCCTATCGGGTGACTTACCCTTTTTCGGGAAAGACTCACTTGTTCCACGGGCTGATCCGGCGTGAGCCTGTTTCCAGGCGGAAGCTGACCATAGCGGCGCTCACGTGCAATAACGATTTGGGATTTCCACACTCCGACGTTGCCCGCAACGTGGCGTACTTCAAACCAGACTTGTTGCTGTTCACGGGGGATCAGATTTATGAGCGCGTGGGCGAGTATGGCAATCAACTCGAGCCGCTCGAACCGGCGATGCTGGACTACCTGCGCAAGTGGTACTTGTTTGGCTGGGCCTACCGCGATTTGCTGCGCGATACGCCGTCGGTGGCATTGCCGGACGACCATGATGTCTATCACGGAAACGTGTGGGGCGCGGCCGGGAGAAAGGCGGAAGCACCCGCGCGCGATGTGCCGGCCAATCAAAGGACGAAGCAATGGCAGGACTCTGGCGGCTACAAGTTGCCTGCCGCATGGGTGAATGCGGTGCAGCGGACACAGACCTCGCACTTGCCGGACCCGTTTGATCCCGCACCGGTGGATCAGGGCATCGGCGTTTACTACACCTCCATGCTGTATGGCGGGCTCAGTCTTGCATTCCTGGAAGATCGCAAGTGGAAGTCGGCTCCGCGCTCCAGCATTCCCTGGGCGGACATACAAAACGGCTGGGCGCAGAATCCCGCCTATGACGCCGCCAGGCATGGGGACATCAAGGAAGCGAATCTGTTGGGACCGCGGCAAATCGAATTTCTTGAGAAATGGGCGCGGGACTGGTCCGGCGGGGCGTTCCTGAAGATTGTGGTTTCGCAAACGGTATTTGCGAATGTGGCTACGTTGCCAAAGCCGGCAAATAATGACGATGTGACGCCCGGCTTGGCTGTGAACGCACCGGGCGTGTACCCGGAAGGGGAAGTGATGGTGATGGATCACGACTCGAACGGTTGGCCGCGGACGGGGCGCGACTCGGCCTTGCGCGCAATGCGCAAAGCGGTTGCGCTCCACATTGGGGGAGACCAGCATCTGGGCAGCACGATTCAATATGGAATCGACACCTTCAATGATGGTCCCTATTGCCTGTGCACGCCGGCGATTTCGAACATCTGGCCGCGGCGGTGGTATCCACCGCAACCGGGGCAGAACCGCAAGCAGGGGAGTCCTTACTACTGCGGCGAGTTTACGGAGGCGTTTGGCAACAAGATCACCGTGCATGCCGTTTCGAATCCGATGAAGTTCGGCGTCGAACCGGCGGCGCTGCATGAGCGCGCCACCGGTTACGGCATTGTCGAGGTGGACCGCGTCTCGCGCGAGATCACGCTCGCCAATTGGCCCCGGTTTGTGGATCCGGCGGCGCAGGGAGCCAAACCGTATGCCGGTTGGCCGGTGCGGATCCACCAGTTCGACAACGGCTTGACCGGCGCGGCGTGGCGGCTGGAGACGTTGCAATTGGCCGAGGCCGATACGATTGTGCAGGTCATTGAGGAATCTTCCCGGCAGATACAGTACACAGTACGCTCGCAAGGGAGACAGTTTATTCCCAAAGTGTTTTCGGCTGGAGCATACACGGTGAAGCTGCTGCGCGAGGACGGCGCTGTGATCCAAACGATAGCCGGACAGCGCGCGGTCCCCGTTTAGGGGAACAGTCCATTTAAGCTCTTTTTATCTGACGTAGGTTATGCTGAATGTAAGAGGTCTATCCAAACATGTACCGCATCCTCCGCCGCGAAAGCTTCGGGCCGAACACATTCCTGTGGGATGTGGAAGCGCCCGAACTTTCGCGCGCCGCTCGTCCCGGACACTTTCTCATGGTTCGCATTGACGAGCACGGCGAGCGTATCCCGCTCACCGTAGCCGACTACGATGAGCGCTTGGGCACCGTAACGGTAGTCATTCAAGCCGTTGGCAAGACGACGCGGCAGATGATGGCGCTGGAGGAAGGGGATTACCTGCTCGACTTCGTTGGACCACTGGGGTTGCCGAGCGAGATCACCAGGCTGGAGGGAACCGTTGTCCTGGTGGGTGGCGGGCTTGGCGTTGCGCCCGTCTTTCCGCAACTGCGCGCATATCACCTGCAAGGCAACCGCACGATCTCCATTCTCGGATTCCGCAGCCGCGAACTCGTGTTCTGGAACGATCGCTTCTCACGTTTTAGCGACGAGTTGATCGTCACCACCGACGACGGCACTTTTGGAAGGAAGGGGTTAGTCACGGCAGCTTTGAGTGATCTGCTGGTTTCCGGCTTGAACATACGGCGCGTGGTCGCCATCGGTCCCATTCCAATGATGCGGGCCTGCTGCGAGGTGACCCGCCCGGCGGGCATCCCCACCATCGTGAGCGTGAATTCGATCATGGTGGATGGCACCGGCATGTGCGGTTCGTGCCGCGTGAGCGTGGATGGCGTGATGAAGTTCGCCTGCGTGGACGGGGCCGACTTCGACGGACACCGCGTTAATTTCGAAGAACTGATCTTGCGCCAGAAACGCTTTGTGAGGGAGGAAAAACAAGCTCTGCAGCGCTATGAGACCGAGTGCAGCAGCCTGCAGAACCTGCACCGTAACGGGACTCCGCACCTGGCCGCCGGAACACCGCCGATGGATCCGGCGCCCCTGCCAATCCCGGATCCCCCGCCGGCGGCTTCGACGCCGCGAGTTCCCAAGAACATTCGGACCATTGCGCCGGAACGGGAACCAATGCCCGTACAGCCGGCGCATAAGCGGCGGCACAATTTCCAGGAAGTGGCGCTGGGGTTCGATCTCGATGCCGCGCTGCATGAGGCGGACCGCTGCCTGCAATGCACCAAGCCGCGCTGCATCCCAGGCTGTCCCGTTGGAATCGATATCCCTGGATTCATCGCTGCTCTTTCGCGCCGCGATCTGCGGGAATCCTACCGGATTTTGAAGGCCTCCAATACGCTCCCCGCCGTCTGTGGACGGGTTTGCCCGCAGGAGTCCCAATGCGAGGCCACCTGTGTGGTTGGGGTGAAGTTTCAGCCGGTCGCCATTGGGCGGTTGGAACGCTTTGTGGCCGATGCGGCTCTGCATCGGGGTTGGGACCAACCCGTGGCCCCTGCCGGCGCAACGTTCAGGGAACAGGCGCAAGACGGAGCCTGCTCCGCGGCCCTTTGCGCCGGCAAGAAGGCCGCCATCATCGGATCCGGTCCTGCCGGGCTGGCCTGCGCCGGAGATCTGGCCAAGGCAGGCGTTGCAGTTACCATCTTCGAGGCGCTGCATGTGGCCGGAGGTGTTTTGAAATATGGGATCCCTGAGTTCCGCTTGCCCGATATCATCGTTGATCAGGAGATTGAGGCGCTCCAGAAGATGGGCGTCGAGATCCGTCTCGATACGGTAATCGGAAAGTTGTTCACCATCCCGCAGCTTCTCGGCGAGATGGGCTACCATGCCGTGTTCATCGCCACCGGCGCAGGATCTCCGAAGTTTCTGGGCATTCCCGGCGAAGCCTACAACGGCGTCTTTTCGGCCAATGAGTTTCTTACACGGGTCAATCTGATGCGCGGCTACCAGCAGGCCCTCTATGACACCCCGGTCGGAATGGGCAAGCGCGTTGCCGTGGTGGGCGCCGGCAATACCGCCATGGACGCGGCGCGCGTTGCCCTCCGCATGGGAGCCGAACAGGTGATGGTGGTTTACCGGCGGACCAGTGCGGAATCGCCCGCGCGGACCGAGGAGCGGGAGCACGCCGCCGAAGAGGGCGTCCAGTTCCACTGGCTCACCAACCCGGTGAGGATTCTCGGCAACGAAGAGGGTTGGGTTACCACCTTGCGCTGCCAGAAAATGGCCCTCGGCGACCCCGATACTTCCGGACGGCGGCGGCCCGTACCCGTGCCCGCATCCGAGTTTGATCTCAACGTCGATACCGTCATCTATGCTTTGGGCACCACCGCGAATCCGATCATCGCTCAGACCACACCAGGCGTGAGGACCAACCAGTGGGGCTATATCGAAGCAGAGGAGAATTCCGCGATGACCTCCGTCCCAGGCGTCTTTGCCGGAGGCGATATCGTTACCGGATCGGCGACCGTTATTCTTGCCATGGGCGCCGGACGCCGTGCGGCGCAAGCCATGCTCAACTATCTCCAAATGAACAGCACGCAAGAGGGAGCTCGTCCCGGCCAGGAGGTGTAGCCATGCCATCGTTTTGTCCCAGGTGCCACAGAGTGCTCGAACAGGATGAAGTCTGTTGCGCCCAGATCCGTTACAGTTGGCGCTGCCTCAAGTGCCATAAACTCACCACCGGTTTCGTCATGCCCTATGGCAAGTGCTTCCTCTGCGGCGGCGAGTTGGAGGCGTTCCCGGACCGTGATATCGGCAACCCGATGGAACATCCCGCCTTGCGGGAAGCCCTCCAGTTTGAGCTCAACGCTTACCACTTCTACCGCCTCGCCTGGTTGCGGACTCGCAATCCGCAGCACAAGTTGCTCCTGGAGTACATGTTCCAAAACGAGTTGGACCATATACACGAGCTCGAGGACAAGTATCACGTCCATCTCGACCGGGAAGTGCTCGATTTGGCGCCTGAGGCTGACGCCATGCTGAGCGACGAGATGTTCAAGGGGATCGACTTTTCCGAAGAAGCCAGTGCTGCCCAATTCTATGAACAGGCCATCCAGATGGAACGCAGAACCAGGGATCATTTCCGGCACACCGCCCTCGGCGCGAAAGGTTTCGAGCGCGAGTTGTACGAGGAACTGGCTGCCGAGGAAGAAGAACACATCGCCATGCTGGAAACGGAAATGCGGCAGTTCTTGCCCAAATAGCGCTGTGGGACAATGAGGTCATGCTGTTTCGCCTCAAGTTCCCGCTGGGTGTGATGCTGCTTTGCCTGACCGCCCAATCCTCCAGGGTCGAGTGCGCTTCCGACCCTAAGTTCCCGATCCAGGATTTGAAAGCATTCCGGTTTCTGGGCGGCGCCCGCGCCGAGAACGACTCACTTTCCAAAGACTTTCCACTCGACCGCGCCATTCGCGACCAACTGGCTGGTGAACTGGCCGCCATCGGCTTGCGGCAGGACCAAACCGATGCCGACTTTCTTGTGGCCTTCTACGCCAAGTCCCTCATGCGTTCCTCCTGGGCCAGCCTCGGCTACACCAGTTGGGACACTTCCGCAAATGTGATGGGCGAACCCTACCAAAAAGGAACCGTCATCGTCGATTTTGTGTCGGTGCGCACCAACCAATTGGTTTGGCGTGGCGTGGCGGAGGGGTTGCTGGAATCCAAAGACAGGAAGAAAGCGGTGCCGGATGCTTGCCGCAAACTCGTCCAGGCTTTCCAAAAAGTCGCGCAAAAGCAGACGAAGGCAAACAAGGAGAAATCCTGAAACGTGGGCTTACGATTCTATTGATCTGCCACATGGCGGCTCTGGCCGGCGCGGGCGCCGTAGGCAGGCTAGCGCGGTTGTGAAAAGACACGAACCACCGGCACACATCATGATCAGCCCGTGAAGGTGAAGCAGTAATCAGGCCCAGAACCGGTACCACTTGCGCGCCGGCGTTAGCTCCGATATCGCGGTGCGATCCAGCGGTGAGCCTTCCAGCACGGCCTTAGGATTCTCCACTAAAAGCCTCCGTGCGGCGGCCTCCCCATATTCCGCTACCAAATGTTTCCGCACCGGTTCCAGCGTGGTGGGCCGGTGCTGCAAGTCGTGCGCGTCGCTCGCTATGAAATGCACCATCCCGTGGTTCATCAGCAGGCAGGAAAAATCCCGCGCCCGATTGCCGAAGCGGCCGAGAAACGACTGTCCCGTCACTTGAATGAAACAGCCCATCTCCACCCAGCCCTCCAGTTCCTTCCGGCGCTGTTGCAGCAGAAGATTCCGTTCCGGGTGCGTGATGATGGGGCTGAGTCCGGCTTGAAGCAGTTGCTCGAAAATGGATGTGGTGGTGTGAAAAATAGTCAGGTCTGAAAACTCCACCAGAATATAGTTGCGATGGTTGATGCTGTAGCGGCCCGGATGCGCGATGGCATCCTGAATGTTGTCGTAGGAGAGGTGGAAATCACAGCCATAGTGAATGCGGGTCGCAGCGCCCGCCGCCTCCTGGACCTCCGCGATGCGCTTCTGCACCAACTCCGGCTGGAAACGGAACTCCAGGTTCGCGTGCGGGCTTGCGACTATGTCCGATGTGCCGTTTTCCGCGGCCATCCGAACCATGGCGACGCTCTCTTCCAAACTCCTCGAGCCGTCATCCAGTCCGTAGAGGATATGGCTATGGATATCGATCAATCAGATAAACATTTCTTCGTCGGCGGTGGCCTGCGCCACCGTCGGCCGGCCGCCGCGCAGCAGAAATTGCAAGGCCGCCTTCAATCCGGAGGCCAGTCCGTTCAGTTCTCTCATGGGACGAAGAATGGTGTTATTAAGCGTGACGACCGTGTCATGTACCCGGCTGATGGTGTCGTCCAGGACCAACTCCACACGCTCCAGTTGCACCTTTGCGCGGTTGGCCGCCTCGCCCAACACCTCGTCCACGCGCTCTAATTGCTTTTTCGTCAAATCGAGTACGGTGTTCGCCTTCAAGCTTACTTCCTGCACTTGCAGGCGGCTCTCCTCCAGCGTGCGTTCGGTGTGGGCAAGGAACGATTCGGCCTTCGGCAGAAACTCGTTCAACTGGTCGCGCACCGCCTTCATCGCTTTAAAAATTCCGAAAATCAAGCAAGCCTGCGCCACCAGCGCCACCGCGGAGAGGACCACCGCCGCGGTCATCACTTTAATGAGGGCATCCGTACTCATGGGAATTTAACCTTATACGCCTTCCGCCGGCGTCTTGGTGTCTCCACCGGTGACCGCTTCGCGGTATGCCTGCTTGCCGGCTTCCACGGCTGCGTTCAACTGCTCGCGCTGGCGCGTAACCGCAGTGCGGCCGCGCTCCACGTATTCAGTGGCCGACTCGCGCACTTCCTCTGACCTGCGTTTCAGGTAATCTTTGCCTTCCTCCGCTTTGCCGCGAAGCAACTCGCGCGTCTCTTCTCCGCTCTTGGGCGCAAAGAGAACGCCGATTCCAATCCCCAGGCCGAGACCGAGGAAAAAATAGGATAGTTTCTTATCTTCCATCTTCACTCCTTACTGTTTCCAAGTGTACTCCAGTATCCTGAATAAAGTCAGCATGAGCTTTTCCGCCCGGAAACCGAAGAAGTTAGATCGGGAAGCCCTCCTCGAGTACGCCCTGCGCACCTTGACCGTGCGCGCGCTTACAACCGGTGAATTGCGTCAACGCCTTCAACGCCGCTCAGAAGTGGCTGCCGATGTCGATGCGACTCTCGATCGTTTGAAGGAATATGGATATCTCAACGATCAGAAGTTTGCCGACAACTTCGCCGCCGCCCGGCGCGAAAATCAGGGCTTCGGCAAACAGCGCGTTCTGCGCGACCTGCGCCAGCGGCGCGTGGCGCCGGCCCTCGCCGAAAAAGCCGTTGCCGGAGCCTTCTCAGGAACCGAAGAAGAGGCGCTGATTCTCGGCTACCTCAAGCGCAAATTTCGCAAGCTCGATCTTGCAACCTATCTGTCGCAACCATCTCATCTGGCGTCCGCGTTCCGCAAGCTGCTCTATGCAGGCTTCAGCGCTGGAACCTCCATTCGCGTCCTCCGCCGCTACTCCGAGCTGGCGAGCCAACTGGAAGATTCAGGGCCAGGAGAACCGGAGCAGAGTAGTTAGCTGAGACTGCTCTTAGACCCTCTTAGACCCATCCGCTCGTGCCCTAGAACATGTACTTCAGTCCCAACTGCATCTCGCGATTGTTAACCGACGTCGAGCTGATGCGCCCCAGGTCCGCCGCGCCTAAGGATCGTGACGGAGCCGCAAACTGAGGTGTGTTCAGGAAATTGAACGCTTCAAACCGGAATTGCAACCGGTGGCTTTCCCTCGGCGTGAACTCCTTGAAGCAGGCAAAATCCCACGTCTTCTGCGCCGGAGAGTCGAACAGGGACACACCCGCATTCCCATATCCTTTCGGACCCAGATAGATGCCTTCGCCGGCGCAACCATCGCACTTCGATCGTACAAAGGCCCCCGTGTTGAACCAGCGGTCGATGGTGCGGCCCTCCCAAACCCGGCCTACGGGCTGGCCCGCCACTACGTGGGGCCGTTGGAACGACGACGGTCCCGTGTTCTGCGCATCCCCGTTTTGCGAAACCGTGACGGGCAATCCCGACGTCAGTTGAACAATTCCGTTGATGGCCCAGCCGCCCAGGAACCAACCCTTGGGCCCCTTCGCTGTCCGCAGCCACGGGATCTCCCATACATGCGAAAAAACGAAGCGGAACCGCTGGTCAATCTGGGACCGCCCGTAATCCCCCAATCGGTTGCGAGGATCCTGCGAGAAGCTGTTTCCGTAGGGCCCGCCTTCATTCACTCCGTAGCCGATGTACATCGCCTTTTGGAAATTGAACGATGCGTTAAAAGTCAGCCCGCGTGAATAGCGCTTCTCGGCGCGCAACTGCAATGCGTGATAGTTGGAGTTGGTCCAGGACTCCAGCCGCCGCACCGTCCCGAGCGGTAGTAGTGCATTCGGGTTGCGCGAGTCCACGTAAAACTGATACGGGCGGCGTCCCTGTACCGCACCGAGGCCTGGGTCGGGATTGTTCCAGTTCTGGACCGGCATGTCCAGGTGCGATCCAGCGCTCCCCACATAGGCAATCCCGGTCACAAAATCCTGGCCGAAGCTGCGTTCAATTTCCGTGGTCCATTGCCAGATCTTGTTGTTGAGATACATCGACCTGTTGTCGCGATCGGCCTGCGTCCAGCCCAGCATCACAAGGGCCGCCGGACCTCCGCCGGCGGGCGCTCCGCCAAAGGGATTCTGTATGGTGGCCGTGGGATTGGTGCGATCGTTCGGAAATACCGTCGATCCGGAAAACGGCGGATTCAGCCCCAGAATATTGAAATTGTTCGTTTGTTGCGGCGAGTAGAAAAGCCCGGAGCCCAAACGGATCACCGTCCGCTCGTTCAGCCGGTATACAATACCCAGGCGCGGCATGATCTGCTTCTGGTTGATGTCGTAGAGCGCTTCGGAAATCAGCGGGTTCGGGACCAACTGCGGGTAAGTGACCCCACCGATGGTCCGCACATCGCCGCCCGCAAACGAAAGGTTGCGGATGCGGCCACCGGCGTCGGTAACAGCTCCGTACCAATCCCAGCGGATGCCATAGTTGATCGTCAGCCTCGGCGTGGCTTTCCAGTCGTCCAGCCAATAGAGGCCCACCTTTTGTTGATGCAGGTCGCTGGTAGGCACGCCCTCGGCCGAGTTTGCGTTCAGAGGAATGCCGATCAGAAACGCCGCGAAAGCATCGGGTATACCCGCGATGTCCGGCGAAAACGTGAGCTGTCCCCGCGGCTGATTCGACGCCTCGTTCACCACCGGGCTGTTGCGCCACTGCCCGCCGAATTTGAAATTGTGACGGCCCCGGTTGATGGAGATCGAATCGGCCGCCTCCGAGGTTTCGTTCGTGTTGAAAGTCACGTTGCCCGAACCGATTCCGGCGAATGCGGTGATGTTGATATTCGGCAGACCCTCCTCGCGCGGCGTCAGCGTGCGGTTGCCATCCCCGGTCACCCGCATGTCCAATCCCAAATCGCGATGCGTGAAATCAGTATTGGTCTGAAATGCCACCTGGTTGGCGCGAACCCGGTTGTAGCCGACGCGAAGATCGTTGAGCATGCGTGGATTAATTACCCACGAATAGCCGACCCCCAGGTTCTGCGCGCGGAACTGCGTTGTGAACTGATTCACTCGCAACAGCGGATTGTTCAACCAGCGGGACGGCACCAGCACGTACCGGCCGAAGATACGGTGATTGTCGTTGAAGCGGTGGTCCACGCGGGTGAGGTATTGATTGGAATCCAGCTCCTGGTCGTTGGTGCCCGTGAGGTTCAGAGTCGATCCAGCCGCGCGCGCCTGATCGTCGAAATTGGGTAGAGGCATGAATCCGCCTTCCGGAAGTGGCGAGCCTTTCTTGGATGTGAGGATATTCAGGGAGACCGGATTCAAGGCGGTCCTTGGAAAAATGTTGTTGGGCAAGGGCAGCGTCGATCCGGGAAGGCGTATGGCGCGCGTGACCGCCGGGTTGACGTCGCGAGGATACCAGCGGTTTCCCGGCTGTAGAATCTCCGACAGGTCGCCATTGCGCATCGCCAGCGTCGGCACGGTGGAACGCGACGGCGTCCCACGGCGCTCGCGGCGGGCCTCGTAGTTCACCAGGAAAAAGGTCTTATCGCGATTGATGGGTCCGGAGAATACACCGCCAAACTGATTCCGCCGAAGCTTGTTCTTCGGTTGATTCGGAGCCAGGAAATAACCTCGCGCGTCAAACGTGTCGTTCCGCAGAAATTCGAACGCGGCGCCATGCCACCGGTTCGTTCCGCTCTTGATCGAAACATTTGCCTGTGCGCCGGAGTTCATTCCATATTCGGCCGAATACACCGCGCTTTGAATCTTGAACTCCTCAATCGCTTCCAGCGATGGCACAAACAACATGGCTGACTTGAATCCGTCGGTGGCCGTGACCCCGTCCAGGGTGATGTTCTGATTGGCGTCGCGCTGCCCGTTGGCCGAAATGCCCACAATCTGTCCCGGCATCGCCCGCGTGCCGATCGTCGAATTGCCATCCACGCCCATGCGGGCCGAGCCATAGACAACCCCCGGCATCAGCGTCGCTGCTTGCGCGAAGTTCCGGCCATTGAGCGGCAATTCAATAATGCGCTTGTTGTCCACCACCGAGCCAAGCGTTGCATCTTCGGTCTTCAGCAATGGCAGCGAAGAGGATACGCTAATAGTTTCCGTCTGCTGGCCCACTTGCAGTTGAAAATCGACGCGAGCCTTTTGGTTGAGCTCCAATAAAATGTTCTGCCGAACCTCCGTCTTGAAGCCGGCTGCCGTGCAGGTGACTTCATACTCGCCGGAGTCCACCAGCGGAAAGATGTAGTTTCCGGTCTGATTCGAGACAGTGGTGCGGACGTCTCCGGTCTCCACCCGCTTCGCAGTCACGGTGACTCCCGGGACCACCGCGCCGGTAGAGTCCACCACCAGCCCGAGAATCTGTGTGGAAGCCGTCTGCCCCCACGCCACAGCGGCAACAACCAGCAACGCAATCGCAGTGTATATTCGCATCACAACTCCCTGAATCGAGTATAAGACATGAGTATGATATGTGCACGGTGCGTGTGTTGCAAGGGTGCTGTGGAGTGTCGCGGCAAAGTAGAAATGTCCCCCTTCCTGGCAAAGTAGAAATGTCCCCTCCTGCGCAAAACAGCCAGTACAAAGCCCGCCATTCCCTCATCTGAGGAATTGAGTCACGCATCGCGTACTGGTGCCGTCAAGGC
>JAENWC010000138.1 GCA_016650235.1 Terriglobia bacterium
GCTCCGAGCCCACGCCCAAAGCATTCTCGCCGCTTCAGCCGGAATCGAATCCATTCGCAGCGCCATTGGTCCCGCGCTCCAGCAACGTCTCCACGATAAGCTCACCGATCTGTTGGGCGCTTCGATGGACCCGGCGCGCCTGGCACAAGAGGTCGCCCTGCTGGCCGACCGCAGCGACATTGGCGAGGAGATCATGCGCCTCAAGATCCACACCGTCCGTATGCTGGACATGCTCAAAGCAGGCGGGGAACTGGGTAAGAAGCTCGAATTCATCCTCCAGGAGATGCACCGCGAGGTCAACACCATCCTGTCCAAATGCAACGGCACTGGCGAAGCGGGCCGCGGATTGGCAGAATTAGGACTTGCCGTAAAATCGGAAATCGAGAAAGTGCGCGAACAATCGCTGAACCTGGAATGACCACCGTCTTCATCATCTCGGCGCCGTCCGGATCCGGCAAATCCACCCTCGTCGATCGGCTTCTCAAGGCGGACGCAAGGCTCGTCTTCTCAATTTCCCACACCACGCGGGAGCGTCGCGGGGCTGAGGCAGATGGCCAAAACTACCACTTCATCTCCCGGGAGGAGTTTGAAAGGCGTTTGTCCGCGGATGAGTTTCTCGAATCGGCTCAAGTATTTGGCAACTATTATGGGACCCATCGCAGGTATCTCGACCAGGCGCGCCGGACCGGGCACGATCTGGTACTCGACATCGATGTACAGGGTGAGAGACAATTAAAAGAGAAGATTCCGGACGCAGTATCTATTTTTGTTCTGGCCCCCTCTCGAGTCATCCTGGAAAGCAGGCTGCGGGCAAGGTCGGAAGGCAGTGACCAGGTGATCGAGCGCCGCCTCCGTGAGGCCGCTGAAGAGATCCGGAATTATCACCGGTACGATTACGTCCTGGTGAACCAGGACGTGGAGGATTCGGTCAGGCAACTGCGTGCCATCGTCGAGGCCGAAAGAATCCGCCGCATCCGGATGGAAGAAAAGATCCGGCCCATCCTGAGCAGTTTCGGAATGGACCTGGACAAACGGTAACAGGAATTAGGTTCTCATGAGCGAATCCATTATCAGAAACATGCAGCATGCCATTCCGGATGATCCGGAATTGAGCACCTACCGGTTCATCATTGTCGCCGCCAAGCGCGCGCGCCAATTGCAGGCCGGGGCGCGCTCCTTTCTCCCCACCACCTCCAAGAAGCCTACGGTGACTTCCATGGAGGAGGTCCGCCGTGGACTCATTAAGTACACGGACCCGATCCAGGAGATGGAGCAGGCCGCCGAAGCCCTGGCTGAATAGGCCGATCGAGGTAACGCTTGTGCCAGAATCGGGTTCTGAGCCGCGACCAATGGGAGCGGTAGCCCTATGCCGATGAGAGTGGCGCTCGGTGTCGGCGGCGGTATTGCCGCCTACAAGGCCGCGGAACTGGTGCGTGCGCTCACCTCCGGTGGCGCTGCCGTGCAGGTGGTCATGACCGATTCCGCGCAGCGGTTCATCACCCCTCTTACCTTCGCCGCGCTCACTGGCCGCAAAGTCATCACCAGTCTGTTTTCCTCCGCCGGCGACGAAGATACTCTCTCAAGCTCGATTGAACATATCCGAGTGGCGCAAGAGCATGACATTCTGGTTGTCGCCCCCGCCACCGCGGACCTCATGGCGCAGTTCTCCCACGGGCTTGCCCGCGACTTCCTCACCACCCTTTACCTGGCCTTCACCGGTCCGGTGGTGCTCGCCCCCGCCATGAACACCAACATGTGGCTCCATCCGGCCACGCAGGACAACTGCAAGGTGCTGGAAAGCCGCGGCCATATCATCGTCTCCCCGGGCGATGGGCCGCTTGCCTGCGGGATGGTGGGCCCGGGCCGTATGGCCGAGCCCATGCAGATAGCCGAAGTGGTGCTTTCTCACAACGCTTCCAAAAAGGATCTGGATGGCGAAACTTTGCTGCTCACCGCCGGTCCCACCAGGGAAGCACTGGATCCGGTCCGGTTCATCTCCAACCACTCCAGCGGCAAGATGGGTTACGCCTTGGCCGCCGCCGCCGCACGGCGCGGCGCTCGCGTGATTCTCGTCTCCGGACCCGTCAAGTTGCCTCCACCCGATGGTGTGCAAATTGTCCAGGTGGAATCGGCCGCACAGATGCGCGCCGCCGTCCTCCAACACCTCGACGCGTCCACCATCATCATCAAATCCGCCGCCGTGGCCGACTACCACCTCGAGAACCCGCCCAAGCAGAAGGTGAAAAAAACCGCGGCCAGGCTGTCTCTGGACCTGACCCCGACCCCCGATATTCTCGCCGAACTCGGCCGCAAGAAAGGTGGCCGTCTGCTCATCGGATTTGCCGCCGAAACCAGCAACATGGTGGCGGAAGCGCGCCGCAAGATGGAAACCAAGAACTGCGACATGGTGGTGGGCAACCTGGTGAACCAGGCGGGGCTAGGTTTCGACTCCGACGAAAACGAGGTCACGCTAGTCATGCGCACCGGAGAAACCGTCCAGCTTCCGCGCGCCTCCAAACGCGCCATCGCCGAAAGCATCCTCGATCATCTTCTGAAACTGCGCCTCGCGCTCTACGCCTCCTCATGAGCAACCCCGCGCTGCGGCAGATCCTCGCCTTTTACCGCGACCTCGGCATTACCGAACTCTATCTTGCGCCACCACCAACCATGCCGGAACAACTACCCAACCCATTGACCGTGCTATCTGGGGATGACACGCTGGATCTCATCCGTCAGGACATGGGCGAGTGTACCCGTTGCCGCCTTCACGCCGGCCGTAATAAGATCGTGTTCGGCTCCGGCAACCCCGCCTCTCCCCTCGTATTTGTCGGCGAAGGGCCCGGCGCCGATGAGGACGCGCAAGGCCTCCCGTTTGTCGGCCGTGCCGGACAACTTCTCACGCAGATGATCGAGGGCACCGCGAAAAAGGAAGGCATCCCGGTGGTGCGCGACCAAGTCTACATCTGCAACGTCGTGAAGTGCCGTCCGCCCGAGAACCGGACTCCGGAACCCGACGAGATGCAAACCTGCGGCCAGTTCCTGTTCCGGCAGTTGATGGTCATCCGGCCCAAGGCCATCTGCGCCTTGGGCTCCACCGCGGCCAAAGCTCTCCTCGGAACCAGGGACGGTGTCATGAAGCTGCGCGGCAGTTGGCACAAGTGGAATGATATTCCAGTCATCGTAACTTTCCACCCCTCTTATCTGCTCCGCCCCTATAACCAGAACGCCAAGCGCGAAGCCTGGGAAGATCTCAAGAAGGTCCTGCACTATGTTTACGACTAAGTCCGCTCTCTTTGGTCACGGCTCAGCGCCGAGCGCGTTACCGGGATGCCGTGACCGTAAGGGAGCGGTTATTCCATGACAGCCCCTAACCGCGGCCTCTTTCTCACGTTCGAAGGCAACGACGGCAGCGGCAAGACCACGCAGATCCGCCGGCTGCTCGCGCGCTTGCGCAAAGAAGGCTTCCAGGTGCTGGAAACCGCCGAGCCCGGCGGCACCCCTATTGGGATGCAGATCCGCCGTATCCTGCTCGACCCGGCGAATCAGGATCTCGACCCCACCGCCGAACTGCTGCTCTATTTCGCCTCGCGCGCGCAAAACGTGGCGCAGTGGATCACGCCTGCCCTTGCCGCCGGTCAGGTTGTGGTCTGTGACCGCTTCACAGACTCGACGCTGGTCTATCAAGGCGCCGGCCGCGGCCTCGGCAAGGATGTCGTGGATGCCCTGCACCGGGTGGCCTGCGGTGCGCTCCAGCCCGACGTCACCATCTATCTGGATATCGATCTGGAAACCAGTCTCGAGCGCGCGCGCGCGCGCAATCGGGATCACGGCGGCCCGGCTGAATCGCGCCCGGCCGAATCGCGTATGGATGACCAGCCGGTCGAGTTTCACCGCGCCGTCCGTCAGGGCTATCTCGAACTGGCCGCCCGCGAACCACAGCGCGTCCGGGTGATTGAGGCCAAAGGCGACCCCGGCACAATTGAACAGTCCATCTGGCAACTGGTAGCCCCGCTGTTGGAGCCGCTTCGTGTTTGAGAACTTCCACGGCAACCACGCGGCCGCCTCTACTCTCGCCGAAATGATCGAGCGCCACCGCATCCCGCAGACCATTCTGCTCGATGGAAAAGAGGGCGTCGGCAAGGCGACCCTGGCGCGCCGGTTTGCCGCCCGCTTGCTCGGCGGCGGCGCGCGCATCGAGCACGACGACCTCAGTCTCCCGCATAACGTATCTCTGCTGGCCGAACGCGAAAAACTTCCCTCCGAAAAGCGCGCCGAGGATCCCTTCCTCCTGGCCACGCATCCCGATTTTGTCACCTTCGCCCCCGATGGCCCTTTGCGCCAGATTTCCATTCAACAAACTCGCCTGCTCAAAGAGCGCGCCCAGTTTGCCCCGCTTGCCGGCTCGCACCGCGTCTTTCTGATTGATGGCATCGACCGCGCCAATGAACAGGCCGCCAACTCGCTGCTCAAGATGCTGGAGGAGCCTCCTCCTTATCTCATCCTGCTCCTCACCGCCGAAAATCCCTACGACCTTCTGCCCACCATTCGCTCGCGATCGGTTCCCGTGCGCCTGGCGCCGCTGTCTCCAGCCGAGATGCTTGCGTTTGCTCGCGGTCAAACCAGGGAGATGGATCATGTGGAGCGCCGCATCGCGCTTGCCTCCGGCAGCCCTGGCATCGCACTGTCGGTGGATCTGGAACTCTATGACCGCCGCCGCGCCGCCATGTGCATTTTCCTGGAAGCCGCCAGCGGCGCCGCTCCGTTTCACAAGTGGGCGCAGCAATCGGAAAAACTGGCGCTTGCGCGCTCGGAAAAACTGGAGCCATATCTGAAAGTGCTCCTCCTGCTGCTGGAAGACCTGTTGCATGTGCGCGAGGGGATCGAGGAGGTCCGCAACCCCGATCTGCAGCCTTGGCTCGCGTCTCTGGCGCCTAGGTTGAGTTTTGAATGGCTCCGCGCCGCTGTCACCCGCACCGATGACCTGGTGCAGTTGCTCCGCCGCAATATCCAGAAAAACATTGCACTGGACGCGCTGGTGATCGAGTTGGTCAGCTCAACCGAGCAGCTTAGCCATGTCCTTGGCGAAGTACGTGAGGACGATGCTCGCCCCCGCACGTTTTATGCAGGTGAGTGACTCTACCATCGCCCGCTCCTGGTCGATCCACCCGTTGCGCGCCGCCGCCATGATCATGCTGAACTCCCCACTCACCTGATACGCCCCGACCGGTACATCGAACCGGTCGCGCGCCTGCCGGATCAAATCCAGGTAGGGCATGGCTGGTTTTATCAGGATCATGTCCGCTCCCTCTTCCAGATCCAATTCGATTTCCCGCATCGCCTCGCGCCCGTTGGCCGGATCCATTTGATAGCTGCGCCGGTCGCCGAACTGCGGCGCGGACTCAGCCGCTTCCCGAAACGGACCATAGAATGCCGATGCGAACTTGGCCGCATACGACAGGATCGGGATCTGCGCAAAGCCGTTTTCGTCAAGACTTTTTCGGATCGCAGCCACGCGTCCGTCCATCATGTCCGACGGAGCCACCACGTCGGCTCCCGCTTGGGCATGCGAAACCGCCGAGGCGGTCAGCCACTCGAGCGTTGCGTCGTTGTCCACATCGCCATCCACAATCTTGCCGCAGTGGCCGTGGCTGGTATATTCGCAGTTGCAAACGTCGGTAATCACCAGCAACCCGGGCACAGCCCGTTTGATCGCCCGGACGCCGCGCTGCACGATCCCATCGGCATCGTAGCCGCCCGTGGCCTCTTCATCCTTCGATGCCGGAATGCCGAACAAAATCACGGCCCCCAGGCCCAGTCCGTGAACGGTCTCGCACTCCTTCACAATCTCGTCCACTGACATTTGAAAATTGCCGGGCATCGACACGATCTCGCGCTTCACCCCTTCCCCGGGGCAGACAAACAGCGGCAATACCATGCCCGACGGTTCCAGATGCGTCTCGCGCACCAGCCGCCGCATCGCCTCAGACCGGCGCAGCCGCCGCATTCGTTGTATAGGATACGCCATTATTCTGATTCTATCGCCGCCAGCCGCCGCAAGTAGGTTTGCGCCCGCGCCGCATCTTTCAGGATCTGCGCCTTCAGCGCCGCCGGATCCGCAAACCGCCGTTCCTCGCGCAAACGATGCAGAAACTCCACGCGGATACGCTCGGGCGGCGGCGGCTCGTAGCCGGATAACACAAAGCTTTCGATACTCAACTCCCCATCGCCGCCAAAGGTGGGACGAACGCCTACGTTGGTCACCGAGTTCCAGCGCCGGGATGTGCCCAAGTCCGTCGTTCTGGTTACATACACTCCACACGCCGGCAACACCTCGGCGGTTGTGTCCAGATTCAACGTCGGCATCGTTTGCCTGGATCCCACCCCGCGCCCTTGCACTACCTTTCCTTCCAGTCCATAGAACCTTCCCAGCAACCGCGCCGCCAGCGCCACATGCCCGGCCCGCACCTGCCGCCGGATCTCCGTGCTCGACACCATGCGATTGTGCAGAAATACTCCGCCCGCCACCTCCACCGCAAATCCGTCCCGCGCGCCCATCTCCTTGAGCAATGCCGTGTTGCCCATTTGCCGGTTGCCAAACCGGAAATTCTCTCCCACCAGCACCCCGCGCACGCCGGCCGCCTGCCGCAACACCCTTTCCACAAACTGCTCCGGCGATTGCAGCGAGAACTCGCGGGTGAACGGCAGCACCAGCGCCTGCATAACGCCATGCCGCTCCATCCAGCCCAGCCGCTGCTCTATCGTGGTCAGCAGTTTCGGAGCGTGTTCCGCCGCCAGCACCACGGTTGGATGAGGATCAAAAGTGATGATCGATGGCTTGGCGTCCAATCGGGCGCCCATCTCGCGCACGCGCCGCAGCAGTTGCTGGTGGCCCAGATGCACGCCGTCGAAGTTTCCGATGCTCACCACCGATGGTCCAAAGCTTCCCGCTGCCTCCCCCAAACTGTGGTACACGCGCATTTCAGTGTTCATCCCCGCCACCATCCGGCAGAGCCACGCTGATCTCAAGCCCGTCAAAGGCCAGGCGCACCCGCGAGGGGAGGCGCTGCTCGGTCCGCTCATGCCCAAGATCGTGGCAGATGTGCGTGAAGTAGGCGCGCGCGGGATTCAGGCGCTCCACATACTGCAAGGAGCGCGCTACCGTGGAATGCGTCGGATGCGGCTTGTGCCGCAGTGCGTCCAGAAACAGAACCTCCAGCCCTTCCAGCATCGCCAGCGATTCCTCGGGAATCTCGCTGTGATCGGTCAGATAGGCCGCCGGCCCGAACCGGAATCCGTAAATCCAATCCCGCCCATGCAGCAGCGGAACCGGGGTCACCTGCAATCCGAACAGATCAAAGCTGGCTCCATTCACGCTGCGCGTCTCCAGCTTCGGAATCGACGATTGTGTGGCCGACTCCTCAAACGCATACCCGAAGCAGTTCCGGATAGAAAGTAGTGTCTGGTCCGATCCGTAGATGGGAATGGTGCCCTTCTGACGGAAGTTGAACGGCCTTACATCATCCAGCCCCATGATGTGATCGGCGTGCCAATGCGTGTACAGAATCGCGTCGATCCGTTCAATGCGCGCGCGCAGAGCCTGCTGCCGGAAGTCCGGCGTCGTGTCCACCAGCACCGTCTGTCCGTTGTAGCGCAACAGCACCGAGGGCCGCAGCCGGTTGTCCCTGGGGTCTTCGCTTTGACACACCGCGCAGTGGCAGCCGATGGTGGGCACTCCCACGCTGGTGCCCGATCCCAGCACCGTAATCCGCAGTGGCCCGGTCATTGAGCCGGCTCAGAAGTCTGCTCGTTTCCAGCCGGTTTGGCCTTCGCTACCGTTTCTGCAATTTGCACAAACCGGAACCGGAGCTCGGTCAGGGAGTTGCCCAACTCGCGCTGCTCTTCCATCGTCAAGTTTCCGCGCGTCTTCTCCTCAATCAGCGCCAGCATGTCAATGGCATGCCGCGCCAGCGGGAGGTTTGGTTGCGGCCGTTCATTCTCCGGGCCAAAGTGCATCAGGCCAAGTTGTATCTCCGCCTGCGCCCGTAGACTTGCCACCAGGAACTCGAAGCTGGCCGGCGGCAGGGGATAATCTTCTTCACTCATCGATTCCATTCTATATCGGCGGCGCGGATGGGCCGCAAATCCTCACTGCCAAATCGGAACTGGGCTAAATTGGAATTGGATGGACGGAGTCTTCGTTATCGATAAACCCGGCGGCTGGACCAGCCACGACGTGGTGAATAAGATGCGCCGCATTGCCGGCACCAGGCGTGTCGGGCATCTCGGTACGCTCGATCCCATGGCCACAGGCGTTCTCCCGCTCGTGGTCGGACGCGCCACCCGTCTGAGCCAGTTCTACACACGCAGTGAAAAGGTGTACGATGGCGTCGTCCGTTTCGGGCACGCCACAACTA
>JAENWC010000139.1 GCA_016650235.1 Terriglobia bacterium
ATTGGGCTCGGCGTCGAGTCCTACCGCAGGGGGCGCGTGATGGCATTTGATCCCGTGCGGCAGGTGATTCTACCCGCGCCGCGGCCGCACAAGGAACATCCACCGCAAGAGGCTTAAGGAACGGAACGGGTTAATCGAGCTTTGCTTTCTGACCAACCAGCCGGACGGCGAATTGCAGTGCGCGTATCAGGCTGACTGTCGAGGCAACACCTTTGCCCGCGATGTCGAAGGCCGTGCCGTGGTCCACGGAAGTGCGTATGATCGGTAGCCCGAGCGCGACATTCACTCCGCCTTCAAAATCCAACAGCTTCAAGGGAATGTGACCCTGGTCGTGGTACATGCATACGATGACGTCGTACTTCTTCTTGCGTACCGCTATGTAGAACAGCGTGTCGGGCGGAAACGGACCCTCCACCGGAATCCCCTGTTGCCTCGCCCATTCCACCGCGGGGATAATTTCGCGCTGCTCCTCCGTGCCGAACAGGCCATTCTCGCCCGCGTGCGGATTCAGGCCCGCAACGGCGATCCTTGGATTCGGCATCAGACGCCGGACAGCGTCGTAGGTCAGGCGGATGATGGAACAGATGCGATCCTTCTTGGCGGCAAATATGGCATCTTGCAGCGACATGTGGGTACTGACGTGCGTAACGATCAATTGGTCGGAGGCGAGCATGATGGTCACCTCACTCGCCCCGCAGAGAGCGCCGATCAATTCTGTGTGGCCGGTGAAGCCCGGGTGAGAAAGTTGGGTCGCTTCCTTGTTCATCGGCAAGGTGACCATCGCGACAATCGACCCGTCGAGGGCGGCTTTGGTCACCGACACCACGTATTCCCGCGCCGCGTGGCCCGATTTAGCGCTCAATTGACCGGGTGTCACTTCGCCGGTTTGCAGGAGTGCGTGGTCGATCACGTTCAGTGATCCGGCCTGATACTGCGACGGTGAATCAATCGCGCGAATGGGAACCGCAAGCCCCAGCAGGCTGGCGTAGTGACGCAGGGCCTCTACATCACCATAGGCGACGATAGCGTTCTGAATCTCTCCTCCGGCCCACGCCTTCAGCAGAATCTCCGGACCGACGCCGCTCGCATCGCCAATGGTAATTCCGAAAATAGGAGTTTCAGTTGGCATGAAGAATCTTCTGAATTCGGCAGATGAGTGATACGTCTCCGAATCCCCCTGCTTTGGTGATCAGATGCAGCTTCCTTCCTGGAATGCGCGAAACGGGGACACCGCTGACCAGCTCGCCGAGAGGCTCCAGCCAGGCGCACCGTAACTCTTTCAGTATCGCGTATGCCGTATCGCCTCCGAAAATCATGAGCGCGTCCACCGGGTCTGTCTCCATGCCCCGGACCACGACACGCGCGGTTTGCGCCGCGATTTCCAGTGGCGCGGAGCCGGGATCAATAACGAGCCGGATTACCCGCCACTCCGGGCAATGGGTCTCCGCATAGGCGGCCTGCCGGGCGGATGTTTCGTGGAGACTGCCGTTCACAATCAGGCATGATCGCACCCGCGGCCAGCAAATTGCGGAGGGAGCACCGAAGCGCGAGGCCAACGCGACCGCCACAGATGCCGGCCCGGCAATGATCCTGCACCGTTCGTCACCGAGAGCAGCGGCCACTGCGGCAGCAACATCGCCGGAAGTTTCTCCATCGTGGATGACGCAGGGCAAATCCGGTCCAAGCAGTTGAGCGATGGAGCTGTCCTGAACCGGGTTCAACGGATCATTGGCGAAATCAGTCTGATGCACCGGGATCCCATCCACGAACAGGCGGCCGTTCTTCACCGTCCGGCCAAGTTCCGGATAGGCCGGCACGTACGCGATGGGCGAGTCCGGGAACAAGCGGGCCAGCGCGCGCATCGAAGCGGCGATGTTGCCGCGCAATGTGGAGTCCGTCTTGAGATAGACCAGTCGGGCATCGGCAGGCGTCAGCCCGGTAACGATGCGCTCGGCATCCTCGGAGGCAACATGACGTGATTCCATATCGAAAACGTTGAGGAATCCTTTTTCGCCGGCGGTGGAGATGGTCACTCGCGATCGAATACCACGGGCGGCGAATTGCGCCCCTACCTCAAGCGCCCCGGTCAGATCGTCGGCGAGAGCAACGATCATCAGGCCAGAATGCCTTGCAGCACACTGCCATGCACGTCAGTAAGCCGGAAGTCGCGGCCGCTGTAGTGATAGGTGAGCTTGGTGTGGTCAAACCCAAGCAGATGGAGTAGCGTGGCATTCACATCGTGGGGATGAACCGGCTTGTCAGCCGCGCGGTAACCAAAATCGTCGGTCGCTCCATACACGGTTCCGCCCTTGATGCCGCCGCCCGCCAGCGCGATGGTGTAGCCGTAGGAATTGTGGTCGCGGCCGAAATGGACTTTGGTAGTGGAGCCGTTTTCCACCGAAGGCGTGCGGCCGAACTCGGTGCCCAACACAACAATGGTGTCGCGCAGCATGTCCCGGTCTTTGAGGTCCTGTATGAGCGCGGCCACTGCCGGGTCAGTCCGTTGGGCCAGCCGTTTGTGAACGAGGATATCCTCATGGCTGTCCCAGGGCTGGGAGTTTCCGTAGTAGACCTGCACCATACGGACTCCGCGTTCGGACAGGCGGCGCGCGAGCAGGCAACTGCGCCCGATTTCGGTGTCGCCGTACCGGGCCAGCGTTTCCGGCGTTTCCTTGCGGATGTCGAACGCATCGGGCGCCTCCGTCTGCATCCGGAATGCGGTTTCCATGGATTCTATCGAGGCCTCGAGCTGGGAGTCGTTGCCCCTGCTCTCCAAGTGCTCACGGTTGAGCGCGCCCAGCAGGTCCAGTTGGCGGCGCTGCCTCGCGAGTTGCGCCATCGGCCTGATGTTTTGGATGAGCTTGTAGGGATCGGCTTCTGTATTCCTGAGAAAGGTGCCCTGAAACACGGCGGGAAGAAAAGCGGAGGACCACAGCGGGGATCCGACGACGGGCATACCGGGACAAAGCACCACGAAACCGGGGAGGTTGCGGCTCTGCGAACCAAGGCCGTACATGAGCCAACTGCCGAGGCTGGGCCGGCCGGGCTGTATGGTTCCGGTGTTGAACATGAATAGGGAAGGCTCATGGTTGGGAACTTCGGTCCACATGGAACGAATCAGACAGAAGTCATCCATCAAGCCGCCGACGCGAGGAAAAATTTCGGAAACCTCAATGCCGCTTTGCCCCTGTTTGCGAAAGGAGAATGGGGACGCGAACAAGTTGCCGGTGGAGCGCTCGGTCTTGGGGGCGCCGCCGGGAATGGGCTGTCCGTTGTACTTGGACAACATGGGTTTGGGGTCAAAGGTATCGACGTGGGACATGCCTCCGTTCATCACCAGATAAATGATGCGGCTGGCCTTCGGGACGAAGTGGGGCGCCTTTGGAGCGAGCGGGTGGGCTTCTGCCTGGAGCGCCTGCGACAACGCCGCCATGCCAAAGCCGCCGGCCATGCGCGAGAATGCCTCACGGCGCGACAAGCGCGGGTGAATGAAGGCCGGGATGGCAGCGGAGCGTTCAATCGACATAAGCAAACTCGTTTGAACTGAGCAAGACCTGGGCATACTGTTCCCAGCGGTCCTTGCCGGCCGCCCGCAGGAACTGGGCGGCTAGCTTCCGTTCGCTGCTGCCGGGCGCGCGCTGGAACAGCAGTTGGTAGGCTCTTTCAATGCCTTCCTCTATATTTCGTTTCCGCACGCGCCGGGCAAGAGCAGCGGCGCGGCTGGAAACGATATCGGAGTTCAGGAAGACGAGCTTCTGCAATGGGACGTTGGTCACCGCGCGCTGCTCACAGGTGACCGAGGCCACCGGCAGGTCGAACAAGGACAGCGTTTCGTTCTGTTGGAAACGGCTCGTCTTGACGTAAAGGGTGCGGCGATGTAGATCCGCGTTGAGCGGCCTCGATTCACCTCCCAGGGTGCGGTCCAGTTCGCCCGAGACCGCGAGCATGGCGTCCAGCAACGGCTCGGCATCCAGCCTCCGGCGATTCTGGCGCCAGAAGTATCGGTTCCCGGGGTCCAACTTTTCTGAGGCGGGCTGCAAGGCTGACGACCGCTGATAGGCGTCGGAGACAACGATGGTGCGGATGAGGCTCTTGAGTGAGTAATTCTGCCGTGCAAAGCCGGCTGCCAGGAAATCGAGGACTTCCGGAAGAACAGGGCGATCCCCCATGCGGCCGAAATTGGATGGAGTTTGCACCAGTCCCTGTCCGAAGAGATTGAGCCAAACCCGGTTCACCGCAACGCGCGCAGCCAGCGGATGATGCGCCACAGCTTCGGCCAGTTGCAGACGCCCGCTGCCTGCATTCAGGGGCAATGGCTTGCCGCCGGACAACACAAGGGGAAACCTGCGCGGAACTACATCACCGGGATCTTCGGGGTTTCCGCGCCGGTTGAGTTGCAGGTCCAAGGGCTGAAACTCGGCGGCGCCGGCAAGGTAGGGATACTGAGGAGGCAGTTTTTTCTTGAGATCCTGGAAGGTGCGGTTGAGGCGGCGATACTCGGCCAGAGGATCGCCTTCCAGCAGCGAAGCGGTAAGCTCGCGGTTGAACTTGAGCGGGGCTGTGTTCTCTCCCAGAATTCTGTTATAGGCAACGAACCGGTTGCGCTCCAATGACTTTGTCGGGATGTAGGCGCCGGGATTGAAATCTTCCTCGGAACGGTAGCCGCCAGGCAGAACAATGGTTCGCTGCACCTTGGGCTGGTCTTTGGCGCCCGTCTCCACCAGCCGCCGATTCTCCTCGTCGATGATCTTCTTTTCCGCGACGATGTCCAGTATCAAACGCTGGAAGCGCTCGGCTTCCTCTGTGGTGTGGTTTCCCTGGAACCAGGATTCGAGGTATGGGTGAAACTCTTCCGGTTTGGCTAGATACTTCTTCCAGCGGTCCAGAACTTTTGGGTTCAGCTTGCCGCTACGCCGCGGTTCGACAGTGGCCGTCATATAGGCGGCAATCTGCGTGGAGAAATTCGCGGACAATCGCGCCGCCTGCGCATCGAGGAACTGGTGCAGCGATTTTTCGGCTGCCTTCACCGTCTCTTCCTGTTTCTTCCACGCGTCGGCTTGATCAGGCGGAACCAGCGGATACTCCTTATAGGCGGAGCTGGCAAAGACACCGGCCAGGGCGTAGTAGTCTTGCGATGTGAATGGATCGTACTTGTGATCATGGCAGCGGGCGCAAGCGACGGTGACGCCGAGCATTCCGCGTGTGACCAGGTCCACCCGGTCATGCCGTTCGTCGGCCCTGGCCTGCGGAGGTTGGGAGATGCCGTAGTACCAGGGGCCGAGTCCAATCAACCCCGTGCCCGGCAACAGAGAGGGGTCGTCCATCAGGTCCCCGGCCAGTTGCGCCATTAGAAACTTGTCATAGGGCATTCCCGTGTTGATCGACTGCACCACCCAGTCACGAAAGCGCCATGCGTTGAAATATGGGATTACCGCGGTTCCGCTGAAGTCGTCCTCGCCGTAGCGTGCCACGTCCAGCCAATGCCGCGCCCACTTCTCGCCAAAGTGCGGCGAGTCAAGGAGCCTGGACACCATGCGGGCAAACCAATCCGAAGCCTGGTCCCCCATCGCCTCGGCAAACTGAGTGTTATCCGGAGGCAGACCGGTCAGGTCAAAAAAGGCGCGGCGGATGAGAGTGCTCCTGCCGGCGCGTGGATTATGGCTGAGGCCGGCGGACTGCTGGGCTCGCCCGATCAGGGTGTCAAGAGAATCGAGGGAGCGTCCGGGCGCAAGCGGCTGAAAGGCCCAGTGCGCCGCAGGATCCATCTTTGGGGCTTCTGCCCAAGACGCACCCGCATTGATCCAATCCTGGATCAGACGAATTTGGGCAGGGTCCAGCGGGTCCCCGGGAGGCATGGGCATTACTCCGGCCTGTGTGCGTGAAACTGCGCGGAAGAGGCGGCTGGCCGCGGCATCTCCTGGAACGATGGCTGGTCCGGACTTGCCGCCGCGCAACAGCGCATCCCGGGAATCCAGGCGCAGACCGCCCATCGCCGTTTGCGTATGGCAGGCCCAACACTTCGCGGCGAAAACCTTGCGCACAGCATCTTCCGGAGAAGCTCCGGCCGATGGCGCGAAAAGAAGAAGCAGGATTGGAAGTATCAAACCAATTAGCGCCGCAGGCCGGCCTTGATCTGGTTGGGCGCATCCACCGCCATGGTGATGGACATGGCCGCCCAACTCGTTGCCGCCGCTGAGATCCACTGATCGTGACCATACGGGAAACCGGAATCGAAGTATGGCTGTACCGGTTTGGAGCGCGCTTTGACATACCATGTGCCATCCTTGGCTTGCGTCTTGAGCAGGTAATCCAACCCGCGGCGGTAGGCAGGATGCGTGGCCGGCGTGCCGGACAAGGCCAACGCGTAGAGAGCCTGTCCGGTGGCATAAGCGTCGGAGGTCATAGAGGACAATTGCGCCCAGCCGCCATCGTCGCGTTGCCTGGATTGCAGTGTTGCGGATGCCCGCTTCACGGCCTCGTCACTGGCTTTGCCCCAAACCAGCCCGAGCACCTGGAAGGCGCTGTCCTGATTGGTCACGGGGGCATTTTCGCGCAGCCATGCCACGGCGCGGCTGACATGCGCCGGCGCCTGCTCGCGCTGGACCCCGCGTGCGTAGTTCTGGACGATGAAGATTCCGAAAGCGGTGGCGAAATGATCGCCGGTAGTCAAGGGTTGCCGGTTGGAACGGCTATCCCAGCGGCCATTGCCCAGTTGCCCGGTGAGTAGAAAAGAGACATTGGCATCGGTTTCCGAATCCGCCGGGCGCTTGCGGGCTGCTTCCCGGATCATGGTGTAGCCCAGAGACCCGGCGCTTACCACCGCGCCATGCTCGAAGATTCGCTGGGTCGCGTCCGATTCATCAAAGAGGACGATGTCGGCGCCTGTTGGGATGCCCCGTTGCCGGGCCAACGTCTGCGCGACCACAGGAAGATCCTGGTTGTGGCAGGAATTGCAGCCGCCCGTTTTCACGAATACAGGGCTTTGCTTTTCGAGCGGCGCCAAGGCGCGAGTCACCGCGCGTTTTAGCGTTGCCTCGGGTATCTCCGCAGCATGCAACGCGGCCAAACCGGACAGCAAGAGAATTGTTTTTAGCATAGATTACCTTGCGGGGGCCTTCCCCGCCCTTCTCAAGATCTTAACCACATCGGTCTCGCCCCGCAACGCCGCCAACTCGAGCGCCGTTTCCTCGGCGCCGGCGGCGGGATCCGCGCCGTGTGCCAGCAGCATACCGACCACGTCCGCTCCGGCAAACTCCGAGTATGCGGCAAACTTCAGCGGCGTGTAACCGTCCGCGTCCACCAGATTCACTGGTGCGCCTTTCTCGATCAGCAGCTTCACCACCGCCGGATCGCCCCAATAGGCGGCCATGCCCAGTGCGCTTACGTTTCTCTTGGTCACCGCTTTGGCGTCGGCGCCCTTGTCGATGAGCAGGCGCACGCAGTCCCCGCAGCGCGCCGCCACAGCCTGCATCAGCGGCGTTGTCCCATTCAGAGCCGCTTCCGCTGGCTTGGCTCCCGCAGCCAGAAGGACTTTGATGGCCGCCGCATTTCCACCCACCGCCGCCAGATGGAGAGGCACCATTCCGGCTGTATCGCGCGCATTCGGATTAGCGCCCGCTTCCAGCAGCATGGCGAGCATTTCCGGCGCTGCCGGGAAATGGGCCGCGTTGTGAAGCGGCGCCCGGTCATCGGAATTCTTCACTTGAACAGAAGCCTTGTGTGCAAGCAGAAGACGAACTTTCTCCGGCTCCCCCAGCGCCCAGAACAACGCGGTGGCTCCGCGGCGGTTGGCGGTATCTACTTTCGCTCCAGCGGTGAGCAGCGTCTTCATTGCGGCGAGGCTGCCCCGGCCTGCCGCGTGCATCAGAGGCGTCGCGCCGCCCCGATCGGTTTCCAGCAACAGCGCCCGGTCAGAGGAGATTGCTTTGCCGATGGCGGCCTGGTCATCCCTCGCGATAGCATCCAGCAGAGCTGCCAGAGCGGGTGTCTCCGGTTTAGTGTCACGCGGCTCTGTGTTGCGCGCAACTCCATAGTCGGCGCCCTGATCGATCCAGGCCCTGAGAATAGAAATCTGATGCGATTCCAGCGGTCCGGTGGGCGGCATCTGCAAGCCTTCCTTCGAACTCAACAGGCGTAGAATCAACTTGCTCTCAAGGCTCTTGCCGGGAAGGATCACCTTGCCGTAGTCGCCGCCGCGCAAGGCTAGCTGCCGCCGGTCCAGCCGCAGCCCGGCTAATTGTTTTTCGGCGCCGTGACAACTAAAACACTTCGATTCAAGAACTGGCCAGACATCGCGATCGAAGTCGATCTTCTGTTGGGCCGGTTCCGGAATCGCTTGCGCACTGATCCCAGGCGCCAGTGCGGCTGAACAAAGCACCGCCAAAAGCGCAAAGGGCGCTCGCCGCGACACCAAATCCCAAATGAGCACGGGGCTTAGATTCGCGGCGCGCAGCGCCGTCTTACGCGTGTTTCTCAAGAGTAGTTTCCAATCCATCAGTATCTCCGTGTTGCCAACCTCTATTACCGATCCAGTCTACACGCTCCGGCCGGCAGTGGAAAGCGTTTCAGAGTTTATTCGGCGAAAGGGCAGCCAGAGCAGCCAGAAAAGCGCCACGGCGACCGTTTCGCCGCCGAGCAGATACCAGGGCCAGGTACAGCAGCGTGGCGATGGCGCCGCCGTGGGCGAGGAAGAAGTAGATAGTCGGATAGGAGAAGCCGGGCGCCCAGAGGTCGGGAGTCAGCACCGCCATGCCGGACCACGCCAGCTCGTAACACAACGGCCAATGGGAGAGCGCGGCGGCAACGGTCAGCCAGAGCGTCACGTCGCACAGGTTGAGCGGCAGCGCCGCTCCTCGCCGCCCGCGAAGCGGGCGAGCGCCCACGCCGAGCCGGGGACGGCCACGATCACCGCCAAGTGCAGCGGGCCGAAAAGCGGTAATTCGCTTCCCATCGATCTATGAGTATCGCCAAACCGGAGCCGCGACGGGTAGCAAACTCTAGACTGGCGCCGGCCTCTACGTCAAGGCGGGCGAAACCCCGCGCTTCACCGCCATTGGCCAGATGAACAACTCCGCCGTGCCGAAGTTCGACCCCGAAAGTCGCAGAGCGGCTGGCGATTCACCTCACCCGCCTCAGAAAGCAAACTTCAGCGCCGCCTGTTGGATGCGTGCGGGCGCGGTCCCGCTAATCTGGCCCGCCTGCGCATTGCCGATCGCCGGGTTCGGATTACCAAAGTTGGCGCGGTTGAACGCGTTGAACATCTCCCAGCGGAACGTCAGTTTGTAGCGCTCGCCGATGGCGAACTGGCGGTGAATGCCCGCGTCCACGTTAAAGTTCCCCGGACCCACGAGAATTCCTCGCCCCGAGTTGCCGAACGTGAACTGCGCAGGCGCCGCGAACGCGGCCAAGTCAAACCACCGGTCGATCGTCCGCTCGTCCCGCGGCAGGTTCCCATCCGTGATCCGGTTGGGCCGGTCGCCGCCGCCACCCGCCGAATTCGACACCGCTGCCGCCGCTGTCGCCGTGAAGTGCTCCCCCGTCGACATCGACCAGATCCCGTTCACGCTCCACCCGCCCAACACTATCGCCGCCGGCCCGGCCGTCACAAACTTCCGCCCTTTGCCGAACGGCAGCTCCCACACGTGATTGAACACCGCGATGTGCCTCCTGTCCTCCGGCATCGATCCCCACTCGCAGCGATAGCACCGCGCATCCTGCGGCGGCGCGTTCCCGCCTCCGTTGATGTTGCCGCCGTTGCTCAAGAAGTGCGACCACGTGTAGGCAAGGGACATCGTCAGCCCCCCACGCGCCCGCTTCTCCACGCGCGTCTGCATCGAGTGATACTTCGCCGCGCCAAAGTTGGTGCGATAGGTGATGTTGGTCACGTTCGGGTTCACCGCGAAGAATGGCCGCCTTTGCGGCTGCGCCCCAGCTCCCGGCACCGACTGGTTGATGTTCACGTTGGCGATGAGCCCCAGTGATCTCGTCCCCACATAGGACACATCCACGAGTAAATCGGGCAGCACCTCGCGCTGAATGCCCAGGCTCCATTGCAACGCGTTCGTCGACTTCAACCCGTAGTCCCACGCGTTCGGATTCCCGCCCGACAATTGCGCATTGTTGTTGAGGTCCGGCGGAACCGGCGCGTCCAGCCCCTGCGATAGCCGCCTCGGCGGCGCCGCATTCTGGTCCGTCGCCAGCACGTTCGAATAAAAGAACGGCAGGTTCTTGTACAACTGCCCGCCGCCCTGTCCCGCTTCCACAAACGAGCTGCCAAATCCCGCGCGCAGAACCGTTTTGCGGTCGCCCGTCAACATATACGTGATCCCCAACCGCGGCGCCAGGTTGTTGGTATCCAGGTTCCGCAACCGCCGGCTCGCGCCATTGCGTCCGGCGATCTCCAACCGCGCCGTCTCCACGTTGAAGTTCGACCACCGGTCATACACCTCATACGGCGGCGTCAGCAACTCATAGCGCACGCCGAAGGTCAGCGTCAGCCGGTTGGTCGCGCGCCACGAATCGTCGAAAAACGCATTCAGATTGTAGAACCGCATGCCGAACGTGCCCACCAGAACGTTGCGGTTGATATCGCTCGTTGCCCCCAGCGCCCAATCCGCCAACGCCGTGGCCGCGCTCGTGCTCCCGATCTGACGCGTGAACTGCCCGTTGAAGTCGAACGTCCCCCGCGTGGGAAACGCGGAAAAACCATTGAACCGGTTCTGCACATACTGCCCGCCAAACTTCAGCGTGTGGCTGTTCCGCACGACCGTCAAAATGTCCTCATATTGGAACGACACCGTTTGACTGTTCTCCGGATAGGTGGACGCATCGCCCAGGTTGCGATAACCGGTGATGGCCATC